>JAHJLI010000248.1 GCA_018821785.1 Pseudomonadota bacterium
AAAAAACGACTATGTGACTGATTTTTATCGGTAATCTTCATTTTTAAAAAGGGAACATCCGATAAATGGGATAAAAAATATAAACTGCCGACACGATGTCAAGGGGGAAAATCACAAGAAAGTTGTTGCCCAGAACCAAGGAGGCAAGTCCCCGGTTGACTTTTTACCTTTCCAGGGTAACATACTGTCTATTCTGAAAAATTGACTGCTGGAAAAACTCGGGTTGCGGCCTTGCTCAGCGCCCGCCCCGATGCCCGGCTAGAAAGGAGACACTACCAGAGGGAGAGGACCGACATGCCGATTATTATCCTGAGCTCAAAAGATAAAAAGATCCTGGAGTATAAACTTGCCGATGGTAAAAGCTGTGCAATCGGGCGTAAAAATTCCAATGACATTGTCATCGCCAGCCTGGCTGTTTCCGGCAGCCACGCCAAAATCGAATCCGTTGCCAAGGCTTTTGTTCTCACCGATCTAGACAGCACCAACGGAACTTTTGTCAATGGTACAAAAATCACCCTTCACAACCTCCGCCATAAGGATGTGATAACTATCGGCAAACATCAATTGGTCTTTGATCGTTCTGATTTGTTGAAGAAAAAGGCAGATGATCCGGATGACTATGAGGATGATAAAACTCGCATCATCGACGTTAATGAATATCGGGATGTACTACAATCAGGCAAGGGTGCATCATCAAAAACGACCCAACCCAACCCCTCAGCTGCATTGAAGCCACAGAAAACATCGTTTTTTACCCGGTTGCTGGAAAAATTTTTCGGTTAAAGAGCGCCGGGTCGAGTCCATGGTAACTGCTTGTTGTGCAGCTGAGGCTTTGTAAAGAGACTTATACTCCCGCGAGGGGTATTATTAAGAATCCCGTTCGTCAGACGCAGGATGTGTCAGGGGATATATCTCAGACTGGTTTTCTTTTTTACAACTGCCAAGTATTACAAAGCACTCAGTATCTAACCTGCAGAGGGCCCGAAGTGCTTATTTAAAGATCGGTTTGATCGACTTCTCCAGGCTTTTGAAAAACATCCCCGGCTTGCTTCTGGTCAGATCCCTTTGCAATTGCAGGAGATGCCGATGCTGCGGAGCCACCGCCAATCCCTGCCGCACATATTCCCTTGATTTGCCGATATTCAGGTTGCGGTACGCCTCTTCCGCCAGTTCCGCGTATCTGTCGGCGATTCTCTGTATCCCCCTCATCGCCAGGGAGTTCTTGCCATCAATGTGCAGAATGTTCAGATAGTATTTATGGGCACAATCATTGGCAGGAGTGGTCAGCTGATTCTTTTGCAGCGCCTCCTCGGCCTTGTCGGCCAATTTCCTGATTGCATCTCGCCGTTGCTCGGCCAGTCTGATTTGCAAGGCGAGTAATCGGCCATTTTCAGGTGCTACCAGTAATCCTTTTTCGATGTAAACACCCGCCTCAGAAAAATTATTTGTCTTCGTAGCCTGTTCGGCCAAGGTGCCATATTGTTCTGCAATCCGGAGAATTCCGTTCTGCGCAACAGAGTTATCCGGCTGGATAGCCAGCACCTTGCGATAAGCGTTGAGAGCCACATCAAACTCAGACTTGTTCGAGGGTTTATCATCTAGGACCAGGTCGGCCTCAGCAAGCAGACTTTGCACACCATCTTCTTGATTTTCTGCGCTTTCGGATGTTTCAGGTTCGATCTTCAGGTCTGTATTTGACGGAGAAGAAGAATCGCTCAGCCGAGATGGCACAGCTACAAAGGCAGGACTTTCCCGCTCTTTTCTCGGTTCCCCGCCCCAAAACACCATAGCCACGACGAGACAACCTAAACTCACAGCTAAAAAATATCCCCACCAGCGAAACGACCGTTCTGATCGATTTCGGCCAGGCAATGAGGCGGAAGCATCGGTCGGCGGTAAAAGAGAAATATTCGCCGCCTCGGCTCCGGTCTTGTTCTCTGCATAGAGGGCCATCCGATGAAGGCTGGCGGTGTGTTCCGAGGCTAGATTCTCAGGAACAAGCTTTCCAGTGTTTCCGCCGATGGTACCTTGCACCGGCTCTTCTGTGTTGGGGTATATACCCTTCTTTTCTTCTTCGAATTCCCGAGCGAAAAGCCGCAGAATATATTTTTGCAGACTATCGGTTGCCGGCCGCTCGGTAATACAGAACAGGCATTCTTCTATATCGGCCCGCATTTGGGCGCACGATTCATACCTGTCATTACTCTTCTTGGCGAGAGCCCTTTCCAGAATCCGACATACTGCCGGATGGAGACCTGGAACAAGGACTTCCGGCTTTTCAAAATCGACCTGTATACACTTTCGAATAAGAGTTGCGGTATCGCCGCTGTACATACGTTTGCCGCAGAGCATCTCATAGAGCAAGATACCGATGGAAAAAATATCCGAACGGCGATCAATCGTTTCGCAAGTGAGCTGTTCCGGAGACATATAGGAAATCTTTCCCTTAACCATCCCAACTTTTGTACGATTATCGAACAACTCGGCCCTGGCGATGCCAAAATCGATTATCTTGACCTTGCCGTCATAGGTTACGAAAATATTATGTGGGCTGAGATCACGATGAATGATATTGAGTGGCCGTTGCTGGAAATCTTGCAACGAATGCGCATACTCCATGCCCTCACATAATTTTGCGGCGATCAACAGGGCCAGTTCAGCACCCATGGGGAGGCCCATCTCCTCAGCTCTCTGCTTAATACTATGCAGATCCTTGCCGAACAGATACTCCATGGCAATAAAGTAATTGCCGTTTATTTCGCCAAAATCATAGACACAGACAATATTTTCATGTTGAAGAAGCGCCGCAAGTCGTGCTTCACCAATAAATTGAACGACAATCTCAGGATCATGGGCAAGCTGTGACAAGAGTTTTTTGACGACAATGAGTTTTTCAAATCCCATTGCACCGGACATCTTGCACCGGTATACCTCTGCCATCCCACCAGTACCGATAAGGTCGAGCAGCTGGTATTTTTTCCCTAAGTATTGAGGAAGGTCAGTTTCCATGGAAGGTATCCGGCAAGACTAAAAATTGGCAATTCCGCCTGCGACATGCGGTTGAGAATAATCATAGCATAAATCCTTTGATTTTCTATGAGTAACTTATTACTGAAAAGTGATATACTAATCTCGGCAAACATAATGAAAGCCGGGATATCTACCTTGAGACAGATTATTTTCTTCCCAAAAATCAAGAAAACAATCTATAAGGTACTAAAAAAGGCTGTCTATTAGAGAAACTCTATCCGGGCCCCGTGTCGCAACAACCTCACCCCTGATGAAACCAAACATGCGTATAAATGCCTGCAGTAAAACCGACCCTGGTTTGAAACGTCCCCGTAACGAGGATGTGTGTGCGACGGATATTGTGCGACGCTCCTTTATGGTGGCTGACGGTATGGGAGGAGTTGCCGGCGGGGATGTAGCCAGTACCCTCTTCCTCGAAACCGTAAATCAGAGCTTCCCGACCGAAGAGGCTGTAGCCGTGCAAAAAGCCATGGAGCTGGTTCGGAACACCTTTCTTCTGGCAAACAGCAGAATACTAGCCCATGCCGCCGCCACTCCATTGCATAGGGGATTGGGCTGCACCGCGGAGCTTCTCACCCTCTGTCAGGACAGTATCGTCCTCGGCCATGTGGGCGACAGCCGTACCTACTGTTTTCGCGATGGTCATCTTGATCAGCTGACCAGAGACCATTCCATGGTACAGGAACAGGTCGACCTTGGGATAATAACCCAACACCAGGCAAATACAAGCAGGTTACGTAACGTCCTGACGAGGGCTGTCGGAATGAGCGCCAAACTCACCATCGATATCTCCAGCCGACAGGCCCACCCGGGAGATATCTATCTCCTTGCAACCGATGGGCTGCACGGTATGGTGGACGATCAGGAGATCCTCCTGGTACTGGCATTTTCCGCACCCCTCGCCCTTAAAGCTGAAATGCTTATTAACATGGCCAACGATGCAGGCGGCAGGGATAATATTTCTGTCACCCTTCTTGAGATCCTTGAGTAAATCACTCAAACAAGTATCAACATGCTGAGAAAGATACTCTTTGTCGATGATGATCAGATACTACGGTATGCCGTTGAGCAACATTTGGCGACATACCGTGAACACTTTTCGACAATCATCGCCAGCGATGGCTTCGATGCTGTGAAAAAACTCAAAAAAATGCCGTTTTCTCTGGTCATTCTCGATTTGATAATGCCGCGGATGGATGGGATGAGCCTTATCAACCATCTTCGTGACGAATATCCCGATATCCCAATCATCATAATTTCCGGGGTACCCAGAGAAAAAATGCAACAACTGGCTGCCGCAACCGACATAATCGCCTACCTCAGCAAACCTTTCCAGACCGACGAACTCGTCGCCATTATCATGAATACGCTGCGCGAGGAAGCGGCTGGAGGTATCATGCATGATGTTTCGCCAGCGGTTTTTCTGCAGTTTATGGAAATGGATACTAAAACCTGTACGATCCGGATCATTGACAAAGTGTCGAAGCAAGGTGGTATTTTGCATTTCATCGACGGCCAGCTGGTGGATGCGCGAATCGGTGATTTGAAAGGCATCGACGCCGCTTTAAAAGTTTTTACCTGGGATGCGGCGACAATTTTTCTTCGCAATGATTGCCCACCGCGTGAAGACACGATCAACAGCGGACTTCAACCGATCATCATGAAAGCCGCAGGCATGAAAGATGAATCGGATGACTCGCAGTTTTCCGACGATGATGAAGATTATAACGAAGACGAAGATGAAGATGAAAAGGATACCCCCGAGACATCACAGTTGACCACCGGCTACACGCTGGATGACCTGGTCTTGCCGAACGATTATGACCCACCGCCGGCAGGAGTTAATACGACAGCAACAGGAGTGTCTTCAAAGGATTACGCCAAGGCAAAGGGGCAAGTCACCTCATCACTTGATGACCTCAGAGACCTGTTGGATAAAGTAGCAGGGATACAGTGCAGTCGGGATGATATTCACCACGATGAAACTATGAATAAAGTGGTTGTGCACCTGAAGGCGCTGGGTGTACATTCGCAATTCGGAAACTTCCAGGTAGGCTACATTGCTACCGGTAAGGCTTGCGACCACATTCTTTTGCCTGAGCAACCGGCTATTATTGTCAATATTCAACCAGACAGTCCCCGAGATAAGATTATCGAACTTCTGCGCATCGACAAAGATATCTTGAAGTCTTTAATTGCATGCGAATGAACAATCTGAGTGCGCATCAACCAGAACACCGTTAAAAACAGCTAAAGGCCTTTACCGACCACCTGTTGTATTTCCATACTGCTGAGTTCGTTCTCAAATTGAATATGCAGGGAATAATCGCTGCCAACAAAGTCATGGCACCGTACGGCCATGACTTTTCCAATACGCAGCAGCGGTGCAGTAGAAACATCTGGGCGAATGTTCACCCTGATCTTTTGGCCTAAAAGTGCGGCAGCGTTTTTCTTTTTGGTAAAACGCAAACTAAGAGCAACACCTCCCTGGGAAAGATCAAGAAGCTCCCCTTTGCCCGCCAACCCGGCATCGTTACCATGTTGATCGAGCATTTCAATGGTTACCCGGCCGGACACCTTCTTCCGCTCAGAGTGCCTTCTGGTCCGGCTGGTCTTTTTGAAGAGAATGTCGGGCGATATATATCGCGTGCAAAAGTCTTTCAACTTTGAGTGCAAGGCTGGACAATTATCCTTCTGGCTTTGCAACCTTTGCAATGTCAGCAAGGAAAGGAAAGCGCCCTTACTCACTGCATTCACCGTCCAGACCGAGGCTTCAAAAAAGATATCGCCACCCATTATCTCGCCCGGCCCAAAGAGCTTGAGTGGCATCTCCCGGCCCTGACTTTCGGCATACATCTGAACGTGCCCGCTATTGACGAAAAACAAGGTGGGAAGCAATTCTCCCTGTTTCACAACCATTTCACCATCGGGGTAATTCCTTGGTGTCATTGCATGGTAAAGAGAAGCAAACTCCTCAGGAGAAAGGATATCCAGGAGTTTTTTCCAGATCACCAGATATTCATTGCTGATTGAGGCGCTTTTTTCTTCCTCAATTATTTCTGCAGCACGAATACTCTCGACCAGCGCCATGGAATCAATCTGCAAGAGCCAATCACGCAATTGCTCAGCCTTTTGAAAACGTTTCGCCTTGGCATTGCTCGTTAACAGCTGCATGATGAGGGCAATCGCCTGACGTTTTTGGTCTCGGCCCAGTAGTTCTTTGATCTGCTGCTCTTCCGGACTGCTGCCCTCTGAAAGAAATTCAATATTGTCGGATTGTGCCGCTTTTTCCTTGGCTATCGGCCGTGCTTTTCCCTGCTGAGCCGACTCCGACTGCCGGAGCGCCAGTCTTGCTGCCGATTCGATATCTCTCCCGGCTTGGCTAGAGCTGGAAGAATACGCCAGGATTATCTTTTTTAATGGCGGCACAGCAGCATGAGTCGAACATTTGCCAAATACCGTGCAGAGAGAAAGCAGCAGTTTTTCTTTAACATCGGGGTGGAACATATTCCACTGTTGAAGAACAGGAAGCAGTCCAAGGGCGACTTCCTCATCCGCCAGAGGAATGAGGGCGTTGACAAGGTGCGGCTTTGTCATTTCCTCTCCATCGGTGAGCATTTTCAACAACACTTTCCTGCAAATCTCTGGATCAACCAGCTTTTCTTGCACATTCGCACAGGCGACCCGGATTTTTTTAAGACTTTTTTCGTTCGCCATGCCGACTATTAAGAAACCGATGCCGGTTGCATGCAGATAGTAACGCCCTTTACTAAATACTAACTCAGCCGCCACTGGCCGGTCGAGATTGGCGATGATCGCGTTCCAAAATTCAAGCTCTATGTCAATCGCCGACGACATTCCAGACACACCAGCCTGCCGACGAAAAAGCAGCTCACCCTGAAGGGAGAGAAGAATCACATCGCTTATGAAATCGAGCTGCGATATCTTGCTCAAAAAGGTGTTCATAGAAAGTTGTTTTGCCGAGTACGTTAGAAAAGAAGTCTATGCCGGACCAGTTTCGGTGCATGAGCAGCCACCGAAGCCATGAAGAAAACCACCAACAGGGTCTCCCGCGCCGGTAATACCCCGTGATATGCTGCGCCCAGCAGCAGGACCTTGAAAAAGGTCGATACCCCTGCCAATTCCCGGCAGATCTGCCTGTGCCTGATCCACTCGGTAAAAAGTAACACTATGCCGCTACCAAAGGCAATTACCATATAAAACGCCGGTGGCCGAGCTATGTCGTCAAGAAGAAAGGATGTCAAAACTACAGCGGCCCCAACCAGATGCATAGCCCTGATAACAATAGACAGACTCAGAACCCAATAAGGCCGGTTGCCGATTCGGCCCATTTTGCCGGCCTCGCCCCCCTCGTTTCTCAATTTTTCAGCCATTCTTACATCCGTCCCTCGATCTTTATTCCGCCGCTCAATGTACCAGCAACCGCACAAATATTTCAGATAGTCCAGAACAATTGCATGGCAGGCCTGACCATACCATGCTTTGCCGAACCGCAACAGCACCTTGTTAAGCGGGGAACAGCTTACTCCGGAACAGAAAAAAAACAGCGCCCAGCAGACAGCAACCCGCCCACAAATAATCCATGGAGAGTTTTTCTTTCAGGTAAAAGATGGAAAAAGGCACAAATACAAAAAGCGTGATCACCTCTTGGAGAATCTTCAACTGCCCAACCGGCATAATCTCATGTCCCACCCTATTGGCCGGCACTTGCAGGAGATATTCGAACAAGGCAATTCCCCAGCTGATCAACGCTGCTATAATCCATGGTTTATGTGCATGATTCCGCAGATGCCCATACCATGCAAAGGTCATAAAGACATTGCTGCAACAGAGCAAAAATACGGTAATTGCAAATCGATTCATACAAATACACTCACACCCCATCAGGGGGAATAAGTGCCTTCCGCTGGTTTTTTCTGGTTTTTTATAAACGAAAATAATCTGTAAGACACTCAACTATTATTTATAATCCTACAATAATTCCCAGAAGCTCATAAGTGTACACCACAGATGCAATGTCATCCAGAATGATTTTCACGACCTCTTTTTCTTCATGGAAAAAAATGCGTTAGGTCCCTGTCAGAGTGGTTGCCTTTTCGTCATCTCAGAAAAACGGACGACCTTATTCTTCCCAAGGCGTTTGGCCTCAAACAAGGCATTATCGGCGTTGCCCAGCAGTTCCTCAAGGGTGCGAGCATCATCGGGGTAAGTTGCAATACCGCTGCTGACGGTGATATGAACGTTCAATTCACAAAACGACAGAAAAGTTGCCTGTTCAATTGCTACACGGATCATTTCACTGAGCCGTCCGCCTTCTGTGCGGTCATGGCCTGGCAAAACCAGCACGAATTCATCACCTCCGTAGCTTACCCCGTAACACCCCTCCGGCAACAGTGGCATGATGATTTCGGCAAGTTCGGCGATAGTGCTGCTGCCGTTCAGGTGGCCGTGGGTATCGACGACCATCTTAAAACTGTCGATATCGATGAAGACTACGGAAAGCGGAAGATCCGGGTGTTTTTCCAACTGTTCCTGCAGGGACTGGTAAAGAAAGCGGGTATTGTAAAAGCCAGTGAGATCGTCAAGGATGGACAGATTACGGTAACGGATAACGCTTTCCTGCAAATCTTTCTGCACTCGGCGCAGGGTCAGGTGAGTGCGCACTCTAGCCAACAGCTCGGCACGAGTGAACGGTTTGATTATGTAATCCTGGCCTCCTGCCTCAAAGCCGTTGACAATATCCCCACGCTCAGCACGGGAAGTAACGAAGATAACCGGAATATCTTTTGTGAGTGGATTCCCCTTGATGGCTTCACAAGTCGCAAATCCTGATTTTCCCGGCATGTCCACATCGAGAAGAATGAGGTCAGCTCTGGCATTCTTGAGGCTCTCCAGAGCCTCCTCACCACCAGAGACAGCCGTCACCTGATAGGCAGCACGGAGCAAGAGTTCCTCCAGGAGTTTGATGATAACGGGGTTGTCATCAACCACCAGAATGGCCGGAACAGTTTTGTCCGTAGAGTTTTCCATATCAGTCAGATATCCTGAAGTAAATGGCCAAATAAAAGCCGCACTACGCCAAGCTATGCCCCTTAATCGCCATGAAATTTGCTGTTATGGCGAAAAAAACAGGTCGTTTTCAATGACAAGAGACGACAGGGTAATCATCCCGACAAGTTGTCCATTCTCTTCAACCGGCGCCCGCCGCAAATTTACCCTGTGTAAAAGTCGAGCAATATAGCGAATATCCATATCAGCCTGGACTGAAAAAATCGGCTTGGTCATAATCTCGTAGACATTGACATCTTCAGCTTTTTTCCCAGGGATCAACACGCCGGTAATGAGATCCTGGATCGTCACCAGTCCCCAGGCATCATTTTCATTCCGTTTGTTGACCAGAAGAGACTGCACCTTTTCCGTGCGCATTTTTATAACGGCATCCTTTGCAGTAGCCATGCCATCAATGGATGTGATCTGTTTGCTCATCACATCCCGCCCCCGGATTATGTTCGCTTGCGTTGTTGTCATCTTTTCCTCTCTTTCAGCAGCTTTCCTGCTGCTCTTTTCACATTACGCCGACTCAATATACACGCACGAAAGTATTTCCAAGGCTCTAACCCCTATAAACGGGATAAGTACCTTGACGAAATTCGATTATAAAAAACATGAAACGAATTTCTAAGGTACTAAAAATATTGATCCTTAACTTCTTTTTTAAAACGTTCTACCTGACTCTCCAGCCCAACCACTGATTCTACCGGCAAAACAAAGGCAATACCAGTTCCCGGTTTATCGAACTCGCCCGCCGTCGAAATTGCCTCAAGAACAGTCGGAACGACATGTTCTTCCAGTAAAAACATAATGATGTCCGTAGGCGCCTCAAGGGAAAGTCCAAAGAATGTTTTGGCTTCCCTGATGCCCGTCCCCCGGGCGGGAATGATTGTGGCACCGGTGGCGCCTGATGCCTTGGCTGCATCGACTACAGTGTCTGTGATTGCAGTTTTCACCGAGGCCAGCACGACTTTAAACCTCATTTCGTTTCTCCTTATGTTTTTTATACGTTCTGGCGGCAGACCATTGGCCGTACTGCGCATATCCCAAAACAGTAATTATCGGGAAAAGGCTGGCAAAAGCAATCAGGCCAAACCCATCAACCGCCGGATTTCTGCCCGGCACAGCGGATGACAGACCAATTCCAAGGGCCGCAACAATAGGAACCGTTACGGTCGAAGTGGTTACTCCGCCAGTATCGTAGGCAAGCGCCATAATACTTTTTGGGGCAAAACAGGTCTGG
>JAHJLI010000249.1 GCA_018821785.1 Pseudomonadota bacterium
AATCCATCTAATCCAAAGGTTGCATGCTACCCATTCAAGTATGGTTTAGCAACTTTTTCTTGGCTGTTAAAATATAGCTCTCTCGGAACAAGAGACAAAAGGACATCCAATTTTGCTTTTTTTTCTTTCTTCTGGCGTCAAATGAAGAAGTTTTCTGCCAGGGGCAGTCTCCATCGATGATTGCCCGATCAAGGCTACTGATCAGAGAGGTTGCAATTTGGCATAGCCCACCAGCAGGATAGTCTTGCCATGATCGTCGAAATCGACCTTAACCCGGCCCTGTTTCCTGTCCATGACCTGCAGCACCGTTCCGGTGCCAAAAATCCCGTGCCAGACCCGCAGCCCTTCAGCAATGTCGTCGATGTCGAGGATTTTGTCGGCAACCCTCTCCGGCTGCGCTTGCTCCTTTTGAGGCGTAGCCAGCTCCACACTGCTCCCCACCGCCTTCAGATAGGCCTCGGCAATTCCTCTGTCTGCTCCACCAAGTGCACGTTTTTTACCTGGCGCCCGGCCGTGTAGAACCTGGCCGAGATCCTCTGAAATTTCAGGGTTTGCCTCATAAAGAAAGCGGCTGACGCGAGACGGCAGCCCTGGATACTTCGCACAGCCCTTGGCTATACTGCGGCGAAAGCGAGCATCTGCGGGATGGATGAACACAAGCCGCTCAATCGCCCTGGTCATCGCCACATAGAACAGGCGGCGTTCGTCTTCAAGCTCCGCTGTCTCGCTCCCCTGCTCGCGGTAAAAGGGGAAGGAGCCTTCTTCCAGACCGGGTAGGATGACCAAGGGCCACTCCAGACCTTTGGCCCGGTGCACCGAGGTAATGAGCAGACTGCCAGCCGCAGGGCCCTGACCCGCCGCCCGGAAGCCGGCAATCTTTGCCAGTAAATCAGGAACCGTCAACCGCTGCCCGGCGGCAAAGTCGATAAAGGCCTGGCAGGTCTTCACTCGGTTCTCAGCGGTCGAACTACGAGCCGAGAAGGTATCGTAAAAATCGTAGAGCTTCAGCTTTTCAGTAATTGTTTTCAGGAGTCCTGCGGCCATACCGGAGTGCGGCGTCCTGGACAACTGACGCCAGTTTTCCGCGGTATCGGCAAAGCGTTTCTTGAGGAAGGGGGGCAACTCTCTGCCGGCCCAATTGCTGAGAATCTGCGGGGCGGAGGAAGGATTTTCGGCAATAGCCTGAGCCAGGACCTCGAGCTCCTCACGCTTCAGTCCCATATGCGGCTGAGCCAGCATGGCCAGAAGGGTTGCCGTTCGGGCGGGCAGATCGTCACTCGCAAGTGTTCCGCTAACAAGCTGCAGATATCCGGTAAGCGCCAGTATCTCCGGGCAGTCGAAGACCTGGTTATTGCCCTCCAGCCGATAAGCAATGCCCGCTTCAAGGAGGGCCAGTTCAACCGGCACACTCTGGGCAAAAAGCCGTACCAGAACGACTGCCTCGGCAAGGGTCCGGCCTTGCCCCAGCCAATCGCTGATCACCGTGAGTACCGGATGCTGCAATTTGCCCTGTTGCTTGCCGACAAATTTATCCTTTTCCTCAATGCATGAAATCACCGTATGAGGGGTCACCGGGTGCGACACACAAAATTTCCGGTCACGTTTACGGTTGTTGGCGATAAGGTGATTGGCAGCAAGAGATAGCCCGTGACCGTAACGAAAGGTGTAGGACAGGAGGTAGTTGGCAGGACCGGGGAAATCTTTCTGGAATCTCTTGGTGATATATTCCGGCTGCGCCCCTCGCCATTCGTAGATGCACTGATCGACATCGCCGACCACCATGACCTTTGCCCGCCGACCGACAAGAATTTTCAATAACTGCTGCTGCGCCTCGTTGATATCCTGATATTCATCGACAATGATATGTTCGACCCGGTCGGCAACCCAGGCAGCGAGTGCCGGGTCGGCGCGCATCGCCATCAGCGGTTCGTGGATGAGATCGGCATAGAAGCGGATCTTCTGCTCTCGCCGAACCCTTTCAAAAAGATCGAAGGCGCGGACGAAATAGCCGTAGCGGGCCGGCAAACCCGAGCCCGCCAGCACCTCACCCACGCCAAGCACCGTCCCTTTCGCAAGGTCAAGAAAGGTGAGAAACTCCTCGACTTCTTCACCCGACGGCCAGCCTTCATTCTCCTCCTTATATATCTCGCCGACTACCTGCCTCGCCAAGCGTTCCAGGTGATACTCCTCGGTCACCAGGCGAAAGGCCGGCAGAGCCCCGCGCTTGGTGAAACTGTTGACCAGCCGTAAACCAAGGGAATGGAAGGTGCGTACTTCCGGCAGAGGGCAACCGAGGCCCCCGAGGTTCCTGGTCATCGACTCGGCGAAGGAATCGCGGGCCGACCTGTTGAACATCAACACTAGCAGCTTATCGGCGGTGGCCCCCCGGCGTAGCAGATGGCCGATCCGTTCAACCATCGTCGTGGTCTTGCCGGACCCGGCCACCGCACTGACCCGGGCATGGCCGCCACTATGGCTGATGATGCGTTGCTGCTCTTTTGTGAGGTTCATCGGCGGCTAAAAAGAGAGGGCCGGGCAATCCTTGAGGGTCGCCCGACAAGAAGGCTATCTCTGCTTTGGCGGCAGGACATCGGTGATTGAGCCGTCGACAATCTCGGCGGCAAAGGCAAAGGTTTCGGCAAGGGTCGGATGGGCATGGACGGTCCGGCTGATATCCTCGGCATTGGCGCCCATCTCAAGGGCCAGCACCGCTTCATGGATCAGCTCCCCGGCGTTCATGCCGCAGATCCCGGCACCGATTATCCGCCCACTCTGCTTATCGAACAGCACCTTGGTGACCCCGGTCTGCGCCCCGGCGCTGAGGGCCCGGCCGCTTGCACCCCAGGGGAATTTGCCTTTGTCGAAATCGATATTTTGCGCTTTCGCCTCCTTTTCGGTCAGTCCCATCCAGGCAACCTCAGGATTGGTGTAGGCGACGGAGGGGATAGTCATCGGGGTAAAGGCCGCATTATGGCCGGCGATGACCTCGGCGGCGACCTTGCCCTCATGGGTGGCCTTGTGGGCGAGCATCGGTTCACCCACCACGTCACCAATGCCATAGATATGGGCAACATTGGTTTCCTGTCGCTCGTTAACCTTGAGAAAACCCCGTTCGGTAAGCTGCAGACCGATCTCGGCAAAGCCCATGTCGGATGTGTTGGGACGCCTGCCGACCGCCACCAGCACCGCGTCGAATTCCCCGCCCGCCGGTGCACCTGCGCCCTCAAGTTTCACCTCAATGCAATCGGCAGTCGGGGAAATTTCGGTGACCTTGGTCTTGGTGAGAATCGTGTACTGTTTCTTTAATTTTAAAAACAGCGGCTGGACAAGGTCCTTGTCGGCCGGAGGGATGATCTGCTCAAGCATCTCGACGATGGTGATCTGTGAACCTAGGGCGCTGTAGATCTGGGCCATCTCAAGACCGATGATGCCGCCGCCGATGATGAGCAGCCGTTTCGGCACCATTGTCAGCTCAAGGGCCGCAGTTGAATCCCAGATGCGTGGATCGGCGGGGATATTCGGCAAAGCAAAGGGCCTGGAACCGGTGGCAATGATGGCGTTGGCAAAGTGCACTTCCTCTTCCCCCGCCGCACCTGTCACCACGAGGGTAGAAGGGCTTGCAAAGGTCCCCCTGCCGGTCAGCCGAGTGATTTTTCTTGCCTTACAAAGACCGTCGAGCCCCGAAGTCAACTGGCCGATGACCGCATTTTTTTTCGCCAGGAGTCTTTCCAGATCCACCTGCGGCGCGGCAAAATCGACCCCGAACTCGGAGGCGTGGGCCGCCTCTTCGATGACCGTTGCGGCGTGTAGCAGGGTCTTCGAAGGAATGCACCCAACATTTAAGCAGACGCCGCCGAGGCGCTCCTGTTTTTCGACAAGACAGACCTTAAGGCCAAGGTCGGCGGCCCGGAAAGCGGCGGTATAGCCACCGGGACCCCCGCCCAGGACCAGGACATCATATTTCTCAGTTTCGCTCATGCATTGCTCCTTATATCATGGTTCTTTTCAGATCTTCTATATTTTGACCGAGCGCCCGGCAGAACCTCGCCGCCTCCGCCCCGTCGATCACCCGGTGATCGTAGGAGACCGAGAATGGCAGGATCAGCCGCGGCACAAACTGCTGGCCGTCCCAGACCGGTTTCATCAGACTCCGTGACAGCCCGAGGATGGCGACCTGCGGCTGGTTGACAATCGGGGTAAAGCCGGTACCGCCAATGCCCCCCAGGCTGGAAATGGTAAACGTCGCGCCCTGCACGTCGGGGATGGCCAGCTTGCCGGCCCTGGCACTGGAACTCAGCCTCTTGAGCTCCCCGGCAATTTCGCCAAAGCCCTTTGTGTCGGCATCTCGCAGAACCGGCACCATCAGACCGCCCGGGGTATCGACGGCGATGCCCAGGTGATAGTATTTTTTCAGGACCAGTTTTTCGCCGCCGGGGACAAGCGAGCTGTTAAAGGCAGGAAAGGCCTTGAGAGTCGCCGCCACCGCCTTGATGACGAAGACCAGGGGACTGTAGGCGACTTCCCCCTCGCGCAGGCCGGTGTTTAATTGTTTCCTGAACCTTTCCAGGTCAGTGATATCGGCCTCGTCGAAATGGGTAACATGGGGAATGGATATCCAGCTGCTATGGAGATGCGGCCCGGAGAGCTTCTGGATACGACCCAGGGCTACTTCTTCTACCGGACCATATTTGCTAAAATCTTCAAGGGGTCTTTGCGGCGGAGTCGGCACTTTCCCGGTCGGCTGCGGCTTTTCCGGCCCAGCTAGTGCGGCTAAGACGTCCTCCCGCAAAATCCTTCCACCGGGCCCGGTGCCGACCATTCCGGCAAGATCCACCTGCTGTTCACGGGCAAAGGCCAGCACCGAGGGGGTGGCATGGGCAGGGGAAGACTGGTCGGGCTGCACTGTCTTTTCTGCTATCGGACCGCTCTCCTCGGCCGCAACTTCAGTCGTCGCATGCTCCACCGGCAAGACCGGTTCGACTTTCTCAACAGCCACCTCGGCGGTTTCGATAAGGGCGATAATATCGCCGCTGCCGACAACATCTTCGGCTTTCATCAGCACCTCTTTGATGACTCCGGCAAAAGGTGAAGGAATATCCATGACCGCCTTTTCACTCTCAAGAGCGATGAGCGAGGCCTCCAGGGCTATCTGGTCGCCTGGGGCAATAAAGACCTCAACCACAGTAATCTTCTGTACATCACCGAAATCAGGGATACGTATCTTTTCTATGGCCATGCTCTCACCTCCTCATTAACTACAGACCGGACTTGGTACATCCGGGTTTATCGCGTAGCGTTTCATGGCCTCAACTACTGTTGCCGGGGCCATTTTCCCCTCATTTACAAGACCCTGCAGGGCAGCGATAGCAATATGGTGCCGATCAACTCTGAAAAACTTCCGCAGCACCGCTCGACTATCGCTCCGCCCATAACCGTCAGTGCCGAGAATCGTCAATTGCCGATGGATAAACCGCCGCAACTGCTCCGGATAGGCCCGCACATAATCGCTACTGATGACCACCGGTCCCTCGCGACCCTCAAGCATTTCTTCGACATAACTGCGCCGTTTGGGTTCCTCAGGATGATAGCGATTCCAGTCCTCGGCCAACATGCCTTCCCGGTGCAGCTGATTGACCCCGAGGATAGACCAGACATCGGCCTGCACGCCAAACTCATCAGCCAGCAGATCGGCTGCGACAAGAACCTCGCGGAGGATGGTGCCGGAGCCCATCAACTGCACGGTCGGGCCTGTCCCCTGCCCTTGGCGAAAAAGATACATGCCGCGTCCGATACCTTCCTCCACTCCTTGCGGCATTTCCGGGTGGTGATAGTTCTCATTTTGCAGAGTGATGTAATAAAAGATATCCTGCCCCTGTTCAAACATCAGCTCGATCCCCTGGCGGACCAGAACCGCAACCTCGTAACTAAAGGACGGATCGTAGGCCTGGCAGGTGGGAAAGGTCGAGGCAAAGAGCAGGGCCTGGCCGTCCTGATGCTGCAGACCTTCGCCGTTCAGTGTCGTCCGACCGGCGGTCGCGCCCATCAGAAACCCTTTGGCCCTGGCGTCCCCTGCAGCCCACAGCTGATCGCCGATCCGCTGAAAGCCGAACATTGAATAGAAGGTGTAGAAGGGAATCATCGGTACGCCATAGTTGGCATGGGCGGTGGCAGCCGCCAGCCACGAAGAAATGGCCCCCGCCTCGGTAATCCCCTCTTCAAGGATCTGCCCGTTTTTATCCTCGCGGTACCAGGAAACGGTCTCGGAATCCTGCGGCTCGTAGAGTTGCCCACTGGGGGCGTAGATGCCAAGCTGCCGGAACAAGCCTTCCATGCCGAAAGTACGCGCCTCGTCGGGAATAATAGGGACGATATGCTTGCCAATGGTCTTGTCCTTCACCAGCATACCGAGGAGCCGGACAAAGGCCATTGTCGTCGACAGCTCACGGTCCTTCGATGAAGCGAGGAGCGCCTTGAAGGAATCAAGGGGTGGGGCCGAAAGTGGCAAATGGGCATTATCCCGGAAAGGCACCGGGCCGCCGAGGGTCGCGCGCCGTTCCTTGATAAAGGTCGCTTCAGGGCTGCCCTCCGGCGGCCGGATAAACGGCAGGTCGACCAACTGATCATCGCCGAGCGGCACGTGAAAACGGTCGCGAAATTCCTTCAGGGACTGGACGTCCATTTTTTTGACATTATGGGCGACCATTACCGACTCCCCGGCCTGGCCCATACCAAAACCCTTGATGGTTTTGATCAAAAGGACGGTGGGCTGGCCCTTGTGGTGCATGGCCGCCGAGTAGGCGGCGAAGACCTTGCGCGGGTCATGGCCACCGCGGGTCATCTGCCAAAGTTTTTTATCACTGATATCCTCAACCAAGACCATGAGCCGGGGATCATCGCCAAAAACCTTGTGGCGCAGGTACTCCGGGCCCCGGGCGCGAATAGTCTGGAAATCACCGTCGACCATAGAGCCGAATTTTTTGAGTAGCAGACCTTCTTTATCCCGTTGCCAAATAACATCCCATTCACTGCCCCAAAGGAGTTTGATGACATGCCAACCGGCACCGCGAAACCGCCCTTCCAGTTCCTGGATGATCTTGCCGTTGCCGCGCACCGGCCCATCTAGTCGCTGCAGGTTGCAGTTGACGACAAAGATGAGATTATCAAGATTTTCACGGGCGGCAAGCGTCAGAGCGCCAAGTGATTCCGGTTCATCGGACTCGCCATCACCCATGAATACCCAGACTTTTCGATCCCCCGCGTCTTTTAAGCCACGGCTCTCCATGTATCGCATAAAGCGGGCCTGGTAAATGGCTGCCATGGGCCCCAGCCCCATGGAGACCGTCGGGAATTGCCAGAAATCAGGCATCAACCAGGGATGGGGGTAGGACGATAGGCCGTGTCCACCAACCTCTTGCCTGAAGTTTGCCAGATGTTCTTCATCCAGTCGGCCCTCAACAAAGGCCCTGGCATACACACCCGGCGAACTGTGGCCCTGAAAATAGATCATGTCAGGCCCAAACGGCACTTTGGGTCCTCGGAAAAACCAGTTGAAACCGACCTCGTACATCGCCGATACCGAGGTATAGGTGGCGATATGCCCGCCGAGCCCCTTGCCGTCCTTATTGGCTCGTGCCACCATGGCCATGGCATTCCAACGAACGTAGGCAGCAACGTTTCTGGCAATCAACGAATCCCCCGGAATGCGTTCCTCCTGGCTTGGCGGAATGGTGTTGCAGTAAGGCGTCAACAGGCCGGGAGAGGTTGCCACACCCAATTCACGGGCTCTTGCTGTCAACCGGCCAAGTAGATAATCGGCCTTTTCCCCGCCTTCGATGTCAATGATTGCCGCCAGGGAATCGAGCCAGTCCTCGGTCTCTTGCGGATCAGGATCGTGGAAATATGTCATGCCGCACCTCTCAAAATTACCAAAAAACTAAAAACCCACCCCTGTCACCTCACTCCTCCCCCTACAAATAACTTACTTTATCGAAGGGGAGGGAGGAAAGTGGATGGCCAGGTTTCTCCTCTTTCGGGTAGCCAATAGCAATTATCGCCTCGACCATCAGGTTTTCCCTGATTCCCAGAAGATTCTTCACATATTCCTCGGCTGATATTTTGCCATCGTGATCGCGCCGACGAATCTGAATCCAACAGCTGCCTAGCCCCAGATCGGTGGCCGCCAAATGAATTATAATGGATGCGATTGAACAGTCCTCGATCCACACATCGCCTCTGGCAGGATCACCGCAAACGACTATCGCCAATGGTGCATTTTTCATAAACACCGAGCCGTGCGCCTTGGCTTTTGCCAAATTGTTTATGCGCTCTTGATCGGTAACCACCACAAACTCCCACGGGTTGAGTCCGCGCGAGGAGGGGGAGCGCAGCACAGCCTCGACCAGCAGGTCAATTTTTTCCTTTTCTATCGGCTGCTCAGTGAATTGTCTGATGCTTCTTCTTTTTTTCAAGAGATCTAAAAACATGGTTTGCTCCTTTTAAACAGCTGCTTGATTTACTGCAGGCAGGACATTGAGACTTTACCATCACGTAATAAATAATCTTAACTCTAACGGAAAAGATTGTATAATACCTTGAATAATTTATCCATCAATGAACAATTAAGGAGAACTTTGAATACAACACAGCAGTCAGATACCGGCGAGAATGGACTGATCGTCGCCCACTACGGGGTAGCGGTTGAAGTCTTTTTTGCGACAAGCAATGACCGAAGAACGGTTCGGGTAAAACGCAATTCCGGGCATGTGGTCGGTGACCAGGTAATAATCCAGGACGAAATCCTTACCCGACTGGAGAGGAAATCCGAACTGTCGCGCATGGATGCCCGTGGTGGCGTGCATCTGGTCGGCGCCAATTTGGATATACTCTGCATCGTCGTCTCCTGCGAGCCACTGCCACCACTGGGCTTCATCGACCGGGCGATCGTTGCCGCAAGGGCTACCGGGCTCAGGCCGGTCCTCATAATCAACAAAGAAGATCTGCCGTGTTCTGCCGCCTACCGTTCCGAAGTCCAGCTGACTTACGGCGAATCCCTGACAACGCTGTCAATGAGTGCTATCACCGGCACCGGTCTTTCACAACTCAAGGGTCTTTTCAGCGAAGGCCTCCGCGGCATTTTCGTCGGTACAACCGGAGTTGGTAAAAGTTCCATTCTCAATGGCCTCCTGCCCGCACTTAACCTGCAGACGGGGGAAATCAATGAGACAACCAAGCGTGGCCGTCACACCACCACCGTCTCCACCCTGCATACCCTTCCTGGCGGTGGAGAGCTGGTCGATTCCCCCGGATTTAATGATTTCGGCCTGGTAGCGATCGATGTCCGGCAACTGGCTCTATATTTCCCGGGTTTTGAGCCGGCAAGAGAAACAGGTTGTCGCTTTCGCGACTGCCGACACCGTGACGAACCGGACTGCGCCGTAAGTCATCTCCTGGCGGCTGGGGCAATCAACAACGACCGCTATACTACTTATCTGCAGATTCTAAGCGAAGTAGATGGTCTAACAGTCGAACCTAAATATCGGGTAAAGCGCCATCGCCGAAAAAAATCCGGTTAAATTTGCAATCAGCCTGGCTATGGTATATCCTCAACACAAGGTTTTATAACAACAAACACTCAGCTTTCATAGTCAACCACGAGAGATCAACATGCATACCAATAAGCGGATAGCAATAACCGGCGGGGCCGGCTTTCTCGGCTCTCATTTATGTGAAAGACTGATACGGGATGGCCATGAGGTGCTGTGTATCGATAATTTCTTCACCGGCGCCAAACTAAATATCATCCATCTCCTTGACAACCCACGGTTTGAACTGATCCGCCACGACGTGACGTTTCCGTTGTATATCGAGGTGGATGAAATTTACAACCTGGCCTGCCCCGCCTCGCCGATTCATTACCAGCACGACCCGGTCCAGACCACCAAGACCTCAGTCCACGGTGCTATCAACATGCTTGGCCTGGCGAAACGAATCAAAGCCAAAATATTTCAGGCCTCCACCAGCGAGGTCTATGGCGATCCGGAGATCCACCCGCAACCGGAAAGCTATTGGGGCAATGTCAATCCAACCGGCATCCGCTCCTGTTACGACGAGGGTAAACGCTGTGCCGAAACACTGTTTTTTGACTATCACAGGCAACATCGCTTACGGATAAAAGTCGCCAGGATATTCAACACCTACGGCCCACGCATGCACCCGAACGACGGCCGTGTCGTTTCAAACTTCATCGTCCAGGCATTGCAGGATAAACCGATTACCGTATACGGTGAAGGCAACCAGACCAGGTCTTTCTGCTACGTTGACGACCTTATCGAAGTTTTCGTACGCCTTATGGGTTCCCCCGATGACTTTACCGGTCCTGTCAATACCGGCAATCCTGGGGAATTTACCATCCTCGAACTGGCCCAGAAAGTCATCCAAATGACCAATTCAAAATCGACAATTTCCTTCGCCACTCTCCCGTCAGATGACCCGAAACAACGGCAACCGGACATAACTCTGGCCAGGGAAAAGCTGGGCTGGGAGCCAAAGATCACGCTAGAGCAAGGTCTGCGACCGACGATTGATTATTTTGCTGAGATACTCAAATAAGATGCATGCCATGCGCCGCCATTATCAACATCTGGTGCATGGCATGCTCACTTCTTTTAGGTCCTCTTCCGAAGTGCGATGCCAAAAAAACTGAAACAAAGCAAGCCGAATTTTATCAATCCATCACCGTGAAAACTTCTCGACAGACTTCTTGATGAACAGCCACTGTTCAGCCAGCCATTCATAAAGAATTCTCCTCGACAAATCGAGATTGAAGGTAGTTGGAAACAGCCGACCGGGTGGTTCGACAACTTCCCGCTTCATCACATAATCGGTTGGCGCGGCAATTGGGCGCATACCACGATCCTGAAATATTTTCATTGCTCGTGGCATATGCATTGCCGAGGTAACCAGGACAAAGGCATCCTGCCCAAGGAGCGGGAAGAGCATTTCCGCTTCCTGCAAGGTATCTCGCGGGCGCTTTTCGATGATAATTCTCTCTTTGGCTACTCCGATACTTTCCGCCACCCGGCCGACAACCTCGGCATTCGCCACCGGGTCATAACCGATTCCGCCGGAAACAACCAGCCTGGCGTCAGGTTTCAGCTGCAAAAGGCGTATTCCTTCAACCAACCGATATAATGAGGAGCCTCCTAGCTGACTCACAGAGGATAGCCGGCTGTCTGAGACATGACCACTGCCGAGGACCACGATGTATTTTACCTGTTTAGCCTTTAGTTCGACCAGACCAGCCTCGGTTATTGCTGGATAAAGGGCTTCAATACCTGCAATCCGTTCCCGCACCAGAAAACCGTAACCAAAGAATATCTGCAGAAAGAGAGCCAATGCAAGGCAGAGCGCCCCCAGCCTCACCTTACGAATCACTAATAATAGAAAGGCTAAAACCAGC
This sequence comes from Pseudomonadota bacterium, assembly GCA_018821785.1. Classification (GTDB taxonomy): domain Bacteria; phylum Desulfobacterota; class Desulfobulbia; order Desulfobulbales; family Desulfocapsaceae; genus Desulforhopalus_A. The sequence goes on from JAHJLI010000249.1 coordinate 11,459, forward strand.
AGAACAACACTTAAAGGAAACGGCGCAACAAGCTCAACGACCGCTCTTGAAAGGTAGAACATAGCTCCCCCCTTTATCTGGATAAAGAATCTCCTCCCCTTGGCAGACCATGCAGATCAGTAGGAAAGGCAGAATATGGACGGTCAGACGATTCCAGGAGGTGCCAACCTGCCAGTAGATCTCCGCCTCGTGAAAGACAATGATAATAAAATAGCCGAGCAGCATTGTAAGCAATGGGAAAAGCCACACCCGCCACGAACCTTTGCGCACACCGAAGAGGGCAAAGCCACAGCCAAGCCAAAGAACGATGTTCCACTGTTTGATATCGCCCCACATTCTGGTTATCGCTTCGACCGCTGCCGGCAACCGATGCGCAGCCCTTCGAATACTTTCGATATCAAAGTGCAAGCCGGACGTGGCGTGGGAACCAAACTGCATTACATATTTGGTCCAGATCATCCATGGTGCATAGCAGAGAGTAAATATTCCGAGAAATACCATCATGGCTTGAAAACGGTTGCGGCCTGGCAGGAACAAGATCCAAAGCCCGACAAAACCTGCAAACATCACCCCTTCATTCTTGGTATAGGCCGCTGCAGTGGCAAGCAGTGCCGCCACCACAGTAACCATACGGTGGTCTTCTCTTTCTCGCAATGCCAGGCAGCCGCAACAGGCTATGAGCAACAGCCAAAAAGGAGCTTCGGCATAGCTCCAGGAGGCGATCAAAGGCACCATGGGCATTGAAACGAACAATGCGCCGGCCAGCAGTCCAAGATTTCTCCGCCCGGTTAAACGCTCAACGATAACAGCAATCTCCCAAACTGAAAACAGCAGGAATATGCCCCCCCAGCCCCTGCTCCACATCTCCTCCCAGCCGCCACCAAACCAACCGGCAAAGGCCCATACCGACGGCCATAATAGGGGATAATCGGCATGGCCGAAATGGCTGACATCAATAAGCCGCCCATGCCCAAGAGCAAGCACCTTGGCTTTGGCGGCCCAAATGGCCCAAGCGTCCCAGTCGTCCGGCACGACAATAACCGACATGAGCCAGGCCCAGAGGATACTGAAAACAATGATGAGGACAAGAAACAATTGCCAGATCTTTGTCAGGCCGCTCTGAGGATAATCTTTGCGGGTAAAACCGGCTGAGAGAACCGGCAGGTCCTTTGTCCTTTTGCGGCTATGCTGCCCAAGAAAAAGCCAGGCCCAACTGACCACACCGATAAAGGCTAACAGATAAAAAGCCGGAACGGCAACGGCAAAGACCACCCGTGACAACACAACACAGCCCATGCAGACCAGTAATGTGCAACCGAACAGTTCGGGAAAGCTGAACGGAATTTGTTTAAGCCACCTCTTCAGAGCCAGAGTGATCCCACCCAAAATAAAGAGCGAACCAAGCAGGGCGAAGATGGAAGCCTCCTGCTTTTTTGGCTCGACCGGCAAAACAGTGGCAGTGACTGGTATAAACGTACCCCCAGCATCGACAGAATATTCAGCCGATCCTGAAGGAATCCTCGGAATTAAAAGGTATTTAAGATAGGAAAGTTGATTGTGGTCACCGGTAGCGGTGTAGGTGATATCTCGCGGCCAGGTCTTGTCAATGGTTTTATAGACATCAAGGAGTGATTCGGGCAGGCCGGCAGTGCGCAAGACTGCGCTTCTTTGTACATCGATGGTCTTGCCAAGGTAATTCACCCGCTCCCGCTCCCACCACAGCTTGTACATCCCACCCAGAGCCGCAATCGAGACAAGGCTCCAAATTACAAGCACCCCGATCAGGGCATAAGGAAGAAGCGGTTTATTGCCCATCATCCGGCTTTTCATCCGGCGGAACCTGCTCTTGGAGGTGACTTAAAGCCTCCTTCCGGGTCAGCTCGGAAATATTCTGTTCGATTTTTTCAATGGCCGACAGCAGTTTAAAAATAAGAAGAAAAACCAAGAGAAAGCCAGTGAGGATGACCGCATTGATATTGCCCTCAATACCAATCAACTTAGCAAAATGCATCGTTGAATTAGGATATACGGCAACCACTCCCATCCCCCCCCAAACGATGACCCGCACGGCAAACTTCAGAAAAGTCTGCCCTGTTTCGCGTTTAAAAAATTCTCTCGCCCCCTGGAAAAGCATCACGGAAGAGATACATATAATAATAATTTGATAAAGATGTATTTTCATTGTTACAGCTGTTCCAGTATTATTTATACAAGCATGCCCCAGACCATTCGAACAAGCGTCTTGATTCCATTGATAAACCCCTGCTTCTGTGGCTTACCCATTGAGTACTCGGTATAACGCACCTTGATCGGCACCTCGGTGAATCTCAACCTGTTGTTATTTATTTCCCTAATAACCTTGCTGTCGTATTCATACTTGTCGGCCTTGGTATCAATGATGGTTGCCGCAAAATGCGAATATGCCCTGAACCCCGACTGACTATCGGAAACATGTATGCCATAAAGCAACCATGTTACAATATTGCCGATTTTGTTGGCAATAATTTTAATAAACGGCATTTCTCCCTTCACCTTCGGCCGTGTCCCAAGAACCACATCACAATCGCCGGCACGGATTGGCTCGATCAATGCCTCAATATCAGAAGGATCGTGTTGCCCGTCGCCATCAATAGTGACAATAATTTCCGCTCCCAGTTTGTTGGCAGCGACTATCCCGGTTTTGGTCGCCGCACCTTTGCCGCGATTTATCTTATGGCGAAGGGCAACGACACCAGGCAACGACCTTGCCGTTTCAAAGGTAGCATCAGGGCTGCCGTCATCAACAACGATGATGGTATAGTCCCCAGCAGCTGTTACTTCGCGGACAACATCGGCGATTACAGCAGCTTCATTATATGCCGGAATAACTATGTGCACTGAATTTGCCATTATCGTTGCAATCCCTGGCCTTCTATTTTCCTGTAGCGATGCGAATGGTACGTAATTCAAGTGAGAAAATCTCATACCTTACTGGTTTTTTGCCTATATCAATTCTCAGCGGTCCAGTATTACTATCTGAATACAATGATACATAAACCTTATTGTCCCCTTTTGCTAGCTTTCTTGAAAGACTGAATTTTTCTAAATAGGCGCTGTTATCTCATTAATGTCCGGTTAGAAAGTTGCAAGTGGTTTGTTTAATCGTTTAAGGTGCTTTCTTTGTTTCCGAGTTTAGACAGCTGTTTGCTCCACAGTTTGTTGTGTTGCTTCATTCCGAATCTGATTGCGGATCTGTCCTACACGACGAATAGAAACAGATTTCCCGTGTTGTCCTTGGCAGTAGATAGCTAAAAGAAAAAAGGTGATAAGACCAGAGAGGACTTGAACCATCAGGCCATTCTTACTTCTAGCAAAAAGGCGATATACTTTAAGGTGCTGTTTCCACCATTCAAAAAACTTTAAATGTCCCAGCGGAGTTTGTATACCAGCGCTACTTACTCAGCTGACAAGTCAAAACGATCTGTGGCCACCAAGTAAGATTTTCCCTCAATATTATAGTCAACAAGGTGAATAGGCTTTTGGGTTTGATTAACATTGGGAGTTCCAAACAAAACCATTACATCAAAAAAAACATGGAACTATTATGCACAGGAAATTCTTTAAGAATCTCTTTATGCGTAGCTTCTTTAATGCGGCAAATAAAATGTCATCCATCCTGCTACCGTTGATCGAACAAATGATGTGCTTGATATCCTCGGTCCAACACACCTGTTTGGCCTGAGGTCAGTCGTCAATAGTGGATACCGAACCTCTCTGTTGTCTTCTTTTCTTTAAAATACTTCCTTGCATAAGAAACTGGTGAGCAGTAACCCAGTTTCTTATGATATCCCGCTCCATCTTGACTTCTGCCAAAACTTTCCTGAGTCTGGCTATTCAAGTTCGCTTATTAGGACCCAAACCTGATTGGCCGACATTGAAATTTGAAATCACTATAGTCATCTTGCTATATTTACAAGAATTAAAATCGCGTTCAGTGTCGTGCGTTCGGCGAACGGCTTAATAATGCGCGGGGACCTTTGACGGTGACAAGTTTAGCAGCCTCGTCTCTGAATTCTTTTGTGTATTTTCCGTTCGGTATTTTCTCCATGGGGCATCTCCGCAATGTATTTATTTGTACATTAGTTTGGTATCCACTTTTTTCAACCTACCTCAATAACCACCTTTTCATGAAACCTTTAGAAATTCTTTAAATTCGGAAGAACCCCAATGATAAGCCAATCGATGACAACAGTCTACTACAGGGCGAAAGTCTTAAAAACATAATGATCGCACTAGCTAATTTTACAACAAAAAATCATCTTAATAGACTCAATCTACCTTCAACTTTGCAGGCTCAACTGGCTATTTTTTTAAGCTTTGGATTCCTGTGCGGCTCCATGATTATAAACAGTTCCTGCTCAGTAATTCCAAATGTCTTACAGAAATCCGGGAGGCTTTCTGGAATAAAACCGTCCTTGGGAAGTTCGTTATATGCTTCCTCTCGTGATATCTTCTTGTCTCGTAGCGCAATACTCGCCAATTGTGATTTTCTTCCGAATCCATGCTTGTAGAACTTCAGATATTCGCGAACGCTACTGGCCCAGCAATCGATATGTTCAAATGTTGTAGTGTTGCCCTTGACCACGCCTTCCTGCCAGTCTAGTTCATCTTTGAGCAGCTGGACAATCTCACCCTTATCCCAAGGCATGTAGTGTCCCATGAAAACAATGTCAATCTTATCCAACTCTGCCTTCAAAGGAAGTCCAAATATCTTTAATTCCTCGGCGGTGAGCGCGTTACCGATGAATTCGGTTTCAGGAATCCTTTCCTGCACCACCTCTCGAAATTGGAGTTCGTTGATCTTTCCTGTGAAATAGCGCTCAAGATCAAATTCACCATCAGCAAAGACTATGAGTCTGATGTTTTCGATCAGTGCTCGCTGGATAGAGGTAGACCAAATTCCGGTATTACAGAACCAGCAGAAGTCACCGCGTTTTTCCAACGCCCTGAGACTGAGTTCTTTGGCAATTTCCCATTTGGGTGTAAAGGAGACCAGGTCTACGTTCAATCCTTTGAGCACCTTCTCGACATTCGCTCGCCCGACATCGGTCTGAAAGTGATTGTTGAAATTGTAAGCAAGGGGATTCATCCCGAACTTCTTTTTGCAGAGATAAAGGGCATATGCGCTATCCTTCCCACCGCTGAACGGAACCATACAGTCATATCTCCCCTTACCTCTATAATTATCTAGGAGTTTTCCAAGATCATCTAATCGAGATTCTTTCTTTTTGACTATGTTCTGGAGAGTTTCGGCCTGTTTGCAAAACTGGCAGATACCTTCCTGGTCGAATTTAATGCCAGGGAACGTTTCAGGAAGGACGCAACGGGAACAACGTTTAAGATCCATGATATCCACTTGTCAAATCTCCTAATTGAAGTTTAAAAATTTTTTTATTATTCCAACACACTAGTACACAGTAAAATTTAATACTTCGGATATAACCGTTTCAGTTTGGTACGAGCATCAACTGTTTCAAAATGCCAGTCAACCTTTGTTTGCCTATTGTTTCGATCATTATTCCATGCCATCACTTTTGCCCGTATTTTTTCGATACAATCAATTCGAACAGCAAGGCACTGTCGTTTTAAAACACTAAGTTCAATTTCTGCAATGTTGAGCCAACTTCCATGCTTTGGCGTGTAGTGTATTTCCAATCGGTTCGCTAAGGCCCTTGCTTTTTCTGGGGGAAAAGCCAAATACAAGGAGGCAGTTGTATGAGTATTGAGGTTGTCCATAATCAGAACGATCTTCTCGGCATCTTGATACCGTTCTTCAAGCATTTCTCTGATGAAATGCGCCCAGCCAATTTGGGTCCGTCGCTCAGTGATTTTTACCTTTCGCTTCCCTCCAAGCGTTTCTACTTCTATAAATATGTTGGCAACTCCATTGCGAACATATTCATCATCCACAAGAACAGGATGACCTGGTGCTGCAGGAACAGGCTGTTGCACCTCCCCGATCAGTTGCATACTCGATTCATCCATGCACAACACTGGATATCTGGGATCGTACGAGCGAGCATAAACTTCAAGGACATCTTCCATAGCCGCTACAAAGCTTGCGTTTTGGTCTGGCGGTATTTTCCAGTATTTGCTTTGGTGAGGCTAAAGTTCATTTTTTTTAAAGTGTTACATACCGTCATAGGGGAAACGCTCGGCACAATATTCAGCTCAACCATCTTCTCAGCCAAAAGTCGAACAGTCCACCGACTTCGACCTTCGGGTGTTTCTGAACAAGCCAGAGCTAAAAGTTGTGCTTCAAAATCGCCCCCAAACAGGATCTCGCGTGGACGTGTCATCCGTTCTTTACGTTCAATGGCGGCAGAAAGACCTTGCTCGACGAATCGCTTTTTTAAATGTTCGAGGCTTCGAGAAGTTATCCCCAATGCTTCTGCAACCTTCTCGACAAACCACTTAGGACCATATTCTCCCGCATCAAGTAGCAGTAACGCGCGAGAATATAATACAGTACGAGCAGCTCGTTTTCCTTTTGTTGATATGGCCTCCAGTTTCCGTCGCTCATCTTTGGTTAATGTTACTTTGTATCGTGGTGCCATGTCGTCCTCCTTGTCATAAGTTGTAGGAACGACAATAGCACATAGTGTGC
>JAHJLI010000250.1 GCA_018821785.1 Pseudomonadota bacterium
AGGTAAATTTTTGAAGCTTGTTTCTCCCGAAATGTGCCCAAAAGAAGGAATCACATTTTGCGATAAATACAAAAGAATGAGAAGCGAAGTCATGGAGTTATCAAATAGGCTTATGACATTATCTGATGTCGCCAAACGCTCTGCAAAACAAATGGACGAGTATATCCGGGAGCACAATGTTTTTAATCTAAGTTCTCCGGGATATGACATCCTGCCACATAAAGTATTGAAAGCCCGGACCGGGTATATCTCTTTGCGGTATGAGAGCCATGACGAAATGAGTCAAAAAGCACTTAATAGCATTAAAGAAATGGCGAAACTAAATTTCAAGAGCAAGAGTTGGGTCAAGAGCAAGTTCAAGGCACATAAGTTCGCCAAGGGCGGAAACCTATCTGTAGTAATCAATAGGCCAGATCCTGAATCGGCAAAGAGCAAACATTTCAATTTTGTACTCTTCAATAAAAATAAGAAGAAAATGGCAATCTCAGCAAAAAATGTAAAATATAAGTTTTCCAATGAGTCGGGATTACTGGAAAATCACTTCCTCATTAAGCTCAAAAACAAAGTCAATGATTCTGTGACCTTGTATGTGATCGATAATTACAGCAAAAAACGGTACAAGTTTGTTTTGAGTAAGAAGGCCAAGTAAAAGCAGAAAACGCTGATTCTATTTTCCTTAAACCGGGTGCGGATTTCTCCTGGATGACCAAACCTCCTCATTGCGTGGAGTTTGTTTTCGTGAGTGAATAAAAAGCCCTAACCTTCATCATTTCTATATGATGGTTCATAGGATTTCTCTGGTGTCTGAAGGGAGCTGTCCATGAGACAAACGTCGTATTTCCTCCAGATCAGGTAGACTCTGATATAAGTGTAAAACACCAATGGCTTGAGATTCTTTTTGTCGCTTATTCTCCGCTGGCTCGTGAGCTTGAAATTGATAGCACTTTCATGGAACGTGTACTCCTTTAATCCGTTAAATTCTGGCCGTGAGGAGGCATTGGCCCGTTTTACAGCAGGGTCCTTAAATCTCCAACGCATTAACATGAAGGAATCAAGGCTTAACAAGGGAAAGAGCACATCGTAAGTATCTTTAGTGTAATTAACGTCGTTAAATGCTTTCAATTCCAAGTTGATTTTGGCTGACGCACCTCCGCGCACCAAAACAAGGTCAAGATGCTTAGTAATTGGAAAACGAACCGCCGCTTCTACATTCAAAGTTCCTCCTGTGAACATAGGCAGTTTCTTTTTCAGAAGTACTTTCATGGGACCAGTATAGGAAATCATTGGCGCCAACATGTATGGTGCAAAGTGTCCTGGGTAGTTTTTTTTCTTTGCGTGCTCGCACCCTTCAAGTTCCACATTGAAGTTGGATTGAGAGAAAATGGCGCTGTTTAGCGTGTCTCCCCAGAATTTCATATATTTCCAGGAATATGCCTTCTGCCCGCTCTTCATACCAAAATAGGCACTGACCTGTTTTCGCCAATTGTACATATTGGGACGAAACACAAGATGAGTGCTCCCAAAAAGCTTTGGGTGCGCATGCAAATCCTCTGTTACAAAAAGCATATAACGAGTGGTGAGGCCTGGGAATCCTTTAAATAGCTCCTTTAGAAAGGCTTCGCGCTCAGATACCTTATACTCATAGGTACCCGAATAAAACCGATCTGCAACAAGATTAAGGAAAGGGAAACAAATGAAATTGCTGAGGGATGTACTCTCTAACGAAGATGGGCACTTCCTGGGATGAATGGAGCGCCTCAGTTGTTTTGAGAGTTTTTGCGGGAGAACAGACCCTGGAATTTCTTTGTGGGGGATAGAGCTTGGCGGATTTTTGTTCTTCTCAACCTTGGTTAGCATTTCCCGTTTTTTCACTGGATTTGGTTTGTGCAAAGGGTCGTCCTTATGGCCTTTGGAGGTGGACTTGCTACAACTCAAACTAAATACTAGAGGGCACAGCACACAAAATATAACCGCCAAACCACATTTGCTGATTTCCGCCTGACGGATTTTATTTGGGGGAGTGATCTTGGCAATATAAAAGCGATTGATAACAAAACCCATAATGTTCACAAACTCAATTTTTGGAAGTCTGGGTTTATATTGTACATTGAAAAGCCATTTTTCGTGCTCTTCATTCCAATTTCTTAAAACCTCAGTAGGATACTTTTCTGCATCTTTATCAATCTTTCTAGCGTGAGTACCACACATCCAAATCCCATTGCCTATATCTTTTCTTTGTTCAGGAGTTTGGCTTTCAATGTGCATTTCTCCACCTGTTGCAACAGCATAGATATGCGCGGCTTCACCAGTTTTTAGCGATTTATTATTATCGGGGTGAGGAAAACCTGTAAGGGCTCTGTATTGGGGGCACGAACATTGACGAGCCATCCCCCTACTCCTCCAGGAGGTAATCGGTGTCGATTCGTTTTATTGCGTAGGTTCCTATGGTGGTTAGGCCCACTCCGTGCTCATTTTTGAGTTTGGTGAGGCTGGCGCCGACGATGAGGAACTCCTTGGGTTCGATCATGCTCACGTACTCCTTGGCTTTCTTGGTGACATGGGGATGGTCATTATTAGTTTCTCATCCAGTGGCAGCGATAGGGGCGGTATTGGCATATCCACTCAAACACTGCTCTTTTTCC
>JAHJLI010000251.1 GCA_018821785.1 Pseudomonadota bacterium
CTCGATGAGCACGAGGGCGCCTCTCCAGCGTTGATACTGCATACAAAATCCATGGTATCGAAGAGCATTTGTGGCGAGAAGCATAGATTCACATTTTGATCGACGTCGTTGTGCTCCTCATCATCTTCCCAATAGCTTCGCTTTATTTTAAAATCATAGCCGATATTAATCCCATCAGTACAAACATCACCAAATACTTCGATATCAGGTTGATTCGTTATTGCTGAGCTATACATTTCAGGGTGCTCTAAAATATATTTTATTCTCAGTTTACTATCACCTTCGGCGTCAAAAAGATTATCCAGCACGTTGAATGAAACATCATACGACAGGTTGTTGCTTTCATCTGTTGAAGAAAAATATCTATATCCGTCGAACGCGAATATCTCTTTGCGAGTCCCAGTACAATTATTGTCGGTAATCCAAGCTCCATTGACACAATAGGTCTTTGTATATTCTCTATTCATGGTCCCCATGATTTCCCAGGCGGTTTTATTGAACAAATCCCCTTTTCTGTCAAGTCTCAGATTAGCGAGTTTTGTCGCTAATGTATCGCCATCAGAATTGACAGTTAAATTATAGCCACCGCCCAAAGTAGCGGGGATCTGATAGGGATCCCCACCGTCCGCATAAATTGCGACAGTTTTCTGGTCTACTATCCTTGCGGGAAAGGTGTCGTATGCGGAAGAAGGGATTGTGTAACCAGGCAACCAGAGATGGTCAAGTGATTGAACTTTATTGACATTACTATATCCCCGGTAATGAAAGGCTGGATATCCGAAATTTTTAAAAGAACCAGCGAGCAGACCCATGACTTTGAACACATTCGTGACTTTCACTCCCCACTTGATTCTCTCCGCGACAGGGTAGACGGTATTTCCACCGTTACTGAATTCAAATTCGTCAATAATCCATTGATCCAACTCCTGGCCGACACCACAGTCATTGCTCCCATCACAATGGTGGCACGAAATCTCTGGATTATTAGTACCGTCGAATGGTTTCCAAGGTGTTTCATTTGGGCATAAATTTCCATTAATGTCGAGAAAAGTGGAATATAGAGGTGCTCCATCCATCAATACAGTGTAATGGAAGAACGGATCCAGGCGGACCTGGACCTTTTCCTGAACTGCTGCAATTGATCTCTTGTTGAACCAATTTAGAAGCTGTGTCCAATCAGTCTCATCTATAGGCGTTCCATCTTCGAATTTCTCGCGCAATCTCGCAGCCTGTTCGCAAGGCGTTTCTATCGTTTCAGTGGTTACAGTGGTTATCGGAGGCACCCCTCTTGTAAGATTCAAGGATTTCTGAACATCGATATGTTCATAGTCCTGCTCAAGGTCTAAGCCCAACCCATTAAAGACTGCTTGGCACGTCTTTCCTGGAGCCATAGGTATGGGGCATCTACTCGGACAACTCTCTCCGACAGGGCACTCACACCACTTCTCTGCAGTATTTTTTTTCCACAGACAGAGTTCATTTCCCAGCGAAACGTAATCGTACTCGTCGTCACCATTCGGGAGACAGGACTGAAGACTAGGGTCCGAAGAGGAAAACTCTTCCAACACACTGCAACCCTCCTCCCCAGCGCAAGATCCAGAACCAAAAATATCCCCTACATTAATAGAGCCACCACAAATACCCTCAAGCTCGGTAACAGCAGCCTCTGCGCGAAGATCCATATCGAGGCCAGACTGAATGAGTTTTTCACCAAGTTCATCCGCACGAGCTGCGGCGATTCTTGCTAGCTCAAGATACACTTTCCATGAGTTCTCATATTGATCTCCGTTTTCAATAGTTTCATTTTCGAGAGGTGGCACAAGTTTCTCAGGGAAATCGTTACAATCATATTGTCGATACCCACAATTATCGGGATCTCTCTCCACAATTGGCTCCGATTCTGAAATCAGCGCTCCGTTTCCTGGAACCACAATGGTCGAGCCGGCAAGAGATTTTGCATCGTATCCGGTTAGTAACTGATAGCCCTCTTTTAGAGTCCTGCGGTATACATAGTATTTGTCGCTTCCTCTCCAGCGTGTACTGATTTTCTGATGGAATGGATGTCTCTCGGTGTATGGATTCCCATACGGGTCGTCATTGCTAGTTATCGCATTCTCTTCTGCAACGATAAAATCACTAATATTGCACGAGATGCCTCCAACATTGCCCCTCGAAGCACACCAATATCCCTCTTCACCTCTAATCACGACTAAAGACTCAGTACTGACCCCATTTTCGCTATTGAAATTTCCAATTAGCGAGACGTTGTTTCCATATACCTTACCTACCCCGCTGCCCACGGAGATTTTCACTTTCCTATCTCCTCCATAATGCCGCCCATATTGTCCGATGGAGGCATACATTTTTGTTTGCTCATCATCCATGGAGATGGTGTTATCATCAAGAAGAACTAGAGCACCATCCATTAGATACGAGTACAGTTCAATTGCGCTTCTATGAGGATATACACCGGGTCCAGCTTTATACCAATTTTCATAGTCCATAGTATTTGAAGGTGCACTCATTCCTATTGACTGGGCATACCAATAGGCCGCACCAGGTGCATTCCTAAGAGGAGAAATGTCGGCAAGTCGCTCAGAATTCTCTGGATCAATAGGCACGAGGCGCTTTAACGCCAATACCTCATCTTGGAGGTATTTTGCCGCAATATGGACATCATGCACAGTGAATCCCTGCTCAAGAAAATACTTCTCCAATTGCTCTTCAGGATCATCAGACATTGGAAACGATGAATCTGTGGCCATATGCGCCAACGTATCCTTCGCAAGCAATCTTGCAGACGATTCACTGTCAACTGTGAGGATATCAGCATCCCTCCCGACACGAAGAAAACGAATTGCCTTCCTAACTGTCGGCTTTGAAATATCCACTCCGCAAGGCACTTGTTCGACTGTAGACATCTGTCCAAACCGAATTTTCAGTGCACCTGTCAGCGAGTTAAGACCTTTTCGCCAGAACGACTCCTGAGCGTCTTTATAATCCTTTATCTTTCCAACACTCTGGTGTGCAACAATGGTCTGGTTGCTCTTGACCTTCGTGAGCGCATCAGTAATCCCCTCCATGACCTCCATGTACTGTGTGGCAAATATCGCCCCCGTAGTTGGCTCAGTGCCTGACTTCAGACTATTTGCACTTGAAAAACTGAGAGCGAGTAATCGCTCTGAAGGGTTATGTAGCAGTCTACTACCAGAAAGCCCTGCGTATTCAAAGAGTTTATAAGCCGTCAAAAACGCCAGCGTCTTGTTCTCTGGCGATTGTGGAGGAATAACATACTGAAAAAAACAACGTTTTTGCTTAGGGCAATAACCAGTATCACCAATGGACGGGGTTGAATTCCCTAAATACTCATAGAAATTTGTGGCATTGTCCCACACGAATCGAGATAGAATGTAGTTACTGTCTTGGGCTTTAAAAAGCAAGTAACTTAATCCATTTGCCTCTATTCTCGTTGGTGCAACTGCTTCGCCCAACTCCATAAGCTTGTTTCCCATACATAAATACAATGTTTGGGCACATATCTTTGCTTTGCCACTGGTTGCCCCCGTAAAATTTGATTCATCGTAGTTGACAAATGACGCGACCGTCAGTGGGTTGTCTCCATTTGAGCTATCAAAACAGTTGAGACCACCCACCATTCCGCTTTGTTCCCGTATAATTTCATTGATACATTGAGATCCTAAAGTCGTAATCAGATCTCCGAGATGCAGCTTTCCTTCATACCCTTCATCGTATTTGGCCCGTATTTCATCACCATCGGGGGCCTTGTACCCATCGACTTTCAAGCTACCGTACAAATAGAGCCCCTGGTACTCTGTCATGTCATATTCATTAGTAGCCTCTTCCGATTCGTCGGGGGAAATCTGCATGGTACAAGAAACAACAAACGCTGCTAATGCGAATAATAAATAAAGTGTAGTTTTCATGATGTCCCTCCTTAGTACGCATGTCTCGCGCAACGGAATCCTATCCCACTGTAATCAGAATGATTGTCGGTACAAGCCAACCTAAATGAAACATTATACATCGGACCAATTATTGAACTTGGTAAATCAAAATCATAATATCCACTTCGGATACTGTGCATCTCCCCTGCGTCTGGTCCCAGTGGATCAGTCTCAGGACTTGAAGCATAGTAACTCTCCCCAAAGTAGTCGGAGACCCACTCTTTCGCGTTCCCAACCACATGGTATAATCCATAGTATGAAATACCAGCGGGAAGGGTGTCAACCTGCATCGGTCGCCCCCAGTAGTTCTGCAAATAACACTCTCTGAAATTCGCCTGCTCACACGTGGGGTAATCATCTCCCCATGGCCACAATGTATTTTCTGGGTATGGGCCTTTGGCCGCCTTCTCCCATTGCGCCTCAGTGGGCAGGATCCTGCCGCCGTCCCAGTCACAGAACTCTTCCGCCTGGTGATGCCTGAGTCCACCTACAGGGGCATCCTGAAGCTCAGGATAATCATAGTAGTAGGGGATGTCAGTAGGTTCAGAG
>JAHJLI010000252.1 GCA_018821785.1 Pseudomonadota bacterium
CTGTTCTCAACCTGCTGATTGACTTTTTCTATCACTCGTTTGGCCAGGGTTTCGAGGCTTATTGCAGTTTGGCGTTTTTCACCATAATAGTTCTGGGCGTCATAAATAATTGATTGTCCGAATCGGTCGGGGTTTTCAATTTCACTTATCCACTCCTGATTGTAAAAGCCAGAGCCTTCATGGAGATTGAGTAGACAGTCTGCCTCACTGATTAACTTTTTAAGAATGGTGACAATCTCCTGTTCCATGTTTTTTTCAGCTTTAACTGCTTCAGAAAATTTTCGGTTCATGTCACCGGTCAATCCATCACGCTGGTTGAACAAAATTGAATAAAAATTGGCCCTGGGAACAACTATGAGATTCCCCTTTTTTAAACTTATGTCGGCATAAAGGTCGGCAGTCAGATAGCCGCCCGGCTCGTCGCCCTGAATTCCGCCGATAAGCATAAGAGTTTTTCCAGGTTCTTTGCCGAAAATTCGGTAAATATGCAACTCATGCTCGGTGTTTGCGAGATAGACATCATGACGTCTCTGTTGCTGGAGGGGATCCGCTTGGCTTATGCTGCAACTGAACATTACCAGAGCCATAGCGAAGTGAGTCAGCAAGTGAAGAGCTCGGAACGGAATCATCTTGGTTTCAGGATATGGTTCTATGAAAAAGCGAAAAATAGTATTCATGGTATGGCGATGTTTTTTAGGAACGAGAATAATCAGGAAGAAACTAAATATGCTCGTTTTCAATCATCCAGCGATTTTTCTTGTTGACCAGTTGCAGAGTTTTTGTGCACCTGTTTTGGAGTTGATCTGATTTATAGGTTTGCTGAAACGTGACATTGGCCCCGTTTGAGGTCCACTCAATAGCGATATTTCGAATACTGATAGTTATGAAACTGTATTTTTTATTTAGATAGCTTTTTTTCGCTCGCCACCCCTCCCTATTCAGATTGCCGCTTTTAAAGGAAGGGCTGTAACAATTAATATATGTGTCAATGTCTTTATTTGCCCATGCGGTGCGCCATTTTTCGACAAAGGCGTGTAGTTCTTCGTTTTTATCAAGAGGCGGTTTGATATTGGTAGGTCGGCTGGTTTTCGTTCCAGGTATTTCGGATTTTGCAACAAGAGTGCTGGTCTTTGTGACAGGTTGACTATCTGCTTCCAGAGGAGGATTGGATTTTTGTGTGGTATTACCGATTTTTACCTCAAGATCTTTTATTTTTCCTGGGAGGTCGCCAATTTTTTTGGTCGACTCAGTTTTAGTTGGATGCAAAGCCAGAATAGTGGGAGGGGGGGCCTGGTTTTGAACGGCATACAGGGTTCTCCAGTTGCCGGTAGGGGTTTTCGCCAAATACGCCCGTTTGTGCTCATTGTATTGGGTGAGTTTGTCCTCGAATATTTTATAGCTAGCAGAGATGATGACCTGCTCTCCCCGCCTGAGATACGTGAGGTTTTTTATATTCTCAACTGGAGTCGTCTCAGGATTTAAGGCGAGGTTTTCAAGCAGATCATTAAAACGCGAGCTGTTTTTCTCAAGGTGCAGACTGTCTTCTAGCATGAGTTCAGACTGGGTGTCCAGGACAATAATCGGGGTTGTATTTACTGCAAGATACGGTGCAATTTCATCCAAATCGCTGTTGTTAAGTGTTATGCAGCCATTGGTGCTGTTGGGGTTGAGTTTCTTGTTAGTGCCGTGAATGAAAATACCGTCCCCGAGACGCCCTGCGTGTGCATCGAAAATATTTGGATAGTCCAAGTGAAAGGCGCGACTACCGAAAACAGTGATCCGTTTGTCTTCATAAATTTCAGTAATATGGTAGATACCCTCTGGGGTTCGGGCATCGCCGCTGGTTTTTTTTGTGCCTGGATTTTCGCCTGTGGCGCAGGTGAACTCCTTAATCATTCTCAGGCTGTCCTTTTGTTCAAACAGCTTGAGTTTTTGGTATTTTTTCTCGACTACGATAAAATAAGAAGGCCCATTGGTGGAATAAAACAAAAGTTGTAGATGAACCTCTGGTTCGGCAGTTAGTGCTTTGGACGTTTTCAGGTCTGTGAAAAGGATAAAAAAACTGCATATTACGATCAAAATAAGGCTTTTTAGAAAGAAAAAAACCTTCATGGAGGTGTTTTGCGGTTCACGAGTGCACGCATTGGTAAGTCGGAGAGCGAATCTCTCAGGCCAAGCTTGGAAGAATATTACTTTATTTGATCTCATGATATATACTAATAAAATTAGAAGCCGCTACCCCGTTGTCCTGAAGACATCCGCGTGAGTGGAGACACGGGTGAATTCCTGCCTAAAGCGACGACAAATGACAAGGAGGAGCTAGTGTGTTTTACAGGTTACGTTTTGAACAAAAAACAACCGCAAAAGGTGTCAGCCGCATCGCGATTGACCAACTTAGCTCATTCATCTGATTTTGACAAATTCTCTTGGGCGCAATAGTGATTTTTTCTGATTTTTCTTCAAAAAGCGTTAAGAGTTTAATTGGCAATATGTGGTAATGTAAAATTACTAAAGCCTGGCAGCAAAGTTTGCTGAGATAAAAGAAGAGTTTCGTACTCTTCTGGTTCCTACTAGACATTTAGCATAGCTGTTGTGTGCAGAATATGCGAAAGAGGCGATGTTTTTTGGGGGAGTGTCTGGGCCCGGTCGCGAGTAGTCGGAGCTGGTTGGCGATAATTTGGGGTTCCACGCTCTTGTTCGAGGTCACCCTATTGTTGTGCTATTGGTCCTGTTGTGCAATCGTTTCCACGTTCATTCGATATTTTCAAATTATCTCCGGAACTTGAGACGCCTTGAAATGCCTTGCATGGGAACAGTTTATCGGCTAGGTTAAAGTGAGATGTGGTTTGAATGCGTAACTATTTGTTCGAGAAAACGAATGGATACATTTGTCGCTTGGAAAGAGAGCTAACTGTTTTCGTCATTAAAAAAATATTGCGGAGAGAGTACGATGGTGGCAGGCAAAACAACAGATATTCAAAAGGTGAAGTTCAAAATTTTATATCAGATTCTGATAACCATGTGTCTGATCGCCCTAATTCCCCTCGGCGGTCTTTGGTATATCAGTATTTACAAGTCAAAACAGGAATGGACTGCAAACATATTTCAAAACCTTGTTGGAAATACTGAAAGCTTAAGCCGCAGTGTTGATGATTGGACATCGATGAATCTTCGGCTCTTGCAACAAAACGGCGCTTCTCCGGCCATCCTTGGCATGGAGGTCAAAGAACAGGATCCGGTGCTAAAGTCTATTACCGATACCTATGAATGGATATATCTCGCTTTCACCATTTTACCCGATGGCCAGAATCTCGGGCGGAGTGACGGCAAACCGCAGACATTTTATGGCGACCGGGAATATTTTCAACAGGTACTGGGTGGCAAACCAATTGGTCAGCAGGTACTGATGGGTAAGACATCAGGCAAACCGGCTTTTATTCTGGCCAAGCCGATAAAAGCAGAGGGGGCTAAAAATCTGGGTGTTATCGCCATTGCCATGACTCTCGAAGATCTGTCGAAAACCATAACAAAAACGAAAATCGGTGAGACCGGTTTCGCAATTTTGCTTGACGATAAGAATCGTTTGATTGCCCATGGTAAAGGCGCGGTTGCCTCTGAGTTACAGGACTTCAGTACCCATCCTGCTCTGCAACAGCGAAATAGATTTGATCACGATTCTTTCATTTTTGTCGAAGAGGGTAAAAAAATTGTAGCATATACCCAAAAGACTCAATTGGGCTGGACCCTCATCGTCCAGCAGGATTATCGGGAGGCCTATGTTGCTGCAGACGAAGCACAGCGCAATGCGGTTCTCCTTCTTGTTGTTACTCTGGCGACCGTAATGCTGATTGCCTTCTTGCTAGCCAGCCGTCTTAGCACTCCGATCCGTAATCTGACCGTTATAGCCGATGAAATCAGTAGAGGTAACTTGGGTGCCAAGATAAAGGAGACGGGGCGCAGCGATGAGATCGGTGCGCTTGCGAGAGCAATAGAGCGGATGGGGGTCAGTCTCCAAATGGCGTTTGAAAGATTACGGAAAAGGTAGGCGACTATGACTCAGGATTATATCGCATTTTCTGAAATTGTGTTTGAAATTAGTGTCTTATGCAATAAAAAAGCTACAGGAACCTTGTTTATTACAACACGGGATAATCGCAGTGCCCAAATAATGCTCGATAAGGGGGAAATAGTTTATCTATTTTTTTCCAGCAAGCGGGGGCAGGAAGCCCTTGAATTGATGTCGACAATTCGCGATGCTCGTTATCGATTTCAGGAGGGAGGGGCTGTTTCGCGTCGTATGCAACTGCCGACCACCTGGACAATTCTCCAGGCGCTCAATAACGAATTGGGGCAGGTCGCAGCCCCTGCTCGGGAACCTGCAGAAGCAAAGGCCTTGGTTGGCAAAGGACTCAGTGCCGAGCAGAAAAGCGTTCTTGAAACCTGTCTGGTTGATTGTATAGGTCCTATGGCTGCCATTATCTGTGAGGACCATTTTAACTACGTAGGCGATCTGCAGGCGGCAATAGAAGCGCTCTCTGGGGAAATTCCATCACCGGCGCAAGTCAAGAAATTCAGGGAAATGGTCACCGAAAGACTTGGATAAACAGGCGATACGTTCACTTTTGGCACCGACCTCGTGGTGAGAGTATCATGGAAATATGGGGTATTCCGTCCTCTTCATATATATCCGAGACCGGTGCAAAGCCAAAACGCTGATAAAAATCCAGGAGATAGTGCTGAGCAGAAATTCGTATTGATGATTCAGTATATATTGTCTGTATTCTCTGTAGTCCAAGTACCAGGAGTGTCTCACCTGCTCCTTTCCCTCTGATTTCCGGATGAGTGAGCAGTCGTCCGATAACCGGCATTTCCCCCTCCTTCTTTGGAAGGATAACTCGCAGGTAGGCAAGAGGATTGCTGTGCCTCTCAATTTTTTGCCAACCCACCAGGTGCAAGGCACCTTGGTCCAGGCCATCACAGTCAAGATAAGCACACTGCTGCTCGACGACAAAAACCTGCTGTCGCAAGGTGAGAATTGCATAGAGGTCTTCACTGGATAAGTCTTCGAAGGTATACCATTGCCAATTGAGTTCCATATTTGGTTAGAGGATGGACAAGGCCGGAATAACGAACGTCCGAACTGTCGCCTTTCTCTCCTTTTGTTGATTGTGAGACTTCTTACCCTTGTGAATTTTCTAACGCCGATAGACAGAGAGAGACTCTTAGCACAATTGTCGTATTTTTTAACCGAGAATTGTGCGTTAAGGGACGTATGCCCCGCCTGGGTATCATGCAAAATCCTGTTTACACGGTTTTGGTTTCTCATCTTTTCGTGTCCTGCTTATCGAACAGACAATCCCTATCGCTCCCAGTAAGCTGAAAACCGTCATTGCTACCCGCATGGCGACAAGAAAGACAGGCCCAGTTTCTGGGGCGATGGGTTGTTTGCCGAGAAACCAGGAGAGCAGTACCGTAATCAGGGTCATTGCCGTCAGCATACCAAAAGTACGCATGGTGGCTATAACGCTCGCCGCCATGCCGTACTCCTGTTTGTCGATACTGGCCATAATCGCGGTGGTGTTCGGAGTTGAGAAAAATCCGAATCCAATTCCCATTATAATGAGAACGGCGAAGATGAGAAGGATAGAGGACGTAGAGTTGATGAAGGTGGCGCAGGCCATCGCGACAGTACACAGGGCCATACCGGTGGTGGCGATGGGAGCCGGGCTGTAGGTATCGGCCAATCGCCCGGCGATCGGTGCGCACAATGCCATGAGCAGAGGTTGGGTGATGAGGATGAAACCTGTTATCTTTGGTGGAATTCCCCTGATTACTTGGAGGTAAATGCTGAAAAAGAACGTTATGCCGAACGAAGCGGCATAATTAAGCCAGGTGGCGATATTGCTGAGGGCAAATACCTTGTTGGCAATGATTTTTTTAAGAGGGAAAATGGGGAATTCTATGGAAGTTTCAAAGGCAAGAAAGATGATCATGACGATTAAGCCAAGGCCTGCGAGCCACCAAGCACCAGAGAAAGCCTGCACCTGAAGGACTCCGACTATGATGCAAAAGAGTGCAATAATATAAAGAAGCGAACCGGTCCAGTCGAATGGTTCCCCTCGGGCTCCGGCCCATTCGCCCTTTAATCGTAGAAGAGCGAAAAGCAAAATGATGCACTCAACCGGAACCGCGCAGTAGAAAATCCATCGCCATCCGAGAAAATCAATCATCAATCCCGCAAGCAAAGGACCTGCCGAGATACCTAAATAGACGCAGGAGACAACCACACCTAAGGCTTTTCCCCGTTCTTCAGGGGGGTAGGAGGAAGAGAGAATAGCCAAACTCGATGAAGTTATCATCGCTGCGCCAATCCCTTGGAAGAAGCGGAAAAATATGAGTAAACCGATGGTCGGGGCTAAAGCCAGGGACACTGTGGCGGCAGTAATCACAACGATGCCTGAGAGAAAAATATTTTTCCGACCATGGATATCGGCATATCGGCCGATGGGCAGCAGCAGCAGGGCGACCGCCAGGATATAAACCATCTCAACGAGTCCGAGTTGCACAGCACCAGCCGAAAATTCCTTACCGATACTCGGTAGAGCCACACCGATTGCGGAAAACATAAAGGGCGTAAGAAACTGCACAGCGGCGATAACCCAGAGAGTGGAGCTAGAAGATTTGGCGGAACCCGGCATGTTCTTCCCTGTTGCAGTTCTCCTGAATATTGTCTTTAATACAACTCTAACCCCCCACAAAAGGGGATCAGTACCTTAGGAATTCATTCTTAGAAAACAAGAAACGAGTTTCAAAGGTACTGATAGCGAGGTGGTGTTGATCGTGCCGCATTCTTAGAAATTGCTCGGTTAACTGTCAACAGACAAATTAACAATGGTTTAAAAAAAGCCAAAATATCTCATGATACGAGCAATCATTTCTTTTCTGGCGAGCGTGTTGACTGCAGTACAGGTTGTGCTCCTGCACACCGGGGCGAAAGGACTATGTTTTAATGAGGGCTGTGAGATTGTTGACAGCATGACCAATGTTTCCCCTCTGGTCTTCAATATCGCTGGGTTTTTATTTTTTCAGGCCCTCTTCTGGTTGTTTTTATGCGGCAGGAAAGGGTCTGAATATTGGCATAAATTGGCCCGGTTGTTACTGCTTGCAGGTTTTGCCGCAGAAGCGGTTCTGGTGTTTTTTCAGTACTCTATCGCCACCGTTTTCTGTTCATACTGTCTGGTAATCTTAGCGGTGATCGCGCTGTTGAATCTTTGTTGCGGCATGTACCAATTTGTTCGCGGGATGGTGATTTTTATTGCCGTGCTTGTCGCTTGTTTCAGTCTTCAATTCGGACCTTCTTCAGCCGCAAGGGGGTCATCTCTCGATTCAGGGAGTTTGGCGATGGTAAACGGAAAGAGAGATGGGGCTAAACGGTATCTCTTCTTTTCCGCTTCCTGCGCTCATTGCGAAAAAGTGATAGAATCGATAGGTGCCGACAACATCTGCACCGTTCGTTTCAACCCAATCGAAAAGATCGAAAAACTTGCCGTACCGGGTATGGTCAAGTTTACTGATTACCAACCGGAAGTCAACCGCTCTCTGTTGCAAAGCTTGTCAATCGGCGAGGTTCCTGTTCTCATGGTGAAGACTGAGGATGAGACCCATATTTTCAAAGGGGAAAAACGTATTAGGGAATATCTGGAAAAGACTTGCAAGCGAAACCGCGATGTTGACTATAGCGGAACCTCAAACGTAAAGACACCCGCATACACCTTTTTATCGGAAGCGAAAAAGTCGGGCGAGGATGCCTGCTTGGTGAATACCGATTGTGACACCAATGTGGCGCCCATTTCCACCGGTCAATGACATTGTTGAGAGATTTGTGGAATTCATGGGCTCTTTTTCAATAAGTGCCCTCATTTTAAAAGATCGGCAAGTTCCTCTCTGGTAAGCATTGACCTTGGGGTGAACCTGCGCCTATTAGCAATAATCCGTTGATCAAAGTATTTCCGTCGGTCGACACCCAACCTCGCCTTGGCAAGAGAGCGTAACCATCCATAAAGACCGCGGGAATGTTTTTCAGTGGCTTCCCGTCGATCACATCGTCGTTCGTGATTGGCTCGGCGATCTGTGACCCTCCGACAGCTATATGGTTTTCGCCTTTCGGTGCCATCCCAAATGTGTTTCGCTGGAGCATTCATGGTGCGTTTTTCCTGCCGGGCAACTGAAAAAAATAAATCGGTGATTTGAACATAACTTACTGGGAATATAGCAAACAATATAGCTCAGCAGGATGTTTTGTGCAACCACCACTTGAGGTCCAACCCCGCAAAACATACCTTTGTTGTTGGTTTTCGTAAGCAGCTCCGTGATTTGAATTGCACCATATGTTTTCAGCGAAGATGGTGGGGATCCTGTTAAATCCTGTTAAGGCAAAAAAAATGAGGGCTCATTCATTCATATAACTTAATAAGCTGATATAAATGAATATAAATGCTATTGAAATATTATTATAATCTGTTACATACATTATCAGAAATGTTAAAAGACAGAGTCTGTTGCTGGGTGGAATATCAGCTGTCGGTAAAAAGGGTTGTGTCTGGTATTCACAGGTGCGGTGTTCGGGCTCGTATTTTTTTTCGCCTGATGGTTTTGGGCGGGGTAAACTTATTGGATCGAGAAAGAGAAGAGACATGACATTAATGATTACTGCTCAGACTCAATCGCTTCATTCGATTGAGAAGCTCAAAGAATTGAGTGGCCAAAGCGTAAAAGTTTGCATGCAGTGCGCAACCTGTACTGGTATGTGTCCCATGGCCCAGGAGATGGATTTCAGTCCACGCATGGTAATGCACATGGCCCAATTTGGTTTGATAGAAAAACTGGCCGGTATCAATACTTACTGGAAGTGTGCATCATGTCATGCCTGTTCCGTGAAATGCCCAAGAGGCATCGACATCGCCAAGGTCATGGAGGCACTGCGGCAGCAGGCCCTTCGTAAGAGCCATAACTATATAGAGCCGTCTGAGCTTTCTCCCGAACTCATCGCCGAGATGCCGCAGATCGCATTGGTTGCCGCATTTAGAAAATTCACCAGTTAAGGAGAGCAATGAAGATCAGTTACTATCCAGGCTGTACCTTGAAGACCAAAGCCAAAAATCTCGACAGGGCGGCCATAGCCTCCCTTGAAGCTATGGGTATCGAGGTCATAGAGATCGAGAGATGGAATTGTTGCGGGGCGGTACATTCACTTACCGCCGACGATTTGATCCACCAGGTGGGTCCGGTGCGCAATCTTGTGCGCGCTAAGGAGCAGGGCGCTGATAGGTTGGTGACCCTGTGCTCAATGTGCTACAACACCCTGGCGCGGGCTAATCAGATCATGAAAAAAGATGCGGTGAAAAGAGACACCATCAATCGTTTCATGGATGAGGAAATCGACTATGCCGGGGAGGTTGAGGTTGTCCATTATCTGACATTTTTACAGGAGGCTGTTGGTTGGGAGGCGCTGCGGCAAAGGGTAAAAGTGCCCCTTACAGATTTGCAGATTGCCCCCTACTACGGTTGCACTTTGCATCGACCAGCCGAGGTCGGTATTGAACCTTTCGGCAGTTTCACCTTGATGACCAGGATGCTGGAGGTGCTTGGCGCCACAGTCAGGCCCTTTAGCTCTGCCGATAAGTGTTGTGGTTCCTATCAGGTTCTTGGGGCTTTGGCGGGAGAAAACAGTGCCGCGGCTGCAATTCTCAACCATGCTGCCGTGGCAGGCATTGAGGCCCTGGTCACAAGCTGCCCACTGTGTGAGTATAACCTCGGCAAGCAGCAGCCACAGATGCTGGAAGCGGGCAGGATCAAGAAGAATATCCCGACCTATTACTTCACCCAGCTTTTGGCAGTGGCTCTGGGGCTTGATGTGGAAATCTGTCATTTCGAGCTGAATGATAAAAACAGTGCTGAGTTGTTACGAAGCAAAAAATGTTTGGCCGCAGCGTAACCAAGAAGGCCCAGGCACCATCAGGAAAAGCAATTTATCGTGTATTATTGGAGACATGAATAATGTGTGAAACAAATCAAAAAACGACAAAGACAACTCCCAGGGTAGCAACCGGAGACAGGGCCATACTGCCGGAAGGTGCTAAGGCCATACCGGTCTATATTATGGGTAAAATGTATGAGGTGCCTGAAACCTTGACAATTATGAAAGCCATGGAATTTGCAGGTTTCAAATTCCTGCGCGGTGCAGGCTGCCGTGGCGGCATCTGCGGCGCATGTCCGACAGTATACCGGATGGCCGGGGATTATAAACTGCACTTCGGCCTCGCCTGTCAGACTGTTGTTGCAGCAGACATGTATCTAGCGCAAATCCCGTTTTACCCGGCCAACCGAGCAGGTTTCAATATTGAGGTGATTGGGGGTCTGCCGGAAGCGATTCATGCCCTTTATCCAGAATTATTCCGATGCGTGGCCTGCAACCAATGCACAAAGGCCTGTCCGATGGATGTCGATGTTCTTGGCTATATCTCTGCCCTTAAACAGGGCAACATCGAAAGGGCGGCGCGGCTGTCTTTTGACTGTATTCAGTGTGGATTGTGTGCCAGCCGCTGCATGGGAGAAATACCCCAGTACCATGCAGCGCAGCTGGCCCGTCGGGTGTTCGGCAAATATATCCTGCCCCAGGCCGAACACCTGAAGGCGAGAGTTGCAGCCATTGAAGGCGGAAAATATGAAACGATGCTCAATGATTTATCGGCAATGAGCAAAGAGGAACTGGAAAAAAGGTACGTGGAGCGCGAGCGTGAGCCCGATTTTACCGAGAGAGGATCATGGCAGCCTAAAGAGACTCGCTATTTATAATTGAAAACTGATCGATCCATTTTTAGTATCTTGGCAATTTTTTCTCAAAGGTACTTATCCCGTTTATCGGGCTTAGGATTAAGGAGATAACAATGGCGTACACACCAGAATTACAGGAACTGATAAAAAAAGTTGAAGCGACCCGTCCGGCGCGGGTGGCTATGGCCAGACGCAATGAAAACTATCCGGCTCTTTCCATGCAGGAGCGGGCTGAGGTTCTGTCAAAATTTCATCCGGATTACCAGGAAAGCGGCAAGCGCAGGGTAACTGTCGGCCCGAATAAGGGCGACGTCTACCAGGAGGGCGTTGCCAAGCTACTTGAATCGAGATCAATGGTACGTCCGGAGAAGGTTGATTTGACGAAAATTGATTTCGACACCGATGTCCTGGTTATCGGAGGCGGTGGGGCCGGCACTTCGGCGGCGATCATGGCTGCCGAGGGTGGCTGCAAAGTCATCATCGCCACCAAGCTGCGCCATGGTGATTCCAATACCATCATGGCTGAAGGCGGAATCCAGGGTGCCACTCATGAATGTGATTCCCCTTATTATCATTTTATGGATACCATCGGCGGTGGTCATTTTGCCAATCAGCGTGATCTGGTTGCGGCACTGGCCAATGATGCACCGCTGTCCATCGCCTGGCTTGAGAGCCTTGGGATGATCTTCAACAAGTATGAGGATGGCCGCACGGTGGTTCGACACTGCGGCGGTTCCTCGCGTAAGCGGCTGCAATCTTCCGGGGATATGACCGGCGCGGAGATTATGCGCGTGGTCCGGGATGAGGTCCGCAATAGGGGCGAGCAGATTACTACCCTCGAGTTTAGCCCAGCGGTTGAACTATTACTCGATAAAAAAGGCAAGTGCGCTGGTGCAATTCTTTACAATATGGAAACTAAAGAGTTTTCTATTGTCAGGGCTAAGGCGGTTATTATCTCCACCGGCGGTTTCGGTCGTCTGCATATCAAGGGTTTTGCCACTACCAACCACTATGGCGCGACCATGGATGGAGTGATCATGGCCTATCGCGCCGGCGTCGGCAATAAGGACCTGCATTCCACCCAGTATCATCCGACCGGGGTCGCTTATCCCGAGCAAAATGTTGGCCTGCTGATCACCGAGAAGGTTCGGGGCCTTGGTGCCCATGTGTTGAATATCGACGGTGAGCAGTTCTGTTTCCCTCTTGAACCGCGCGACGTCGAGTCGGCGGAGTTGATCTGCGAGGCCATGGAGAAAGGTAAAGGGATTATCACCCCAACCGGACGTGTAGGTCTCTGGCTTGATTCGCCGATGATTGAGGAGTTGCACGGTCCCGGCAGTGTGAAAAAAGAGCTACCTGCCAAGTTTATCCAGTTTGAGCGACACGGTATCGATATCAGTAAAGAGCCGATGCTGGTGTATCCGACCCTGCATTATCAGAATGGCGGGATTAATATCAACGGCAATACCGAGACCATTGTTCCCGGTCTTTACGCAGCCGGCGAGGCGATCGGCGGGGTGCACGGAGAAAACCGGTTAATGGGTAACAGCCTGCAGGACATTGTCACCTTTGGTCGTCGGGCTGGTAAGAATGCCGCCGCGTACGTCAAAGCCGGGGTGGAACTCAAGGAATTAACGCTTGATCATGTGGTGAAGTTTGAAAAAGAACTTGCCGATGCCGGGATAGAAAGTCCAGCCGTTGCGCCTATTCTTTTGCCTGATTACTCTACCGACGAAGTTGCAGAGCGTCGTTGGCCTGTGGCTAGGACTGTGGCAGAGTCAATGGGCTAGTTCAAAACAATTAAAAAAACACCAGGGGTAAGGAGAGTAGTTGGCTGACCTGGTGACTAACCGCTGTGGTCGTTTAAGGCCGCAGCGGTTTTTTTGTCCAGGCGGGTCCAATTTTTTTGCAACCCCGATATTTAGAATTTGTACTTTCTCGAGATTCTTTCAAAAACCAAGAAAAGAATTTCAAAAGCGCAAAAAAGGACTGTAGAGAAACCGGAATTTATGTGGTAAATTGGATAGTTCAAGAAACGAAAGATCGACCACCTGGTGTGGTTTTCTGAAAAACAGGGGGCTGTATGAAAAGCAATTTTATTACCACTGTTTACGGGCCGGTCATCCCGGGTATTATCAAAGTATTGGCGCAAGCTACTCGGAGTTTGGGCGGGGAATGGTTGACAAGCAAGATTGTCAAGCTTGATGGCCAATTCGCCGCCATAATGAATGTCGTTGTTGAAGAAATGCAGGAAAAGGCCTTGAAGTCGACTCTGGAACGGAGATTTCCCAACCTCCACTTTGTTTATGCACCGCCAAATACATCTCCTCGAGGAGCAACAAAAACCATCAGTCTGGTTGTAGACTGTATCGACAGGCCGGGTCTGACTGGGGATCTGAGCAGCATCCTAACCAATCTGGACATCGGGGTGGAGGATATGGAATGCAAAAGGTTCGCTATGGACGGCATCGGCGACACTGTTTTTTCAGCGAGGTTGACACTCTCCGTGCCCATTGATGCGGACATCGAGATTATTGCTGAGGAGATTGAAACCCTATCCGAGGATGTGCGCGTAAATATACAATAAAGGGCTAGGCAAGATTGCAGGGGGGCGGACGATCCGGCCCCCCTTTTTTTATATTTCTCAGCTCTCTTCTTCGCAGAGCGCCCTATGGAGTGCCCGCTGGGCCCTAACAAAATGATCGCGTTGAAGAGTGAACTGAATGTTGGTCTGTCTGGTGGTCTGTGATACCGACAGGATATTGATGTTTTCATCGGCCAGTGCTTGGGCAGCTTTGGCGAGGATGCCGGGTTTGGCGATATTAGAACCGATAGCGCAGACAATGGCCACATTCTGGGTGGTGACCACCTCGAAACGTTTGCGCATGTCGTCTACCAACTCCAGCGAGCAATCCCGTTCGGCGATCAGGACGTCAATGGTGTTGGCATTGGTCGCCTTGTTGATATAGCTGACGTTATGGTCTTGTAGGATCCTCATGATCCTCATATCAAAGCCGACTTCGCCGACCATACGGGTGTCGTGAATTTCCAGGCAGGTGACCGTGTTGGAGCCGGTAACGACCTCCGTTTTGGAATGTGGACAGATGTAATCCTTAGTTATCAGTGTACCACTGTGGCTCGGATCAAAAGCGTTCATCACCCTGATGGAGATTCCGGCAGTCTCCAGAGGTTTTGAGGCTTTCGGGTGAATAGCCTCCATGCCGACATCTGCCAACTGGTCGGCGACATCAAAATTAGTGTTGCAGATCGGGTGCACCCTGTTTTCGCCGATAATTACGGGATCTCCTGAACAGAGGTGATATTCTTTGTGAATAACGGCTTCCCCGGCATTGAGGAGAACCGCAATTTTTGAGAAGGTGACTTCCGAGTAGCCCCGGTCAAATTCGCGCATGATGCCTTCTGTACCCTTCGTATATCCAGTGGCGACACAGATGGTTTTCGATGGGTCAAGACTTGCGAAGGTATGGCGAATTCGTTCATCGATGGTCCGTTCCCGCCGTTCCTGCCAGCCGCTCAGATCGACGTAGGTGGCGTCATATCCTAGATTTTGCAGGATATTGGCGCTATTGAAGGCGCTGTGCATCTCGCCGATCGAGGCCAGCAGTTCTCGTGCTGCGAGAAGCACTTCGCTGCGATTGACATAGCCGGACGAAATTACGTTATCCATGCTCTTCAGGATGTTGACGGAAAAGGAGATACGTTCGCAGATAAAGCGGTCGGCAACTCCAACATCAAGGCCAATACCCTCAAAGTTGCGGTTCAGTTCACAGAGCCTGTTCTGCAGGCTGTGCATCGCTGGTTCATATTCTTCGTTCTGTTCAAAGCTTTGGTAAATTCCGGGTTGGCCGGTCTTCTTGTGCTCAAGAAGTTCGTTGGTTATGCCTGAATAGGCGGAAACAACATAGATTCTGTTATAAATATCATTTTTATCCTTAAGGATAACGTTCTGCAGAACCTCACCGAAACGGGACATGGTGGTACCGCCAATTTTTTCTATACGAAGTTTCTTCTCAATCATTGTTTTTCACCGAGCCCCGGTAACGGGATTTTTATATTACCCTTTTAATGGGTGTAAAGAGTCGCATAAAATTGTCAAAAACAGGTCCAGTTTTTTGGCAACGGCTCCAAGATGTAATGGAAATATATCCAGTGCAAAAACTTAGAGTGAAAGCGCCCATATCCTATCGCAAAGAGATTTCGCCCGCAACTGATTTCATGGCGGTGAAGAAGACCGCACCCTGAATCAGTTCATTCCTAGGCAATTGATTGTGCGATTCGGTCAGATATTGTTTCGAATGATTTTTTTTCTAAATCTACACAATTTACAACCGATACAGAAGAGAGCGAATTTTAGTTTAATAAGTCAAGGAAGACTTAACCACGCTTCAATTCTACACTATCTGCCAGGGAGGGCCCTCTCATGCGAATTGCTGACTCTGCAATCCAACTCTACTCAAATAATACCGTAATTGAACAACACCAAAAACGTGAAGCACTGCTTGTTTGGCAGAGAGACACGGAACCGAAAGTAACCGAAGCGAGCGGCAGAAGAGGTCGTGAACTAGAGCCGGCAAAAGAAATAAAAAACCGAATTTCTGACAAGGTATCGCTCTCTTTCAAGGATCAAATAAAAAGGCGCCATATCCAGCCTGCCGAAGTTGAGGTTTCAAAAGAGCAGGAGATGATCGGCGATCTCAACATGAGAATTCTTAAGGCTCTTTTTGAAAAACTGACCGGCCGCAAATTCCAGATTATCGACCCGGCAAAAATAACCGATCCTCAAACCGCGGAAAGTATACTGGCAGTCCAGGGGAATGAGGTCACACCCTCATCTGAACCAGAGCGCGAAGGGTACGGACTAGTCTACGATTATCACGAATCCCACTATGAATATGAGAAAACCGAGTTTGCCGCAGGCGGGGTAATCACCACCGCTGATGGGAAAACTATCGATTTTTCCGTAGGCCTTAGCATGAGCCATGAGTTTTACAGTGAACAGAATATCAATATTCGCGCTGGGGACGCTTTGAAAGACCCCCTTGTGATAAATTTTTCCGGGGCCGCCACCCAGTTGACCCAGAGGGATTTTAGTTTTGATATAGATGCTGACGGAACTAGGGACCAAATTGCCTTTGTTGCTCCGGGAAGCGGTTTTCTTGCTCTTGATAAAAATAATGACGGACAGATAAATGACGGCAGCGAGCTCTTCGGCACCGCTTCAGGTAACGGTTTTCGCGATCTGATGGCCTACGACGATGATGGAAATAGCTGGATCGATGAAAATGATGCGGTATATGAAAGCCTGCGAATCTGGTCGAAAGACAGTGAAGGCAACGATCAGCTGCTAGCCCTCGGCAAGGTCGGTGTTGGTGCCCTATACCTTGGCCACATTGAAACGCTTTTTTCGGTGAAGGATGATGAAAACCAACTTCTTGGCCAAGTGCGTGCGACAGGTCTTGCGGTAATGGAAAGCGGTCGGGTGGTCACCATGCAGCAGGTGGATCTGGTTGCATAAGCTTGATCCAGGCTGATTTTCGCTTTGCAGCGTTGTCGCCAACAGACATCTTTCGAAACCACGACCATTGTCTCTCTCTATCGACTTGCATGAAATGGCGTGGCATATCGTTGATTTTCGTGGTAAATAGCCTGTCTGAGATTGCCACTGTTGTGGAAATGAATCCGCAGCGAGATGGCCAAGTTACAGACCCATGGATTTCCTTAAGCTCAAACTCTCGCTCTTTTTCCTTTTCGCAACTATCGCATTTGGTACGACCGGGTACGTCTTTGTCGAAGGTATGTCGCCATTTGATGCCTTCTACATGACCCTCATTACCATCAGTACCGTCGGTTTTTCGGAAATCAGGCCCCTCTCCGACCCCGGTAGAGGCATCACCATCGTTATAATTGTCTTGGGCATCAGTCTCATGACCTACACCCTTGGGCAGGTTGCCCGAATTTTTGTGGAGGGTGAACTCAGGAAAGTTCTTGGGAGAAGAAAATTGGAGAAACAAGTTGCCGAATTGCAAAATCACTACATCATCTGCGGCTATGGTAGGATAGGGCAAATTATCGTCAAAGAATTAATGGCCACAAACAATCCCTTGGTGGTGATAGAGCAGAATCCAGCAAGCATTGAGATGCTTGAAGCTGGAGGTGTCCTCTATCTCAATATGGATGCAACTTCCGATGAGGCGCTTAAAGTCGCTGGCCTGGATAGAGCCAGGGGCCTGGTAACGGCGGTCAGTTCCGATGCCGACAATGTCTTTATTGCTCTATCCGCCAAGGGTATGCGTCCTGATATCTTTATTCTCGCCCGTGCCTCGGATGTAAAAAATGAAAGCAAGTTGCTTCGGGCCGGAGCTACGAGAGTCGTCTGTCCCTATCAGATGGGAGGCAGGAGAATGGCCGAAATTCTGCATAAACCAACAGTTGTTGATTTTCTCGATCAGACAATGATGCATACCGAACTTGGTTTGCAGATGGAGGAAGCAGTTATCACCGAGGGTTCGCCAATAACCGGCAAGACTATAGTCAGTAGTAATCTTCGTCAGCAATTCGGGGTAATCATTGTTGCCATTAAAAGAATAAGCGGAGAGATGGTATTCAATCCGGGGCCGGCAGAAATCTTCACTACCGGGGATGTGATCGTTGTCATCGGCAAAAAAGCCGAATTGAAACGGATGTCCAACGCCATCCGCTGAGACTCACCTGTCGTCTTTTCGTCATCGGGGCGGCAGAGTCGATCGGGGGATTAATTTACAGGGGAGGCCCTTATCCACCAGATCGCGGCATTGGCTCTCAGCACCGAGAGAGGTGTAAAATGCTCCGACATAGAGAAAAAAAGGCCCATTCTCAATTCCTAGAACATAGGGACAGGCATCCGACTCCGCGGTTTTGGCAAATGCTGCAACAAGTTCATCCTTCTCATGGAAAATTCCGATTTGCGATGAATAAGGGGTGTTTTTAATTGGTTTGTCGGGGAGGTGAGAACGGGTAAGGAAGTTTTTTGCCGCAGCCTTGGTGGGGAATATCCCGGTGAACAAGCGGTATTTGACACCTGTTTTGCCGAGATCCACCTTAACCCAGAAGCTCTTCAAACCTTGTTTGTGGTAGATTGCAACGGCTTGTTGGGCATTGGCTTGATTGTTCAAGGTTTCGAGGAGAATGGAGAATGGATAGGTTCCTTCGGGGATGATTGCTATCTCTATGCCTTGCTCCAACCTGATCACCTTTATTTCCGCTGGTTCTTGCGTCTTCCTCCTTGCTTGTCGTTGATCTGTAGCTGTCACCTGGGTTGAGAATGGTTCAGAAATCTGATTCTCTTCCGTTTCACCGGTATCGGTGAGGAGCCCGAGTTTCTGCGACGGTTGATCTTTATCCGGTTGGAGGTGACCATTCTCCATTGGAATTGGCTCACTGTCTCTTTGGGCATGGGACGACTGTTCAAAGGTGGTATTCAATTCTATTGGTGGGTCGGCCGGTATTTTAGCGGCCATGGAGGGAAGGACGGTGATATCTTGAGGGACGCCGACACCGACGGTGATGACTTCCTGGTTCTTGTCTTCAGACATAGAAGAAGGCACTATCTGCGTGGGTGGCTTTTTCGGAGTTTTAAAGGAATCGAATGCAATAACGGTGAGAGTGGCGACGATCACGATAGAGAGGATAATTATTCCTGTAAAATACTTCTTCATCTTATTTCTTTTCTATGGAGGAGGGAATCATGCAACATAAAGAGTCGAAAACCCTTTTACCATGTGTTCACCGGGCTATCAAGCAACCGATTTGTCAGATTCCAGGAGTAATCTCTACAGTCGGTTTATCCTGCTTCATTCCTGTTGACATGGTTTGGGAAAAGCTTGTATTCTTACCCCTCGCAATTTCAACATCTTTCGACCCCTTATGGAGGAAATACCGATGTGGCAAAATATTGAAGCAGCTCCCGCCGATTCTATCCTTGGTTTGACCGACGCCTTCCGCAGTGACCCTAATCCTCAGAAGGTCAATCTTGGCGTAGGGGTATATAAGGATGAGGCGGGAAAAACGCCGATTCTTGATTGTGTCAAGGCGGCCGAAAAGATGCTCCTTGATGGGGAGAGTACAAAGAGTTACCTGCCGATTTCCGGCGATCCCTTGTATGCCGCCGAGGTGCAGAAACTCCTGTTCGGCGACAGCAGCGAGGTGGTCACCAGCGGCAGGGCGGTG
Source organism: Pseudomonadota bacterium (assembly GCA_018821785.1). Classification (GTDB taxonomy): domain Bacteria; phylum Desulfobacterota; class Desulfobulbia; order Desulfobulbales; family Desulfocapsaceae; genus Desulforhopalus_A. The sequence goes on from JAHJLI010000252.1 coordinate 19,060, forward strand.
ACTGCGCACGCTCCAGGGGGCACTGGCGCCCTGCGGGTGGGTGGTGACCTGTTGAAGAAATTTTATCCAGCCGCCAAAGTATGGATCAGCAAACCAACCTGGGCCAACCATAAGGGAGTTTTTAAAACAGCCGGATTTGACTTAGCGGAATATGCCTACTACAACGCAACCAGCCGGGCTCTCGATTTTCCGGCGATGGTTGACGATTTCATGAATATCCCAGCCGGAGACATTGTTTTATTGCATGCCTGCTGCCACAATCCAAGCGGGGTTGACCTCACTGCCGACGAGTGGCGGAAGGTCGCCGCCATTGGGGCGGAGAAGGGCTGGATTCCCTTCCTCGATTTCGCCTATCAAGGTTTTGGTGAAGGGGTCGAATCTGACCGATCCGGGATTGAAGCCTTTGCAGCTACCGGAGTCGATTTCTTTGTCGCCAGTTCCTTCTCAAAGAATTTTGGCCTTTATAACGAACGTACCGGTGCACTGACCATTGTCAGTCCAACCGCAGCAGACGCAGCTGTGGCGATGAGCCATCTGAAGACCACCATTCGGGTCATCTATTCCAATCCGCCGGCCCATGGCGGACTGGTCGTTGCAACCATCCTCTCCAATCGGCAACTGCGCGAGCAGTGGCTGCAGGAATTGGCGGCAATGCGCAACCGCATCAAGGCGATGCGTGTGGCCTTGGTTGAGGGGCTGACAGCACGCGGCGTGCAGGGAGATTTTTCTTCCATAACCAGCCAGCGCGGAATGTTTTCCTTTAGCGGTCTGTCGGATGAGGTGGTGCAATGGCTGCGGGCCAATAAGAGCATCTATGTGGTGGCTGGAGGCCGGATTAATCTGGCTGGTTTGACCAAGGCAAATATTGGCTACGTTTGCGATGCCATTGCCGAGGCAACAAAAGGGTAACGAGCATTAAAAAAGACTTAAAAAAGGGCCGAAGGTGATACACCTTCGGCCCTTTTTCTGTTTTTTCTGATTTATGCCAATTCCTGTTCAGTTCGCCTGATGATTTCTTCCTGATGCTCTCGGTCAAGGTCGATAAAATAATCGCTGTAGCCCGCGACCCGGACCAGCAGGTTGCGGTATTCGTCCGGATGCTCCTGGGCGGTGCGCAGAGTCTTGGTGTCGACGACATTGAACTGGATATGGTGGCCACCGAGGGTAAAATAGGTACGGATAAGACCGGCAAGCTTGTCGAGATCCCGATCGGTGGCGAGAACGCTTGGGAGAAAACGCTGATTGAGGAGGGTCCCCCCAGATTTCAACTGGTCCATCTTACTGAGCGACTTTATCACTGCTGTCGGGCCGTTGCGGTCGGCACCATGGGAGGGAGAGGTGCCGTCTGATTCCGGCAGGCCTGTGAGGCGGCCGTTAGCCGAGGCGCCAAGCATCTTGCCAAAATAGACATGGCAGGTGGTGGACAGCATGTTCAAGTGATAAATTGTTCCCTTGGTGTTGGGTTTGCCGTCAATGGCGGTGATAAGGGATTCGTAAACCCTCTGCATAATCGAATCGGCACGGTCATCATCGTTGCCGAAAAACGGTGTTTTGTTCCACAGTCGTAAACGGAGGGCCTCCTCACCCTGGAAATTGTTTTTCAGGGCGACAAGCAGCTTGTCCATGGAGATGGTGCCGTCGCCAAAGACATGGGTCTTGATCGCCGACAGGCTGTCGGTGGTTGTGCCGATGCCGCAGCACTGAATGTAGTTGGTGTTGTAGCGCGGGCCACCGTCATAATAGTCTTTGCCCTTTTCAATGCAGTCATGAATGACTACCGACAGGAAGGGGGCCGGCGAATACTTAGCGTACATCCTTTCGATGTAGTTGTTTACTCGAATTTTCAAATCGACAACATATTCGAGCTGTCTGGTGAAGGCCTGGTACAGCTCGTCAAAATCCTTAAAGGTAGCCGGGTCGCCAGTGGCAATGGTGACCATCTTGCCGGTTAGCTGGTCGACACCGTTATTGAGGGTGGCTTCAAGAATTTTCGGGACATTGAGATAGCCGGTAAGGATATAGGCCTCTTTGCCGAAGGCGCCGGTTTCGATACAACCGCTGGTTCCGCCTTCCCGAGCATCTTCGACGCTCTTGCCGACCCGCACCTGTTCCATGATGACTGCGTCGGTATTAAATACAGAAGGATACCCATATCCTTTGCGGATGACCTTGGTTGCGGCTTTAAGGAAGCGGTCCGGCGTCTTGCCGCTGATATGGACACTCGGTTGCGGCTGCAGCAGATGGAGTTCGTCCGACACCTCTAGGCAGATGTAGGACACCTCGTTGCAGGCGTCTGACCCAGCCGCATTCAGGCCACCGAGATTAATCTGAGTGAAATCATTATAGGTGCCGCTTTCCATGGCGGTAACACCGACTTTTGGTGGAGCGGTGTGGTTGTTGATTTTGATCCACAGACAGCTGATGAGTTCCTTGGCCTTTTCGCGGTCAAGAATGCCACCTGCGAGATCTTTTTTGTAAAAAGGCAGCAGGTGCTGGTCGATGTGGCCGGGGGTCATGGCGTCCCAGCCATTTAGTTCGGTAATGGTGCCGAGATGGACGAACCAATACATCTGCAAAGCCTCGTGCATGGTCCGGGGTTTTTCGGCTGGGACATGCCTGCAGACAGTCGCTATCAGGCGAAGTTCTTCGCGCCGCAGCGGGTCTTTTTCAACTGCGGCCATGGTCTCGACCAGGTCGGCGTGGCGACCGGCGAAAACAATGACGGCATCACAGCTAATAGACATGGCCCGGAGTTGTTCGGCCTTGTCGGAGGCTTCCGGGTCATTGTTGAAGTCGAGGCGGAGTATCCGGTCTGCGATCCGCTCTTTGAAATCGACCATGCCCATAGTGTAGATGGTGCCATCAAGGGCGGTGTGGCCAGGTGCCCGTTGTTCCATGAACTCAGTAAAGAGGCCTGCCTCGTAGGCAATGCGCCAGTCCTCCGGGATATTGCTGAAAATGCGGTCGCGCATGGAGCGGCCTTGCCAATAAGGAATGACCTCTTCTTCATAGCGACGGATATCTTCTTTTGCCACCCGGTAACTGGTCATGGAGCGAGAGTTTAAAATTCGCAGGTCCTCGGCGCTGTGACAGGTCAGTTCAGGGAAGGTCGGTACAATTTTTGGCCCTGGACCACGCTCGCCGACAAGGAGTTCGCCTTCTCCGATATGGATGGTTTTATGGGCGCAGAGATGGTGAAAACATAGGGCTCGCAGAACTGGCAGGGAGTATTTGCCGCTGTTTTCCCTATAGAATTCGGTCTCAAGAAGAGCCCGTTCTATGGAAATCGATGGCTGTGCTTCGAAACTCTCGGTTCGCAGTTTGCTTATCCGACTGTTCATCCTATCCTCCTATGTTGACGTCAACTATATATTTTTTCAGAGCATCGGCTATTTGGGCCATATGTGCCTTGGTCGGTGCGGCCAGGGCCGCGCCCTTATAACTCTCACCGAGCTTGCGATATTTGGCGGTGGCAGAAGGATGATAGGACAGTATGTCAATTCCCTGCACCCCATTGCACCGAGCTACAAAGGCTCCTGTTGCGTGGATATTTTTTTCATCATCATTAACACCCAGGATGAGGGGGATGCGAACCCTGATGGCATGGCCGTTGTCGCCAAGTGCCTTGAGATTGCTGAGGATGAGATCATTGGCAACACCGGTAAAACGTTTATGGATGGCACTGTCCATATGTTTAATATCATAAAGAAAGAGCTCGGTATTTCGGGCAATATCCAAAAGTGTCTCGACCCGGGCAAAGCCGCTGGTATCAACTGCCCGGTGAAGACCCAGTTGACCGCAGGCCTGCAGGAGGGCCAGAAGGCTTTCCGGCTGGCTAAGCGGTTCACCACCGGAGAAGGTAACGCCACCGCCGCTTTGATCAAAGAACGGCAGATCTTTTTTGATTTCGGTTATAATCTCGGCAATAGCCATACGTTGACCGGTGGCCTCGTGTGCCAGAGCCGGACAGATTGCAACGCAGGCACTACAGGAGGTACAAAGGTCCTCGGTACGGCGAACACCATCTCGGGTCAGCTGCAGGGCTTTTTCCGGACAATAGTCAACACATTCGCCGCAACCCACACATTTCTTGGCAAGAAAGAGAACCTTCAGGGCGAAGTCTATGCCCTCAGGGTTATGACACCACCAGCAGGCCAGCGGGCAACCTTTGAAAAAGACTGTCGTTCTAATGTTCGGGCCATCGTGCAGAGCATAACGTTTGATGGCAAATATGTTTGCAGAAAGGGGTTTCATGTTTCCAGCTAACAATAAATCTCATTCCTATGCAAGAAGAAAGGTTTTATAAGAAAAAATTGATGGCAACATTGCACCACTCGGAAATCCAATGAATACAGGGCAAAAATTCAATGTATACCATGAATGTATACTAATTATATGCTTTGTAAAGGAGAAATATAACAGTGATTATGGTAAAAACCAGCAGACAAACTTCCTTTATCAAAACCACCAGGATATCGACGGAATATAACAATGTAGCTGACAGAGAAGTTGCAGAAATGGTACACTCCATAGAGTCAGTCTCGACGGGAGCAAATATCATCATCTATCATCAAAGAAGAACGGGAGAAAAGACAATGAAATTGCTGGTGCTGTTGGGAAGTCCCCGAAAGGGCGGAAACAGTGAGACTCTCGCCCGCAAAGTGGCCGAAGCGATAGAACAGAGTGGCGGTACGGTTGAATACAGGCGGCTCAATGACCTGAGTCTGCGTCCTTGTCAGGCTTGTGGTGGCTGCGAGAAAACCGGCAACTGTGTCATCAAGGATGACATGACGGAAATATATCAGGCAGCTGATGAAGCCGACCGGATCTTACTCGTCAGTCCGGTTTATTTTTACGCCCTCTCGGCCCAATGCAAGAGTTGCGGCGATCGTTTTCAAGCCCGTTGGTCCAGAAAATACCTTTTAAAAGAAAGATTTCGTCAGGATGAGGGCCGAAAAGGCTACCTCCTCTCGACCTCGGCCACCAAAGGCCCGAAGATTTTTGAATGCAGCGTATTGACTGCCAGATATATCTTCGATGCCATGGACGTCCAGTATGGCGGAGAATTTCTCGTTAAAGGAGTCGACCAACGGAAGGCGGTTCTAGAATTTCCAGAGGAAATGGCCAAAGCCGAACAGTTCGGTAAAGATATGGCAGCCGGTCGGGCTTGATCCGGCCTGGGTCCATCTCTTTAAAAACCAGCGGCACCTTTGCCTATATTGTTATTTATTTTCAGAACCAACTCTGATATGAATTGACCCTCTGTTCGTTTGGCACCTGAAGCTGTTTGCATCGGCCGACGATTCACCTTCCAGATATTTTTCTTGGCATAATGATTAAAGATTTTAGCAGACTTCAAACCACTCAATATGATCTCGTTGTTGTCGGCGGCGGTATTCATGGCGCAACACTCGCCTATGAAGCAGCACGGGCCGGCTACAAGGTTGCGCTCCTGGAAAAAGGTGATTTCTCAGGCTCCACGTCGGCAAACAGCCTGAAAATTGTCCATGGCGGCATTCGCTACCTGCAGCATGGTGATTTTAAAAGAATGCGCGAATCGATAGTCTCCAGGCGGCGGATGATGGTTTTAGCCCCTCATCTCGTCAAACCCCTCAGTTGCCTGATGCCAACCTACGGCCATGGTATCAAAGGGCGGGAGACAATGCGCCTGGCTTTTGCCATATACGATCTGATTGCCTTTGATCGCAACCAGGGTCTTGCTGCCGAGAACCACTTGCCTTGCGGCAGTAGCATTTCCCGCGAAGAAGTGAAGTGGGTGGTTCCCGGTATTGTCGAGAAAGGATTGAGTGGCGGGGCGGTCTGGTATGACGCCATAGCGCTCGACACCGAACGGCTGGTCCTCGAATACCTGAAAGAAGCGGTGCGCTACGGGGCCCATGTCGCCAACTATGCCGAGGTTGCGGAGGTGGAAATGGCCGGAGGTTGGGTTGCGGCGGTAATGGTACGTGACCTGCAGACAGACCGGGAGATGCGGGTCGGCTGCCGGGCTGTAGTCAATGCCGCAGGACCGTGGCTGGAAAACCTCACCGGCCGCGGGGGTGGGAGTGGCGTCCAGTTGTGGGCCACTGCTCTCAACATTGTTGTGAAAAAACGACTCTTTGAAAAATATGCGGTAGGTCTTGAAGGATACACCGATTTCACCGATAAAGATGCACTTATCAAACGGGGCAAGCGCCTCTTCTTTTTTGTTCCTTGGCAGGACCGATATACCATGATCGGTACCACCTACACCCAGTATCATGGGGCTGCCGACAACTTTTCTTTGACGCTGCAGGAAGTGGAAAAGGTCCTTGAAGATATCAATAAAATTTACCAACATGGCCGCCTTAACGTGGAAGATGTGACGTTCTTCCATGCCGGTCTCCTGCCTATTAAGGAAGCAGATGCAAGCAAGGCCGATTCGGTGCAGCTCGATAAATCGTCGATGATCATCGAACACGGGCTCCTTGACGGGAGAAACGGTCTTTTCTCTATAAAAGGGGTAAAATATACCACTGCTCCTGTCATTGCTGAAAAAATGGTGAAAATTTTGGCCATGGATCGGTGGTTGGGACAAAGAGCCGCAGGGATATACCAAGCCTTGCCGCCGCGTAATCTCGATTTCGGTCCGGCCATCACCCAACTCGGTGGGCAGTATGAGGCAATGAGAGCCTATCTTGTGACTCGGTATGGAACTTCATGGCGCGATGTTTTTGCCTTTTTCGTGCAACGGCCTTTAAACGAAGGAGAGTCGTTTTGGTTGTTAGAGGATCCGCCCCTGCTGGTTGCCGAGGTGCTCTATTTCATTTATGAGGAGATGGCCGCAACTCTTGCCGATATTGTGTTTCGCAGGACGAATCTGGCCGCAGCCGAGTGTCCGACGCGGGAGGTTCTCGCCCGGATAGCGGGATTTATGGGGGGGGAACTCGACTGGAGCGCCGAGGAGCAGAAGAGGCAGATTGAAAAGGTCGAACAGGTTTTCGCAATACTAATACATTGAGACCGATGACAATGTTTTTGGAAACAGCCGATATTGAAACGGCAAGCGCGGATTATGCAGCACGCTTTAACGGGGCAGCGGGGGAATACTTTCTTGCCAGGCAGGCGGAAATAACCCTTGGCCTTCTGAGCCATCTGCCACAGGCCCGGGTCCTTGATGTCGGCGGCGGTCACGCCCAGTTGGCAGAACCCCTGGTGAAAAATGGCTATGCGGTGACGGTCACCGGCAGTGATGACAGCTGCCGCAAGCGGCTGGACCAGTGCCTTGTCAGGGGTTCCTTTACCTATTTGACTTGCGATTCACTCTCGCTGCCCTTTGAAGATCGGTCTTTCGATGTGGTCATGGCCTTCCGACTTCTGCCTCATGTCACCAGATGGCGGCAAATAATCGCTGAACTGTGTCGAGTTGCCGACAAATGCGTGATTGTTGATTATCCTGACCGGCGCTCGACCAATATCTTCTACGAACAGCTTTTCGGTATGAAGAAAAAATTGGAAGGCAATACCCGGCCATTCACCCTTTTTTCCAGGTCAGAAATTGCCGCGAGTGTGGCCGGAAATAATTTTGCCCCGCCGCTTTTCGTGCCTGAATTTCTTCTGCCTATGGTCGTTCACCGCAAGGTAGGCAACAAAGCCTTGTCAACGGCGGTCGAGGCCTGTTGCCGCTTGACCGGTCTTACGCAATTGTTCGGTTCGCCGATTATATTTCGGAGTGACCGGCTGAGGAGCTGATTTTGCCCGAGACTTCCCAGGCTAAAAGATCAATACTGGTTATTGCTCCCCAGCCGTTTTTCCAGAACAGGGGAACACCCATTGCCGTGCGTTTGCTGGTCGAGGAGTTGGCGCGTCTCGGCCATGACGTGCATCTGCTGGTCTTTAATGAAGGTGAGGACGTGACTCTTCCCGGCGTCAGTCTGCACCGGATTCCGGCAATCTGGGGCATAAAAAATATTCCACCATCGCTATCTTTTAAAAAAATCATCTGCGATGTCTTCATGTTTTTCAAGGCAATCAGCTTGTTGCGTCGCCACAATTTTACGGTCATCCATGCGGTCGAAGAAGCTGCCTTTATTGCCATGGTGCTGAAGATGCTGTTCGGAACGCCCTATATCTATGACATGGATTCCTCCCTGGCCCGGCAGATAGTCGAGAAGTTTTCCTTTCTTCAATCCCTGGGACCGGCTCTGCGGTTTTGCGAACGGTTTGCGGTAAAAGAGAGTTGCGGAGTGGTGGCGGTATGTCGAGCGCTGGAAGACATTGCCCAGGCCTACGCCCCAGAGAAGCTCATTGTCCGTCTTGAAGATATCAGTCTACTGGAGGACTCTGTCTCTTCCGACGAAATTTTACGGCATAGTTTGCAAATCTCCGGCCCGATAATGCTCTATGTCGGAAATCTCGAAAAATATCAGGGTATTGATCTTCTCCTGCAGAGTTTCCAGCTGGCTCTTGCGCAGGGTTGCCTAGGCAATCTGGTGATCATCGGTGGCACCCCAGAAACCCTTGCCGCCTATAAAAAATACGCAGAGGAACTGCAGGTGGCGAACCACACCTTTTTCTGTGGTCCCCGGCCGGTGGAGCTCCTCGGCCATTATCTGGCCCAGGCCGATATCCTCCTTTCACCGCGGATACAAGGCAACAATACCCCGATGAAACTCTACTCGTACCTCGATTCGGGCAAGGCTGTGCTGGCTACCGACTTGCCTACCCATACCCAGGTATTGACAAACGATTTTGCCTGTTTGGTTGAGCCGGAGAAACAGAGCATGGCTGCCGGTATGGCAAAATTACTGGACAACCCGGAACTGTGTTTAAGGCTCGGGGCAGAAGGACAAAGGGTTGCCCGGGAAAACTATTCTCTTGCGGCCTTCAGGGCCAAATTATCGGATTTTTACAGCAGAATTTTTTCAGCTCTGCTTCAACCACCTGTTCATTAACCAACCAAAGATTTATGAAGATACTCGTAACCGGCGGCACGGGTTTTACCGGCCATAATCTCAGTAAAAGGCTCCTGCAGGACGGCTATCAGGTCAGGTTATTGGTGCGCAGCAAAAAACGGGTGATACTTGATCCGCATCCGGCGCTTGAGATTCACGAAGGGGATATCAGGGACCGGCTGGCGGTCGACAAGGCGGTTGAAGGAGTAGTCAAGGTTTTTAACATCGCCGCGATGTTCCGCACGGCCGCCTCGGTTGATCAGGATTATTGGGATATCCATGTCGAAGGTGTTCGCCACCTCGTTGAAGCGGCTGTCAGACACCGGGTCGAACGCTTTGTTCATTGCAGTACGGTTGGCGTGCACGGCGATGTTAAGGTGCCGCCGGCTAACGAAGAGTCGCCCTTTGCTCCCGCCGATATCTACCAGCGGACGAAACTTGAAGGGGAACTGCTGGCCCGTGAGCTTGCCGCGAAAAACGGTCTGGCCCTTTCGGTTGTTCGGCCGACGGCCATTTACGGGCCTGGCGACATGCGGCTCCTGAAGCTCTTTAAGCTGGCGGTAAAGAAAGTCACCCCGGTTATCGGCACCGGCAAGATCTACTACCATATGGTCTATATCGACGATCTGGTCCAGGGCTTTATTCTGGCTTCCGAACGAGCGGAGGCTATCGGCCAGGTCTTTATTGTAGGTGGCGACGAGAATATGATCCTCGACGATCTCCTGTCAACGATTGCCAAGATTACCGGCAGGCCGGATACAAAAATTCACATTCCGGCCCGGCCCTTTCAACTTGCCGGCTCCCTCTGCGAGAAGATCTGTATTCCTCTCGGCATCGAACCACCCATTTACCGTAGGAGGGTCGATTTCTTTACCAAGAGCCGGTCGTTTGATATCAGTAAAGTGAAAAGGCTACTCGGCTATGCCCCGAAATATGGGCTTCAGAAAGGATTGAGCAGAACCGCCCAGTGGTATAAAGAGCAGGGGTTATTGTAACAGAAGGTTAAAAAAGGCGTTTGGGGGTCGGAATTGTTGCCGTCCCCCAAACGCCTTTTTCATTGAACAAATTCCAGATTTTCTTCTTTTAGCGATTGACGCTGCTCATCCCTGGCATTTCCTTATCCTTTTGGGATCTTAACCACAAAGACCGGACTGGTGGCTCTGTGCAGGACCTTCCGGGTGGTGCTGCCGACCATAACTTCACCTACCACGGTATGGCGGTGCGCCCCCATAACGATAATATCAGCAGAACAGTCTAAGGCCACCTCAAGGATGACTTGAGCGGGATAACCTTCAGCAACCCGAATTGAGCTCACCAGATCAGTGTAATGTGGGGTGCCCTGGCATTCCTCTTGGCAGAGTTGCTCCAATTGTTCCTTGAGCTTTGCTTTAACTGATTCCCGTGCCTTGCTGTGCATTTTATCTGAGGTTTCATGGGGGATATACTGTTCAACAAGGCTCTGGCCATAAGACGAGAGAGGCTCTATGCCATGAACCGCGACAATCTTTGCCTGATGTTGCAGGGCTAGGGTCATGGCATATCGAAACACATAAGGGGTGCCGGGGCCTAGGCCAGTGGCAAAAAGGATAGTTTTTATTTTCGGCAGCATGGTTGTTTTCTCCTCTTGCTGGAAAGATTGACCGTCGACGGTTCGCTTATTTGCCGAAGAAGATCGAAGGCAGATAGGTGACGAGCTCCGGGAATAGTACCATCGTTGCCACACAAATCATTTGCAGAGCTATAAAGGGAAGAATCCCTTTATAAACATCACCGATGGTGAACTCCGGCGGAGCGGCTCCCTTGAAGTAGAAGAGCGAGTAGCCGAAGGGCGGCGTGAGGAAAGAGGTTTGGAGGTTGACGCAGAGAATCATCGCAAACCACAGGGGGTTGAAATCGAGCTCCATGGCGATCGGTGTGAAGATCGGTACAACCACCAGGAGGATGGCCGCCCAGTCGATAAACATGCCGAGAATAAAGACAACCAGGTTCATGAGAAAAAGAATCACGAAAGGATGGAAATCCATGCCCAGCAGAGTGTCGGCCACGACATCACCGCCGCCCATGCTGAGAAAGACCACGCTAAATACCTTGCCGCCGATGAACAGCGCCATGACCATACAGGTGGTTCGGGCGGTGGCGATAGAGGCGCCCGAGATCATTTCCCAGGTGAAGGTTCCTTTAAAGAGTGCCAGGACCATGGCGCCGAAGGCACCGAGAGCTGCGGCCTCGGTGGGAGTGGCTACCCCGGCCAGGATGGTGCCCATAACCGCGAGAATAAGACCAAAGGGCGGCACCAGGCTCTTAATAAACATGAAGAACTTCTGACCAACAGTGGCGGTCCGTTCTTCACGTGGAATCGGTGGCCCGAGTTTGGGGTTGATGGCGCAACGGATGGCAACATAGGATAAATAGAGGCCGGAAAGTAAAAGGCCTGGCAGGATGGCGGCGGCAAAGAGGTTGCCGACCGAGGTCTCTTTCAGGCCGGTGAGACCGGCATAGACAACCAGCATGATGCTTGGCGGGATGAGGATACCAAGGGTTCCGGACGAGGTGATGATACCAGCTGACAAGGGTCTGTCATAGCCACGTTTTAAAAGTGCCGGTCCGGCCATCAGGCTCATGGCCACCACCGAGGCACCGACGATGCCTGTTGTTGCGGCAAAGACCGTCGAGACGACGATGACCGCCAGGCCTAGGCCGCCCTTCAGCCCGCCTAGAATGATATACAGTGCCTCGAAGAGTGCCTCCGAAACCTTGGCGCGGTCGAGGACCTGGGCCATAAAGATAAAAAGCGGAATAGAAACCAGGGTGTAGTTCAGGAATATTCCCCAGTTGTTGTTGGTAATAAGATCAAACAGGCCGGGGATATTAAAGCCGTTGTCGATTAGGCCGATCAAGACTGCAGTGCCCGCCAGAGTCGCAGCCAGCGGATGGCCCAGGGCGATGGCCGCAATCAGAACACCGAACATCAGGATAGTGAGAACTTCGGGGGTCATAGTCGTGTTATCTCCAAGTAGGCGGGTTAATTGGCAGAACGGAGGCTATGGAAGTCCTGCAGCAACTTCGAAACGCTCGCCAGTAAAAAGAGGATAAAACCGGCTGCCATGACTGTTTTGTAGGGATAAATGGCCGGGGCCCAAGAAGAAGATGCTTGCTCCCACTGTGTCCAGGAAGTCGCGGCGTATTTGACTGCCCAGATTGCCATGAGGCCCATGGTTGGTATAAAAATAACAAGATTGGTAACGATCCGCAGGATAGTGCGGTTTCTCGGTTGCAATCTTGCCTCGAAGATGTCGATACAGACATGGGTGTTGGTTCTATGAGCGTCGCCAAGACCTAACATGTAGTGCATGCCGTAGAGAAAGGTGGTCATCTCAAAACCCCAGGACGTGGGGGCGTTAAACACATAGCGCATGATAACCTCGTAGATGACTGTTGCGATCAGCAGCAGGACGAGGTAAGAGCTGTATTTACCTGTTTTTTCGTTAAGGGCATCAATCGCCCTGGAGATTGTCTGCATGATGTGTCCTTTGTGACAACAGATTTAAGTCAGGGTAAAAACGACGGCAGGCGTCTGAAGCGTCTGCCGTCGTTGAACTGCCTGTTACTGCAAGCGCTTGCCGTTAATGAAGTCATCAATCGGCCAGGGGGTCAGGCCGCTTCTGATTTCACGCCACTGGGCGAAGTCTTTCTTGAACTGCTCCTGGGAGTCCAGGGTGGTTTTTACGTCCGGGTATTTGGCTTTTAACTCGTCAAGATATTCTTTGGTGCGTTTGGCGAAGGCGGTAATCGATTCCTCGTCCATTTTGACGAATTCGACTTTCTCTTTGAAGAGTTTGATCGCCTCGATATTCAGCTGCTCTTGCCAAGCGGTGGACCAGAGTTGGGTCTCTTTTGCGGCGATGTCAATAATCCATTTCAGGTCGGCGGGCAGTTTGTTGTAGGCGTCTTTATTGAAAAACAGGGCACATTGCACGGAAGGCTGATGGACACCAGGCTCAATAACATACTTGGTGATTTCGTCAAAGCCCATCGGGTAGTTCATTGCCGGGGTAGAGAATTCGGCGGCATCGATAACGCCACGTTCAAGTGCGAGATACACCTCTCCGCCAGGCAGCGGGGTGACGGAAGCGCCAAGGCTGTTCATGATATCCATATACCAGCCGGGAGTACGGACACGCATTCCTTTGAAATCAGCCATTTTTGTGGCTTTCTTGTTGGAGAAGAAGCCCATCTCCTGACCGCCGTTACCGCCGGGCAGGGCAAAGAGGTTGAATTTTCCATAGAGTGCCTGCATCTGCTCAAGGCCACCACGCTCATAGAGCCAGATGTTGTAACCCTCGGTGTCGAGCCCAAAAGGAACTGAGGCAAATGAAACGAAGTTCTCGTCCTTGCCCTTCCAGTACCCTGGCCAGTCATGGCCAACTTCGGCGGAACCCTTGCTGACTGCGTCAAAGGATTCCATGGCGCCGACCAGCTCGCCGGCGGAGAAAACTTTGATGTCAAGACGGCCGCCGGAGGCAAGCTTAACGGAGTCGGCGAAATGGAGAGCCATATCATAAAACAACAGACCTTTCGACCAAGGCATAACCATCTTCCACTTGACGGTCTCTGTACTTGGTTTGATGGTCCGCAGTTCTTTTGTGATCGCTTCATGCCGTTTGTCTGCGCCGAATTTTTCGCGTTTGTCGGCCGCCTGCCCGGTCGAAACTGCAAGCGATAAAGTCAAGGCAAGAGCTCCTGTGGTGATCCAGTTTTTACTCATGATTCCTCCTCATAGAAGTGGTTGTTTTCATGTGCCAGGTCATCTGACATGATCAATAAAAAGTATACTTCAACAGTTTTATCGAAACAAGGGACGCCGCCGTAATAAATGTTTCGACTCATGTTTGATTTGCAAAGGACATGCCAGACGATATGCAGGTCAATTTATTGGATGGTAATAGTTTGAAAACACACAATATTACATCAGATAGTATTTCCATTGTTGTTGACTTGTATGAAATTCTGGACGCGATGGCAGAGAAAAAATTAGAAAATTTCCTGGTGAAAGTTTCAAAAATTTGCTGAAAAAATTTCGTAACAGAATGATATCACAAAAAAATTAATAAGTCTTGGAAAGTGGACACTGTTTTTGAAAGGTTGAAGTGGTGGTTTGTACGGCAGGGAAATGATACAAAGGTTCAATAATTGCGCCACGAATGGTTCCAGGAACGAATGGAATCGAGATTTTTGGGAACAGGGATAAAAACTGGCAGCGAGGGGAAAAAAAAGTGATTGGAGGTTTGTTCATGGCGCGAGAGGGAAATGTCTGTTTTTTCAGACAGACACTGCGAGCCACAATAACCAAAGTCAGTGGATTGTTTTTGAGATTGAGTTTTCCTCGGCCAACAACCATTTGTGTAGACAAATTGCGACAAAAAATGTTTCAATAAGTCTACATTCTGTTTGAGCCTCGGCAAATTGCCGGAATAAAACCGGCAGGTGAAAATGGTTTGAAACGGGGAGAAAATATGGTGGATCAATCGCAGCACGACGAATTCAATGCAATGCAGGAGCAGCTTCAGCTCTTTCGCTTGATTTTTAATAATCTGCCCAGCGGGGCCATGGTTACCGATGATGAAGGGATCGTCACCCATTTGAATAAACCCTATGCCGATTTTCTTGGCATAGATATAGAGAAGAGCATCGGCAGACATTGTACCGAGGTGGTCGAGAACACGCGAATGCATATTGTCGGAAAAACCGGGCAGCCTGAGATTAACCAGATCCAGATGATCAGGGGCCAGAATATCGTCGTGCATCGCATCCCGATACAGAGGGACGGTCGGGTCATAGCGGTTTTCGGCCTGGTGATGTTCCAGGATACCGGCGAGTTGGTCAAACTTTCAAGAAAACTCCATTCGCTCGAGTCAAAAGTCAGGAGCTATGAAAAAGAACTGATGAATCTGCGTTCGACTCATTACACCCTGGAGAGTATTATCGGCGACAGCGCTGCCATTACCGACCTGAAATGGCAGGCGCTCGCGGCTGCAGCCAACACCTCTCCGGTGCTGATTACCGGTGAGAGTGGTACCGGGAAGGAACTTTTCGCCCAGGCCATCCATCACGCCGGACCAAGAAAACACGGTCCGTTCATCCAGATCAATTGTGCTGCTATACCCAGGGATCTCCTTGAATCGGAACTCTTCGGTTATGACCGCGGTGCCTTCACCGGTGCCCTGGCAGGAGGCAAGCCGGGAAAGTTTGAGATTGCCGACCACGGCACCATTTTTCTCGATGAGATTGGCGATCTTCCCCTCGACATGCAGCCTAAGCTCCTGCGGGTTCTCGAAGAAAAATGCTTTGAACGGGTCGGCGGCAATAGGTTGATTCGTTCCGATTTTCGGCTGATTGCCGCAACCAATCAGGATCTCGAAGGTCTTATCGGGCGCGGGGTCTTTCGTAAGGATCTTTACTACCGTCTAAATGTCATTTCTCTGTCCATCCCGCCGCTCAGGGGACGGCCCGAGGATGTCCCAATTCTTGTTCACCACCTTTTGCCGACCCTGGCGAAAAAGGCCGCTTGTCCAACTGTACGTATGAGTTCCGAGGCAATGGCCGCCCTTGTCACTCATTCTTGGCAGGGAAATGTTCGCGAGCTTTCAAATGTCCTTGAGCGTGCAATCATGGCCATGCGAGGCGATGAAATTAAGGTCTGTGACCTGCCTTTTATACCGAGAGAAATGCATCCGCAGCAAGAAACGACTATCATTTCCCCGATCCGGGTTATCCAGGCTCAGTCGGAAAAGTCTGCACTTCTTGCGGCTTTGAAAAAAACCGGCAACAACAAGGTTCAGGCTGCCGCTTTGCTCGGGATTCACCGGACCCTTCTCTATAAAAAAATGAAGAAGCATGGTCTGTCGTTGTAGAGCCGAGAGTCTCTGTAGTAAAAAGTCTGCATTCTGGTTTGACGAAGGTGCCGGAACACTGGGAATTTTCTCTTCCTTTCCTGTAATGACAGGTGCTTTGAGGTGCGAGAATACAGAAAAAACTGGTATTTTCCCAGTTGGCGTCGAAATTGCAAAAAGAGAAAGTTCCTCGGTTACGTTTCTTGGCACTTATCCCGCTTGTCGGGGTTAGGACAAAATGTGCATGGAGTCGAACCTGACTTGAATGCTCATCAAAAAGGAGAAAGAAGATGCTGGCAATAGAGAATTCAATAGCTGTTATCACCGGTGGCGGCAGCGGTATTGGTCGCGCCTTGGCAGAGTTGTGGCTGAAGCAGGGAGGCAAGGTGGTTATTGCTGACGTTTCGGAGGAGGCCCTGCGCCTGGCTGAGGCCGAAATGAAAGCAATCAGTCCGCACGTGACCTCCATTATCTGCAATGTCACCCAGGAGGCGGACTGTGAAAAGTTGGCGGAAAAGGCCATTGCCACCTATGGCGCCATCAACCTGGTGGCACCCTTTGCCGGGATAACCAGTGATGGACTCATGCTGAAAACCGACAAGGAAAGCGGTAAGGTGACCGGCAAAATGTCGCTGACTCAGTTCCGGAAGGTCATCGACATTAATTTGACAGGGGTGTTTCTGACTATTCGCGAGTGTGTTGAGAAGATGGTCAATAACCGCTGCAAGGGTCTTGTCTGCCTGGTTTCATCGACTGGTTCTTTAGGAACCGCTGGGCAGATCAACTATGCCTCGTCGAAGGCGGCGATGTCGGTCATGCCCAAGGTGTTGACCGCCGAATTCTTCCGCCGCGGTTTTGCCGACCGAATCCGCTGCATGGCCATTGCCCCTGGATATGTCGGAACATCAATGGTCAAGGCTCTTGATGAAAAGGTTCTCGACAAGATTCTTGAACAGGTACCGATAAACCGCTTGATCGAGCCGGAGGAGGTGGTGAGTCTGGTTGCCGAGCTGTATCGCAACGAGGCCATGGCCGGAGAGACTGTTTTTATTCATGGTGGACTGCGTCTCGGTTCAAAGGGGTAATGAATTTTTTATTTGACCTTGTAGGTTTGGTCTAACGCCATATATAATAGACATATTCGCTGAGCAGCATTCTGGAGGTTTTTTCAGTTTTTCCGGCATTGATTATCGGTAAAAGAGGTTGAAATAATGGATGTTTTTGTCGCTCGACAACCGATTTTTCGAGCAAACAAGAAATTGTTCGCTTATGAATTGCTTTTCCGTACCGGTATGTCGAACGCTTTTCCCGGTATCGATGGAGGGACGGCGACCTCCAGCCTCCTGTCTTCATCTTTTTTTACGGTGGGGATAGAGCGCATTTCCAGCGGCAAATTGGTTTTTATCAATTTTACCGAAGAACTCCTCCTGCGCGGTATACCGACGCTGTTTCCCCATAATCAGGTTGTTGTCGAAATACTTGAGGACGTCAAGCCGACTAATGAAGTCATCGCCGCCTGTCAAGCCTTGCACCAAAAGGGTTACATCCTGGCCTTGGATGATTTTATCTTCCACGAAAACCTACAGCCACTCATTGAAATTGCCAAAATCATAAAAATCGATTTCCGCCTCACCCCACTTGCAGAAATAAGTAAAATGCTTTTGCAATTAAAAGATGCTCCTTGTGAATTTTTGGCAGAAAAAATCGAGACCCATGAGGAATTCATGGAAGCAAAAGCTCTTGGATTCAGTTATTTCCAGGGCTATTTCTTTGCCAAGCCGGAAATTCTTCGAAATAAGGATATTTCTTCTTCGCAGTTGACGATTATGCAGTTGATCTGTGAGGTCAATCGGGCGGAATGCGATATCAAGAAACTTGAGGCATTGATCAATCAGGATGTTTCCATATCCTACAAGCTGATCAATTATCTCAATTCCGCCTATTATTCAAGACTCCAACCGGTTTCTTCGATCAGGCAAGCGATCGCGTACCTAGGCGAACGAGGCATCCGTATGTTCATCTCGCTCATTGCCGCCAGCCGCCTGGTTGACAACAAGCCTGACGAACTGCTGCGGGCATCGGCAATTCGGGCAAGATTCCTTGAACAAATCGCAATCGAGCTGGATATCGACAGCGGTGAACTCTTTATGCTTGGGCTTTTTTCGATGCTTGATGCCATGCTCGACAATTCGATGGAATATATTGTAGGTCAACTGCCGTTGTCGGGACAAATGAGCGAAGCTCTGGTGAAAAGAGGTGGAACACTATCACCGTTTTTGCGACTGGCAGAAAATTTTGAAGCGGGTAATTGGTCGGATCTTGATAGCCAGATCGCAATCATGAAGATTTCATCGGCTAAGCTGCAGGACTTTTATCTGAATGCTGTGAAGTTGGCGGATCTTTTTTAGTAGCTTAACGGGGCTAGCTTGGTACTCGCCATGAATACGGTAAATGCTTTGTTGATCTCTGCGGTATTTTTTTCCATTTTTGTGATGCCGCCAGCTTCCAAGGCAACTCAGGCGGGCGGTGGTTATAGCAGGCAGTTACTTGGAAATACGGGGCTTGAACAATATGAGATGTTTGTTCGAGAACCACTTTCCTATCACACGATCCTCGGAGATGCTTTCCAGGTTTCTTCAGTTGTCGAAATCGGAATGGCAGTAATCCGCGAAACCCATGTTGAACATTCCGAAATCGGCAGGTTTTTCATTATGCCGCAACTGGTTCTCAGACCTTACAACAGGATCCACTACTTTTTTGGTCTGGGTGCGGGTTTTATGGGCGGGGAGGCTGAATTCACCAGGCACGATCTCGGCGGAGCATTTTTTCTGGCATCGAAGCTGGGTATACGATTTCTTTTCGGGGAAGGCTGGGGTGTCGAATGTGTCTATTATCATCAATCCAATGCCGGGATATACAATCATAATGCCAGTCTCAACATGCAGCAGCTGGCTATGTTCTATACCTTCTGAGGGCAGCGGGACCGGGTGACTAGGCAAGGGGTCAGATCCAATGCTGTTTCCGGAAATAAAGGAGCTGGCCGAGGACGATGACCAGAACCACTATCACCACGATGGAAAAGGCCCAAGGGTAATCGGCACCGGGAATCCCACCGACATTGATGCCCAGCAGGCCGGTGAGAAAGCTTAAGGGCAGAAAAATTGTGGTAACCAGTGACAGTGTGTACATCCGCGAGTTCAACTGTTCCGACAGAAGACTGATCAGCTCCTCTTGGGCTACCAGCGCTCGTTCGTGAATTGAATCGAGATCTTCAATAATGCGGATAAGGCTGTTGGTGGTTTCGTGCAGGTGCTTGCGGTCCCTGTCGCCTATCCAGAAGATGGTTTCAGACTGGAGGCGAGTGAGGGCCTCTCGCTGGGGCGCGAGATACCGGCGGAGGAGGATCGCCTTGCGTCGTATTGCGGAGATCTGGGTGCGTAATACGCCTTTGTCCTTAAATTGCACGACCTGTTCTTCCAAGAGGGCTGCTTGTTCTTCTATGCCATCGATTGCGCTTTCAATGTTCGTCGTCAGAAGTTCGGTGAGCACCTCTATAAACTCGCCGCTGGTGGCGGGCCCCCGACCGGCAGTCAGGTTGTCGGCGATCTCGGCGACCGTCAGCAGGCGGCGTTTCCGGGTGGAGATGATCCGCATCTCTTCGGCCCAGATCCGCACGGAGACCATGTCCTCATGGTCCTCGCCAGGATTGTGATTGATCCCCCTCAGGGTCATGAGTAGACCCTTGCCTACAGCCAACGACCGAGGCCTGGTTTCTTCGCTGAGAAGTGACTGGGAAACCACCGGATCAAGATCGCATTTTTGCTCAATCCAGGCAGCTGCCTTTGGTTCATCATAAGCCAGATGAACCCACAAGCGGCCATCCGCCGCTGTCCAGCGCTCCACTTCGTCCCAAGAAAGTGGGCGGCCACCGCCCAGGCCGTCGAGAATAAAAGCGTGAATTAGGCCATTGTCTTCCATGATTCTCCAAGTTGTCTAATAGCAGGCTTACCGGAGCCGCTGCGCAAAGTATTGCTGTGCCGCCAGTGGCTCTTCGTTTGCAGCAGGTTGTCGTCGTATGTAACTGCCGTCTGGCAACATGTCCCAGGAAAAGGTGTTATCTTTTTCATAAACCGCAAGGATTTCTTCCAATTCCGCTTTTATCTCCTGGCTTTCAACAGGCATGATGGTTTCCATACGTGATTCGAGATTGCGCTTCATCCAGTCAGCCGAGCCAATAAGGAAAATCGGCTCACCGCCGTTTTCAAAACGATAGATCCGGCTGTGTTCAAGAAACCGGCCGACGATGCTGTATACTCTGATTGTTTCCGACAACCCCGGCGCACCGGCACGGAGGCTGCACAATCCGCGGATATTGAGGGCAATCGGTACCCCGGCTTGACTGGCAAGATACAGTTCACGGATGATCTGCCTGTCCTGCAGCTGGTTCATCTTGCATTTGATCCCCGATGGTTTGCCGTCTTTGTGATTGATGGCCTCTTGGCGGATGAGGCTGATAAACCGTTCGCGCATATTGTGGGGAGCTACAAGCAGCATGTTGTATTCCTGGACGGCAATGGCACCGGTCAGTTCATTGAACAGCCGGCTCACCTCCCAGCCCAGTTTGTCATGGCAGCTGATAATCCCAAGATCGCCATACAGGCGCGCCGTACCGGGGTGGTAGTTGCCGGTACCGATATGGACATAGCGTTTGATGCCGTCGCTTTCCTCTCGAACTACCATTGCCAGTTTGACGTGGGTCTTTAGGCGCTCCATCCCGTAGACCACATGGGCACCCGCCTGCTCAAGGAGCTTTCCCCAGGCGATGTTCGGAGCCTCGTCGAAGCGGGCAGTGATCTCGACCAGAACGGCAACCTGCTTTCCGCGCTGGGCAGCTTCCATCAGCGCCTTGACGATGGGTGACTGGGTTGCGGTCCGGTAGATGGTCAGCTTGATGGCCAGGACCTTCGGGTCGGTGGCGGCATGCTGCAGCAGCAGAAGTATGGAGGTGTCGAAGTCATGATAGGGCAGATGGATGAGAATATCTTTTCTCTTGATCTCGGCGAAAAAGGCGTTGTAGTCATCGGGATGAATGTTTTTTAAAACCCGATGGGTTTTCGGAATGTGAGGGGTATCACGCAGGTCGTTGCGACCGTCGATCTTCAGTTCGAGCAGATCTCCATAAGCCAGCATGCCGCCCATAACCATGGTCTGGGAGGGGTCAATATCCAGTTGTTCAACCAACCAGGTAAGGAGATCGGCCGGGGTATCCTCACTCACCTCAAGCCTTACGATGCCGGCAAATTTGCGGAAGTTCAGTTCGGCGGTCACCATGCCGATGATGCTGCCCGGTTCCATGTCCTCGGCGCTCAGCTCATCAAGGCGGGCGCGGTCCCAGGGGTTGTCCTTGGCGGCTCGGGTAACGCGGAAGAAATAGGTGGCAAAGGATGCCGCTCTCGGAAAGAGGAGGCGAAGGTTGTTGGCGATAATCTCCTCTAGACGGACAAAACCGCGATTGTCGGGAAGAGCCACCCAGCGTTTGCGGTTGGCAGGCATCTTCAGGCGGACAAAGCGGGTTCGACCGTCTTGCTGGGTGATAACGATGGCGATATTGAAACTGAGATTACTGATGAATGGAAACGGATGGGAGGCATCGACCGCCAAGGGGGTGAGGATCGGCAGCACTGAATCCTCAAAGTGTCTGGTGAGGAACTCTTTGTCTTTATTTTCCAGTGCATCGTAGGATTTGAAATGAATCCCCTTCGTCGCGAGCACCGGCCGCAGGATATTCTCGAAGAGGTCGCTGAGTATCCGCATCTGACGTTGCAATTCTTCCCAGCAGAGCGCAAGTTCTTCACAGGGAGTGAGACCGTCATAGCTGAGTTTCTGCGGCTTAGTTTTTCGTTTCTGGTGCAAGCCACCCATCCTTTTCATGACAAATTCGTCGAGAATCATTCCGATGATTCCTGAGAACTTGAGCCGTTCGAGGAGTGGCTGGGCGGGGTCTTCGGCAATTTCAAGGACCCTCCGAGCAAATGAGAGCCAGGAGAGTTCTCGGTTTATATAGGCGTCGTGGGCATCGACATCGTGTAATATGCTCTCGTTCATAGCGGTTGCATGGGTTGCTGAAAGGGTTGACGAGGAGCCCTCAAGGGGGCACAAAAGAGGGTCAAGTGTGTCGGGGTTAATGTGCCGGATATCTTGATGTATCGTACCTTAGAAATAAGCTATTCTGCAAGCAATAGCGCGCCATTGGTGGAAAAGAAAAGCCTTGCCAAAACCGGTACGACGAGCTAGCTTTTGCCCCTCAAGGGTCGGGTTGGTTGCGGCAGGCATTATTTTCTCCCGGTAACACCTTGTGTTCACCATCCATCTCACTGTATCATCCATTTAAAGTACCTGCACTCTCCGACTGCGCATACTTTCACTGTTGCATCCATTATGACCTGGATGATTGCCCTTACGGTCAGTGTGGCGGCTTTTCTTGCTCCTGCTCTGTGGAATGGTTTTCCCCAGGCCTTTCTCGGTAAGCCGTTTACCTTATCTGAATTAACGAATGCCCTGAACCAGGCGCTGGGGCGATGAGGATCGAGTAAAGTTAGCCTTTTTGCCGGCGCAGGGCCAGTTGCGTTTTCATAAAACGCAAGGCCCCCTGGCGCCTGCCAAAGGGTATGATTTTTACATCGCTTGTGGTGAGAAGCGCCTTGAGATTCTCGGCTGGGTTGTCGACCGAAATTTCTCCCTCAACCATGGCGCCATAGGAGCCGATCCGCTCCTCCTCGCTGTGCAGCGGCAACGGGTCGCTGCCTGGCAGGAGGCGGATGCCTCGATCTGCTGCGGTGTTGAACGGAGAGGGCGTCGGCCAGAATGTCGGGCGC
>JAHJLI010000253.1 GCA_018821785.1 Pseudomonadota bacterium
CCATCCACTTATAGTACTTACATTTAGTTTAGGTTTGCTTGGCGTTTTCCTCGCTCACATCATCGTCGGTCTCTATCTGTTCTACCAGAACCGGGCAGTGAGCAACTCCAGATACGCTGTTTGCACCCGTGTTGTCAAGTATTCATTCGCCTCTGAAACGATGCCCTACACCGGATTGTTCATCCTAGCTTTTCTTGTAGTCCATATCTTTGGTTTCACCTTCTCACCCAAAACGGTCCTTATCTCTGTTACAGTGAAAGAATTGTTGAGCAACTTTTTTTATGCACTTTTCTACATTCTTGCATTTGCGGCTCTGTTTGTTCATCTTAGTCATGGTTTCTGGAGCATGCTTCAGACCTTCGGAGCCAATCACCCCAGGTATAATATCCTTATCGCCAGGCTTACCATAATTCTCCCTCTGTTTTTCTTTTTGATATTTGCCGGAATAGCTTTCTATTTTATGACCGGCCTCGGAGCATCTTACTGATAGTCGATAGGCGAACGACAAGCATTTTTCATATAATCTGGTTCATCGGATTATCCACAAAAAGAAACTAGACAAGGCTTTGCAAATATGGAACTCAATTCACGTGCACCATCCGGCCCCCTGGAAAAAAAATGGAGCAATCATCGTTTTTCCAACAAGCTTGTCAATCCTGCTAACAGGAGAAAATTCAGCATAATTGTTGTCGGCACTGGTCTTGCCGGTGCATCTGCTTCGGCTACCCTTGCCGAGCAGGGGTATCAGGTTAAAACCTTTTGCATCCAGGACAGCCCGAGGCGGGCACATTCCATAGCTGCTCAGGGTGGTATCAATGCAGCAAAAAACTATCAGAACGACGGTGATTCCATCCACCGTCTATTTTACGACACCATAAAAGGTGGGGACTTTCGTGCCAGAGAGGCAAACGTCTATAGATTGGCTGAGGTCAGCAATCAGATAATTGATCAATGTGTTGCTCAAGGTGTTCCTTTTGCCAGAGAATACGGTGGAACGCTGGCGAACCGATCTTTTGGCGGGGCCCAGGTGTCGAGAACATTTTACGCCCGTGGCCAAACCGGCCAACAGCTCCTTTTAGGTGCTTATGGAGCATTGTCGCGACAGATTCACACCGGCAGGGTGAAGATGTACACCCGAAGAGAGATGATGGATGTGGTGGTTGTCGACGGGAGAGCCAAGGGTATCACCGTCCGTAACATTATGACCGGAGAGATTGAAAGTCACGCCGCCGATGTTGTCATTCTCGCAACCGGTGGCTATGGCAATGTCTATTTCCTCTCCACCAATGCAATGGCCTCAAATGTCACTGCAGCATGGCGCGCTCACAAGCGTGGTGCGGGGTTTGCCAATCCATCTTTTGTTCAGATTCATCCAACCTGTATTCCGGTGCATGGTGATTACCAATCAAAACTCACGCTCATGAGCGAAAGCCTGCGTAACGATGGGCGCGTTTGGGTGCCGAAAACCAAAGGTGATACTCGCAAGCCAGCCGATATTCCCGAAGGTGACAGGGATTACTACCTGGAAAATAAATATCCGAGTTTCGGCAATCTTGTACCCCGAGACGTTGCTTCACGGAATGCAAAAGAACAATGTGATTATGGCAAGGGAGTCGGCACAACCGGCCTTGCCGTCTTTTTGGATTTTGCCGAGGCCATCAAGCGGGACGGCAGGGAAACCATCTACAAAAAATATGGCAACCTTTTCCAGATGTACGAAAAGATCACCGACAGTGATCCGATGGTTGAACCAATGATGATCTACCCTGCTGTCCACTATACCATGGGGGGACTTTGGGTTGATTATGATTTAATGACCACTATTCCCGGTCTCTTTGCCATCGGCGAATGCAACTTCTCCGACCACGGTGCCAATCGACTCGGCGCCAGTGCCTTAATGCAGGGCCTGGCCGATGGCTATTTTATTATTGCCACCTCCATCGCCCACTATCTTGGCACAAACAAAATTGAAGTAATAAGTGAACATGCTGCCCCATTTATCGATTCAAAACGTTGGGTCGAAGATAGAATTGCCAAGATGCTGAAAAATAGCGTTGGCGGCTCAGCCGGAAAATTCACAGTTGATGAAATTCACAAAGAACTCGGTCGATTGATGTGGGATAATTGTGGAATGGGCAGAAACAAAGCAGGATTGGAAACCGCCCTCGAAGAACTCCCTAAAATCAAACAAAAATTCTGGGATTCAGTGTACCTTCCCGGAACAAATAAAGAAATCAACCAATCGCTGGAAAGGGCCGGTAGAGTGGCTGACTTCCTCGAATTTGGCGAAATCATGATCCGAGATGCACTGACCAGGGAGGAATCCTGCGGTTGTCACCTGCGAGAAGAGAGCCAAACCGAAGAAAATGAAGCGCGGCGTGATGATGCAAACTTTTCGCATGTTTCAGTCTGGGAACACGCCGGCGATGAGAAAGAGCCTGTGATGCATAAGGAACCGCTTGTTTTCGAATATGTGACTCCAAGTCAGCGCAGTTATAAATAAAGGGTACAATACGCCGGAACAGCGGGCTTAAAAAAGAAATCTTAAGGTAGAGACACTATGAGCAGCATTAACCTGACGCTGAAGATCTGGCGACAACCGAACAGTGATGCACTGGGCGCTTTCGAAATGTATAATCTGGATGGTATTCACACCGACATGTCTTTTCTCGAAATGCTTGATGTGCTGAATGAAAAACTCACCAAAGAAGGAAAGGATCCGGTTGCCTTCGATCATGATTGCCGTGAGGGCATCTGCGGGATGTGCGGCGCGGTAGTAAACGGTATCGCCCACGGCCCGGAAAAGGAGGTAACCCTTTGTCAGTTGCATATGCGCCATTTTAAAAGCGGTGATATTCTGGTCATTGAACCCTTTCGTTCGCGTGCTTATCCGATCAAGAAAGATCTTCTAGTTGATCGGTCGGCACTCGACCGCATCATTCAGGCGGGTGGCTATGTCTCCGTCAACACTGGAGGAACTCCAGACGGCAACAGTATCCCCATTCCATCCCAGCAAGCTGAACTGGCCATGGATGCCGCTGCCTGCATCGGTTGCGGGGCCTGCGTTGCCAGTTGTCCGAATGGTGCTGCTATGCTCTTTACCAGTGCCAAGATTTCACAACTCGCTCTCCTCCCGCAAGGTCAGGTCGAACGGAAAAAACGAGCCTTGGCAATGGTTGCACAAATGGATAAAGAAGGCTTCGGCAATTGCACCAATGCCCGCGAATGTGAAGCTGTGTGCCCTAAGGGTATCTCAATTCGTAATATCGCCCGAATGAACAAAGAATTTTTAAAAGCCGTACTTACCGAAGGTTAGCCTAATTCTGGTACTCAACAGGAACAAGACAAACCTGCCTGGTGCTGTTTCATTGGCGCCAAGCAGGTTTTTTATTGTAATAGCTTTATGCCCTATGACGTGATAATCATCGGTGCCGGTCCAGGGGGATTGGCATGCGCTGCAGCTGCTGCCTCACATGGCCTGACCACCCTTGTTTTAGAACGTAAGCAAATCATCGGCAGAAAAGTTTGTGCCGGCGGTATTACCTGGAATGGGCTCCTTAAAAAAATTCCATTTGATATCTCCGAAAAGCAGTTTGCAAAACAACAGGTGTTTACCCGTTTTCAAAAGGTTTGCGTATTATCGCCGACCCCTATAATAGCAACAGTGAACAGGGAGAAGCTGGCACAAAAAATGGCTCAGCTGGCGATAGAAGCCGGGGGAGAGATTCGTCTCGGTTGCAAGGTGAGTTCCATTGATTATTGCAGAGTTCTCTGTGAAGACAAGGTAACCGGAAGAAAAGAGGAGTTAGCTTTCCGGTTTCTCGTTGGCGCCGACGGTTCATCCTCTCTGGTGCGGAGATATCTCGGTTTGCCGGTTTCCGACATCGGCATAGGGATTAACTATCAAATACCCGGAGACTATCCTGAGATGCAATGGCATTTAGATAGTTCTCTTTTTGCCAACGGCTATGCCTGGGTCTTTCCCCACCGGAATACCGCATCGATTGGTGCATATGTTAACGCGAAGCATATGAAGGCCAGCACATTGAAGGCCAATCTCCATACCTGGGGAGATAAACAGGGTTATCCATTGCGGCAACACAAAGCCTCGGCGGAATTGATCAATTTCGATTTTCGTGGTTGGCATTTCGACAATACCTTTCTCGTTGGTGACGCCGCCGGACTTGCCTCCGGGCTTACCGGAGAAGGTATATATCCGGCGATTATTTCGGGGGAAACGGTGGGCCATTTTCTTGCCAACCCCGAATATGACGTAACACCACTGCGACATCTTATAAAAAATCAGGCAAGGCATCGTAAAATGGTGACCCTTACCGGGAAAAACCGGGCACTCGCCACAGCCGCCTCAGAGATCGTGACCTTCTGTCTGAAAACGAGGATCCTTGATTTCAGTCACATTGAGATGGCGCACTGAATATTTGTTGAAACAATATCATGTTTTGAAATTGCCATGCAAAAAAAAAATAAAAAAAACATATTACTGATAAATGCGATATTCACAGCCATCTGTGCAGCCATTCTCATCTTTCTTCTGAGAGCACCGAAGGAAACCACCGCCCCCCTCCCCCACGACGATAATCACAACCGTTTTTTTTCCATTGAAAGTAAAAAAGAAGCAGAACTATCCTGCCTCTCTTGTCATGACAAGGGCAAGGAAGCCGCTTTGCCGGAAAATCATCCCCCAAAATATCGTTGCCTCTTTTGCCACAAACGCAACCTTTAATCGCCATAAATATTTCTGAAACCTATCTGCTTTTATCTACGATTTCATATACATCCCTTGATATATTCTGGGTATCTATGATTCTTTCCAGTTGTTCTCGCATGAGGCTTTGTCGTTTAATGTCATACCGTTTCCAGTTAATCAAGGGAGCTACAAGGCGGGCGGCAATTTGTGGATTGATTGTATTGAGCTCAAGAATTTTGTCTGCAAGAAAGGTATATCCGGCACCTGTTTTCTCATGAAAGCGAACATGGTTATTGGAGCAAAAGGCACCAATAAGAGCTCTTACCTTATTAGGGTTTTCTATAGAAAAAGACGTATTTCCAGTGAGTAATGCAACATTGTGAAGGGTACTTGGAAGCACGGAAAGAGCTTGCAGGGTGAACCACTTGTCGAGCACCAGCGGATCGCCAACCCATCTGCTGTAAAAATCGTCGAGCACCTCCAGCCGTATCTCATGATCAAGATTAACCAAGTTTGCAAGGGCGGCTATACAGTCAGTCATGTTGGTCGCCGATCGATATTGCTGAACACACAGGGCGAGGTGCTCTTCAGGTAGCGGATCAAGAGCCATAAGATAGGCAAGTGCCACATTCTTCAGACTTCTCCTGCCCATAGCCTCAGCAGTAACAAGATATTCGCCCCCCTCCCGGTTGCTTAAATAGAGCTCCATAAATGCCGCACTATTTTTCTCGGCCAATTGACTTTTTACAAGCTGCCTAGCCTTGTGCAAAGAATCTGGATCAACAATCTCCATATCCTGCGCGAGAGTTGTTTCGGGAGGCAAGGTCAAAGAGAGGGCCAACAGTGCCGGGTCTTCGATCTTGCGTCTCAGACTATGATACACGGCATCGATATAGCTATCATCTATACCTGGTTGAAGGTTTTGGCTGAGTTGTTCCGCTGCTTCCAAAACGACCTCACTTGCCAACCGGGCTGAGGCATCCCATCGATTGAAGAGGTTGGAATCATAACGCATAAGAAAGGCCAGTTCTTTCCGAGACTGAAATGGCGCAACCCTGACCGGTGCAGAAAAATTTCTTAAAAAAGAGACCACCGGTTGTTCTTTAATTCCTTGAAACACGAACAATTGCTCCCTTTCCCGAAGTTGAAGAATTGCCGTACCCTGCGGCTCCTTCTTTAGCAACTCTTTGCCGGTTGCTCCGACAAGACCTACGGCGAGGGGCATATGAAAAGGATGGGACCCTGTCCGGCCAGGAGTATCCGCCAGATTTTGCCTTATAACTAATCGATATTCTTCTTCATGTTCAAGCCACTCCCCTTTTACAGAAAGGACAGGAGTGCCAGCCTGGCTGTACCAGTTTTTAAATTGGTCAAGATCGACACCGGATGCATCGTTCATTGCTGCGACAAAATCATCACAGGTTACCGCCTGACCATCATGTCTGGCAAAATAGAGGTCCATACCCAGACGAAATTTTTCTTTGCCGAGCAACGTATACATCATACGAATCACCTCGGCCCCCTTGTTGTAAACTGTAGCCGTGTAGAAATTATTGATTTCCATATAACAATCCGGCCGAACAGGGTGGGCCATGGGTCCGGCATCTTCCTTAAACTGAAAATTTTTCAACATCCGTACATCATCGATTCTCTGAACTGCCGGTGAATTCATGTCAGAGGAAAATTCCTGATCGCGAAAGACCGTCAACCCTTCCTTCAGACTGAGCTGAAACCAGTCCCGACAAGTTACCCGGTTGCCGGTCCAATTATGGAAATATTCGTGGGCAACAACTCCTTCAATGCCTAAGTAATCCTGATCTGTAGCGCTTTCCGGAGAAGAAAGAACATATTTGGCGTTGAAAACATTTAATCCTTTATTCTCCATGGCGCCCATATTGAAATCATCAACGGCAACGATCATAAAGGTATCAAGATCATATTCAAGGCCATATACCTGCTCGTCCCAATGCATTGCTTTTTTCAGCGAATCCATTGCGTGACGGCACTTCCCCTCGTTCCTTTTTTCAACATAGATTTTCAAGTTTACTATTTTTCCGGACCTTGTTACAAATTTATCTTCCAGGCTGACCAGCCGACCGGCAACCAGGGCAAAAAGATAGCACGGTTTGGGAAATGGGTCTTGCCAGACGACATAATGACGATCTCCGTCAAGGCTTCCACTTTCAAGCAGATTGCCATTTGACAGCATAACCGGGCAAGCTTGCCGGTCAGCCTCTATCCGAGTTGTGAATCTGGTAAGGACATCAGGCCGATCCGGATAGTAGGTGATTGTACGAAAACCCTCCGCCTCGCATTGGGTGCAGTAGTTGCCACTGGACCTGTACAATCCTTCCAGTGATCTATTCTTGGCCGGATCTATTCTTGTGACGATGGTTAGGGTGAAGGCAATCGGTGGAGTGTCAAGACACAAGGATTTATCATCAATACGGTATCGGCCTTCCGGTAAATTCACACCATTCACGCTGATTGATACAAGTTCCAACTTTTCTCCAAATAGCAGCAGTGGAGGAGTGGCAAGTTGTGAAGCAGGATTCTTCTGATATTTCGCAGTAGCTGTGACAATAGTCTGATTTTCATAGAGCTCAAAATTCAGATGAAGATGTTCAACTAAATAATCATAAACCGTGTAATCTTTACTGTAAATCGGTACTCTTTGTTCATCATTCATAAAAATATTCCTTTAATCGGAATCATCTAGGAGCATTAGTTGCTGGTTGACAGCAATCACCATTCAATTATATTTATAACTCGTTTAGCTTTTAGGCCTCGTCATCAACTTAACTCCTTTTCTTTATAAAACAACTGAGAAACCGATAAATGATTACAATCAATGAGCATTACCTGAAACTGCAGGCTTCCTACCTGTTCTCCGATATCGCCAAACGTGTCAACGCTTTTCAAAAAAATCATCCCGAAAGAGATATCATCAAACTCGGAATCGGAGATGTCACCAAGGGCCTACCCCTTGCCTCAATCAAGGCCTTTCATAAAGCCGTCGACGAAATGGCAGAGGATGCCAGCTTCAAGGGCTATGGCCCAGAACAGGGCTACGATTTTCTCAGGGAAGCTATCGCCGTCAATGATTTCAGAAGCCGTGGAGCGAAAATAACCGCCGATGAGGTTTTTGTAAGTGATGGGGCCAAATGCGATACCGGCAATATTCAGGAACTGTTCACTAATGACATCAAAATCGCCATTTCCGACCCTGTATACCCGGTATATCTCGACACCAATGTCATGGCCGGCCGCACCGGCAACTTCTCCGACGGCAGGTATCAGGGGATTGTCTATCTGGAAAGCACCAAGGGCAACAACTTCGTCCCTTCCCTGCCCCAACAAGAAGTCGATCTGATTTATCTTTGTTTCCCTAATAACCCAACCGGCTCGACTATCTCCAGAGACGAGTTGAAAACTTGGGTTGATTATGCCCACGAGCACAAGGCTCTTATCCTTTTTGATGCTGCGTATGAGGCTTTTATCCGCGATGACTCGCTGCCGAAATCGATTTTTGAGATAGAAGGTGCACAAGAGGTGGCTATCGAATTTCGCAGCTATTCAAAGAGTGCCGGTTTCACAGGCACACGTTGTGCTTATACAGTCGTTCCAAAACAATGTCGGGCGTACGATAAAGAGGGAAATAAACATTTTGTCCACGCAATGTGGAACCGTCGTCATTGCACAAAATTCAACGGTGTCTCATATCCAGTGCAACGCGCTGCTGAAGCGGTATATAGTGAAGAAGGCAAGCTCCAGACAAAAGCCCTCATCGATTACTACATGGTCAATGCCGACATGGTCTGCGCGACCATGGATAAGCTGGGTTATGAGTACGTCGGCGGAAAGAATTCACCATACATTTGGATTGACGGAAGGATGGACTCCTGGGCGTTCTTTGACATGCTTCTCGACAAGGCTGGTGTTGTCTGTACTCCAGGAGCAGGTTTTGGTAAGTGCGGAAGAGGCTATATAAGAATTTCAGCCTTTAACAGCCAGGAAAAAGTCCGGGAAGCGATGCAAAGATTGACTGATATGCTTTCGTCGACGAAATAAATTTCATAGGGACAGAGCATGAGGCAGTCTTATGAGCTCTGTCCTTTTCATGAAAGGCAATCGCTCTATCAACAGGAAAGCATTGCCGCCTTGAAGTGAATCTTTTCTTTGGTCCCCTCCATCTCTACCACCCTGACTGTGCCATGGGTCTGCAACCAGAGGATAACGCCGTCTACAAGTCTCTCAGGGGCCGATGCTCCGGCGGTTATGCCGATTCTTTTTTTTCCAAAAAGCCATGTGGGATCAATGTCTTGATAATCATCGACAAGGTACGCCTCAACTCCGCATAACGTGGCAACCTCCCTCAATCTGTTGGAATTTGAACTGTTTTTCGAACCAACGACAAACAGCAGATCGGATTTTTGAGCTAGTTGCCTGACAGCGTCCTGGCGATTTTGAGTAGCAAAACAGATATTTGATTTTGGACCTTTTATTTTGAGAAAGCGCCTTTTTAAAATAGTGACAATCCCGATAATATCATTGCTATTCAGTGTTGTTTGGGTAACAAAGGCCACCTTCCGAACATCTGTGACCTCAACCGCCTCTGCCTCTTGCTCAGTTGCGACAATGTGCACCCGGCAGGCAACCCGACCAGCAGTCCCTTCAACCTCAGGATGTTTATGATGACCGATAATAATCACATCATACCCCATGGCATGGTATTTTTCTACCATGCCATGGACGCTTGTTACCAGGGGGCAGGTGGCATCAACAGTGCGAAGTCCTAGTCCCCTCGCTTTTCGTTCAATGGTAAGAGATACCCCATGAGCACTGAAAATACATACTTCCCCTTTAGGAACGTCACCCAAGTTCTCAACAAAGACTGCGCCAGATTCCTCCAATTCAGTGATAACATGCTTGTTATGGACGATCTCATGCAGGACATAGACAGGCTTGCCATATCTCCGTAAGCAGAGTTTGACCGTTTCTATTGCCCGCTCTACACCGGCACAAAAGCCTCGGGGAGATGCAAGAAATACAGTGAAATCTTCAACCATGAAACATATCTCGCCTCAAAAAAGGAGCCCAAGAATACCAACTAACAAGGGTATGTGTTTGGATGATTTCATTTGCGAACCTAATAATTGGGCACAACTAATACCGGAACCGTTGCTATACGACTCACTCTCCGTGCCGTTGATCCCATTACCCTCAAACCCCGTACGGTTCTCGTCGATTTGCTGACGATTATCATATCAGCCTTCTCTTCTTCCGATACACGAAGAATTTCTTCACTGGGTTTTCCCGCTACCACCATAAGTTCTTTAACATTCGAACAAACCTTTTCTTCGCCGCACTCATCTTCGAAAAAGCGCCGCAATCTGTCTTTCATCTTGATAAGCAAATCGTTCATCGACCCTTTCAACATTTCGTCGGAAAAATCTTTTGAAATATAGGCAACTACTCGGTTCTCTTTTGCACATCTTTATAAAGATGTAATGTTTTTTGTCTAAATGGAAACAAAAAAGGCCATCCGCCCACACATATAGCAGTCGACAGATAGCCTTGAATTGAGCTTTAGCAGAAAACGCTTTTTTAGTAACCGTGCAACTTATCCAAAAATTCCGGCAGAAACATTGAAATCTGGGGAATATATGTGATGAGGCCGAGAAAGACCAGAAGAACGCAAAGCCAAGGCAAACAGGCCTTGATGGCCCAACCCATGCTCTTCCCAGTGACTCCGGAAATTACAAAGAGATTCAAACCAACCGGAGGAGTCAGCATGCCGATCTCCATATTCACTACCATGATTATACCGAGATGGATCGGATCAATCCCGAGCTTAAGAGCAATCGGAAATAGAATCGGAGCCATGATAAGAATGATAGCAGAGGGTTCCATAAAGTTGCCTGCTATAAGGAGCAGGATATTCACAACAACCAGGAACATCCATGGAGACAATCCCCATTGAACTATTATCTCGGCTATATGGTGGGGTATCCGCTCTGTTGTCAGTACATGAGCAAAGAGCATGGCGTTGGCGATGATAAAGAGCAGCATAATGCTGACCTTAGCCGAATCCAGAACGACTTTGTTGATCTCTTTATCGGTTATAATTTTGGGTAGTGTAACAATTATTTTGAAAATGTTTCGAACCAATAAGGCAGGGAATGATTCACCTTTTTCGCGCCATGGATCATTTTTCAATGGTCCCATATCTCGGTAGCCCCATACGCATACACCGAAGGCATAGAGGGTAGAGACGGCAGCAGCCTCTGTTGGACTGGCAATGCCGCCATAAATTGCACCCAGAACAATGACGATCAGCATCAGACCGCCGGAGGCGCTAAATCCGGACCTAAAGATCTCACCAAAACCTGTCCACGGTTGACAAGGGATTTTCATTATTCTGGCGACAATATAGATGGCCACCATCAGCATCAGGCCCATCAGGAGGCCCGGCAAAAAACCTGCCATAAACATTCTGGCAGCCGATACCTCGGTTGCCGCAGAATAAACAAGCATAACGATGGAGGGAGGAATCAGAATTCCCAGAGTGCCGGCATTGCCGACGACGCCTGCGGCAAGAGACTGAGGGTAACCGGCCTTGACCATGCCGACAATAGCGATGGAACCTATGGCGGCAACCGTTGCAGGCGATGAACCGGACACAGCTGCAAAAATCATACAGGCGATGACCGAGGCCATGGCCATACCGCCACGGACAAATCCCACCAGGCTGAGAGCAAATCTGATAATACGTTTAGCAACCCCACCTGTTTGTAAAAAACTTGATGCAAGAATAAAAAACGGGATAGCGAGCAAGGTGTAGTGTCCGGAGAGAGCTGCATACAATTTCAAAGAAATGGAAGCCAGGGAATCACTGGAAAACAACAAAATTGTCACGACACTGGACAGACCTAGGGCGATCGCGATAGGCATGCCAATTAACATGCAGCCAAAGAGAAGTAAAAATAAACAGGCAGTAGTCATTATTTTTCCTCCCCTTTGATAGCCTCGGCAAGATGCAGACTCTCTTTTGCCTCATCGGCATGTTTAAAAGAATCCGCTTTGCCGGTGAAGACATCCCAAAGGATGATACACAAACGAGCAGATAATAATAAATACCCGACAAAAAGTATACTCTGTAATATCCACACAGCTATTGGCAGATCTTCTGCTTCGAGGCCAATTTTCTTTATCTTGGCAAGATAGATCCAACCGCCATAAAGTATCAGATAGCAATAGCCAAGAGACAATAGGACTCCGATGGCTGTGAGTATCCTGCGACCAACTTCAGGAAAAAGCTTTACAAATGCATCCATGCCGATATGTGATCCAACCTTCAATCCATAAGAGGCACCGAAGAGAACGAGCCAAGCCCCCATATTCAGGGTAAGCTCCTGAGACCATAAAAAGCCTTTATTGAAACCAAATCGCATGACAACATCCATGACCACAAGCAGCGTTGTCGTAACCAGTAAGATCGATATAATCGCCTCTTCGGCACGATTAATGATGCGCATAAACATAACAGTTACCTCTTACAGGCAAAAAAATTAAGGCAGTCTCCCGTCGCTGGAAGACTGCCTGTTTCTTTTAGTTATTGGAATTATACGCTGCGTCAATCAGATCCTTGCCGATTTTCTCTTCAAACTGCTTCCACACAGGTTTCATTGCTTCAACCCATTGCGCTCTTTCGGCAGCAGTAAGGGTAAGGATTTCCGTACGTTTGGAGTCGACTATCAGCTGGCGATCCGACAGATCTTTCTTTCCTGACAAATCATTACCATAAGCAATTGCCTCATCAAGCGCCTTTTTCACTTCGGTACGGATATCAGCAGGCATTCCCATCCAGAATTCAGTGGAGGAGACAACCATATAATCCAGGAGGCCATGATTAGATTCGGTGATATACGGCTGAATCTCAAAATATTTCTGTGAGTAAATATTGGAATAGGTGTTTTCTTGACCGTCGATGGCTTTTGTCTCAAGAAGGGTGAACACCTCTGAGAAGGGCTTCTTCAACGGAATGGCCTTAAGAGATTGAAACTGGGCTGCCAAGACATCGGAAGGCATTACCCGGAATTTCTTTCCGGCCGCATCGGCAGGGACTCTGAGAGCATTGCTGCATGTGAACTGTTTGAGGCCGTTATGCAGGTAGCCTAGCCCAACCAGACCTTTTTTCTCCATCGATTTAAGGAGTGCTTGACCTTTGTCGCTTGACTGAAATTTTTGTACAGCAGCCATATCTTTAAACAGGAACGGCAGGTCAAAAAGTTGTAGTGAAGGTGTGTATCGCTCAAATTTTGACAAAGCGGGAGCCGCCAACTGAACATCCCCTAGAAGCATGGCCTGAAGCACCTTGTCGTCATCAAACAACTGAGAACTAGGGAAAACCTCTACCTTGACCTTGCCACCAAGACGTTCTGCAATCAAGTCTTTGAACTTAACCGCCATCTGCCCCTTCGGGGTGTTTTCAGCAACAACATGGGCGAACTTGATAGTAATCGGATCTGCGGATTGAGCTACACCCGATACCAATAATACAGAGAGTGCGGCGGACGCTACCAATGTGGTAAACTTCTTTAACATAGCTTCTTCCTCCAAATTGAATGTTGTTATACTGGATACATACCAGTAACCATTGGAAAGGGCAATTGGACAAACTTGCCTGCTTCACGCTGAGGCGAATCATAAAACCAATAGCAATTTGGAGTCCAGTTTTAGATATTTTTTCTATCTGCTTGTAATTATTTTGTTTAATGAACTGTCCTTCGGGTTTTTACTCAACAAATTGGCGGAA
>JAHJLI010000254.1 GCA_018821785.1 Pseudomonadota bacterium
CCCAGAATTAAATAAAATCATAAGAGACCTTCATCAACGAGTAGGTTCTGCACCACAAGATGGTTTCCCATCTATCAATGTAGCAAATCTCTTGGTTGAAAAATTTGACGGTGAGATCATTTTGATTGAATATCCCGATACACCGGGAATTGTTTATTGAAGCTTATCACTGACAGTGAGCTATGTGATTTTTGAGCGCTGTCAAGCTTGTCTGGAAGTAAATTTTAACCTGGAGCTTGTGTTTAAGATCCAGATATTTGGGTATAGTATTTCTGAAACAGAAATATTGTAAATAGAATTACTTAAGTTATGGAGACTGTAATTGACTGAAATATGTAAAAGATGTGCTGAATGTTGTAAAAATAATCCTTTTGTAGAACTATCTGAAAATGAGATAAATTCGTTAAAAAAAGTGACTGGGGTATCTTCTGATGTGTTTACATACCCAAAAGGTAAAGCGGTTGAAGAATATTTCTTAAAATTTCAAGAAAATGGGTATTGTTTTTTCTTAAATGAAAACAATGGCAGTTTTTCTTGTAATGTATATGAAGCAAGGCCGGCAATTTGTAAAAATTATCCCTCAAAACGAAGACAGATAGAAGTCTGTGATGCAAATAAAGAGAAATTTCTATGTGATATTTCCGGCTAACAAATCACTTTTCTTGCCGAGGGAAGTTCCAATTCATGGGATTACCGAGAGTCTGACTATCACGAAAATCCGGGGACATCAATTCCTGTTATAAAAAAATGCACTAGATGAACTGATGGTTTTGAATATTTAGCTCCTGAATCCATATCAAGGCCTTACTGCAAACATCGTTCTCGAACATATAGCTATATTCGATTTTGACCACGGTTGGAGTCCATATAGCTCCTATGTTCCTGGACAGTTGAAGAGATGTTCTAAAGCTGGTGATGGTGGATGTTACGTATACTCAGAAAAGATAAATATTTATTTTTCCTGACCACAGCACTGATGCTTTTAGCAAAAAAAGGCAACGATCTTAACCCACAATTAGTACAGCTTAAGGTCAATCGTTAATTAGGAGCTATTTCTTTCTAAGGAAAGGAGATAGGATCTGAGATTTCTGGAACTATTGGTCAAGCCAAGTTTCTGCCGAAGTTTCTTACGATGAAAATCAACGCCACTTGTGGAAATACCGAGTACTTCCGCAATCTCTTTGCTCGATCTCCCGCTACGGACCATATTGGCAACCGCAATCTCTTGGGGAGTGAGCAGCATATTCAAGGTTGAGATATTTTGTAAAAACGGTGAGACAATGTCTCTCAGATTAGCGTCAATGACCTCAGTTAAGGTGCGCTGTTTATCGGTAAGTTTTCCTTGCAGCAATTGCTCGACATAGGGAAGGACCAGGCGGTCTACATTGATATAAACCGTCTCTTCAATTCGGGTTTTATCCTCGCCACGCTGCCTTAGTAATACCCGTAGAGCAATATTCGTTTCTTCAAGCCTTTCACGTTCCCTGCGTAACTCGACTTCCTTTTCTTCAAGTGCCTTCTGGGTCTCAATGATAGGGGTGATGTTTTCGTGGGTGATGATAATGTGGCTGTTTTTGCTTTCCCGAAAGGGAACCACCCGGACGGCAAACCATCTCTTTTCACTGGGCGAATGGCAGGGATAGTGGGTGAAGAATTCAGGAAGATCCCCCCGCAGTACTCTGCGAATACCTTCTGCCACATCAGGACCCTCGTCTCCATGCTGGCCGGATGGGGCTTCACATGTTTGCAGGTAGTTGATGCCGATGCTGTCATATGGTTCTTTCATACCGTTTGCCCGGGCAAAATCCTGCCAGGATCGGTTGGTCTCTACAATGACACCCTGTTCGTCAAGAATAGCAACATGGGCGGACATTGAGTCAATGATGACTTTATACAAGTTGGAATCGAACATCTACCTTTTCCCTCCCGTTTGATAGTTTTTACTATCAAATTTATGCCAATTATAACCCATTGTGTCAATCTGTTGTGTCATTATCTTTTAAGTCAATAGATGCAGTACATGCATCAGCATCGATAAATAATAATCACTGAGGTGTAAATATGAAAAGCGGATACGATTCACTTACCTGGCTGAATGATAAAGATGGCAAAGAGTATGTTTGCACAATTGATGATCATGACGGAAAAAATTCTTTTGAACAACTTACTGATGAAGAAAAGAAACATTGCTCAAATGTGAATGAAATTGTCGGAACTGAAAGATGGTAATTTGAGAACAAACAACAAAAGCCCCTGCTGGTAATAGCCAGCAGGGGCTTTTTCGTTTCCGATGAAGAGAGGCGCTTGTCAGAAAGACTTTTTTGTTTCTTCCCGTGCCATGTTAACAATGTTTTGGGAAAGATTTTTAAAGATTAAATAATGGATAGGGACGAGGGAAAACCAATATAACCTTCCCCATACCCCCTTGGGCAGAAAGTGGGCTGTCTGGACTAACTGGTTGTCTTGTACGTCGAATTCCAGCCATGCCTGCCCCGGAACCTTCATCTGAGCGTGAAGAAGCAATCTTTTTCCCGGTTTAATATCGACGACTTTCCAGAAATCCAGGGCATCCCCAATACGTAAATCACTGTTTGACCGTCTGCCTCGACTAAGACCGTAGCCACCGACCAGCTTGTCCATCAGGCCCCGAATCCTCCAGAGATAGTTGTACCTGAACCAGCCATTTTCCCCGCCGATGTTGCAGACTGATCGAAAGACATCTTCCTGACTCTCTCCTTTTTTAAATTGAACAATCCTGACGTCTCGCAAGATCGCCCCGGCCGGATTGTCAAAATCCCTTATGTCACATGCCACCCGGCCACTGCTGTCGCACCAGCGGCTTAGCACCTGGTTCTGCTCAAGCTCATCTATGGCATCAATAACCGTCTGTCTGAAGGGAGTCGGTTTGATATGTGGATAGTGGCGGGCACCATTGTCGTTTTGCAGCAGGGTTTCACTTTTCAGCCCTTCCACCAGGGCGGAGGCAAGTTTGTAGGGGATGGGGGTAAAGAGGATCAGCCAGTAAGAAGAGAGCCGGGGCGAGAGGACCGGGACGGGGAAGAGGTAGCGTCTGAGGCCCATAACCTCTGCTGCCTGTTCCATCATTTGCTGAAAACTGAGGTTTTCGCTGCCTATATCGACCATCAGGTTGCCCTGGTGGGAAAGGGCTATGGATGACTCCAGATAATCAAGAACATTTTCAATGCCGATGGGTTGGGTCCGACTGCGCACCCAGCGCGGGGTGATCATCATGGGCAGCTTCTGGCAGAGGTTACGGATGATTTCAAAACTGGCACTTCCTGAACCGATGATGACTCCAGCC
>JAHJLI010000255.1 GCA_018821785.1 Pseudomonadota bacterium
AATGCTCCGATGTAATCCTGGGGTATCAAACCGGATAGCCATTTGCGAAATCCTTCGCGAATCATCAGGCTGTGTTGCAAGAAAAAAAGAGCACAAAGCAGAGTGTCGAACAAAAGAATCGCCTGTTGATTAAGGCCCAGATCCATCTGACCTGGCAACCCCGTATAAAGGAAAATAATGAATAGAAACATGGAAACGCCACCCAATAGACCGGATAGCACCATCGCCACATAAGACGAAATATAGCCGCCTGCTTTGCTTGATGAATTAATTGTAACTGGTTTATTAATAGCCATAACTCACTCCTTTTTTTGATGTTAACGTGCACATTTATGCACATATAAAGATAAATTTTTTTTGCCTACTGCTTTGGACAGCAATCAGACGGGCAGCAAACCGAAACACTTTTCTTGATTTGCGATAAAAAACCTTCCAGCTTGTCAATAAATACCTGTCCGTTAATACTGTAAAACATGTGCCTTGTTTCTTTTTCACAGCGCAAGATTCCGACCTCATGCATTTGATTCAAATGTCGTGAAACAACAGATCGGTCCTGAGGCATGCTTTCAGTAATTGACCCAATATCAGACCGTCCATTCATCATCAGATAACATAAGATCTGAATGCGGACTGGTTCACTCAGGGTCTTGAAAAAGCGGGCATCATAGGCCTCGGCAAACTCTTTCAAGACCTCCTCTCTTGTCTTTGTGTGTATTGGTATTTTCATAGTCCCATATATATATGCACACATGTGCATACGTCAAGAGAAAAATACACTGCACCAAAAAAAAGAGCAGGATGTCAGATGTGGTTGCGACTCCAAAACGTTAGCAGCAAGATCGAGTCGTACTTTTTACAGGACAGGAAGTGTCGAGACTAGTAGCCCCTTCTCTTTTATTTTGCCAAAATGACAACAATTATTACCATGTAACGATTGCCAGCAGTGGCTGGCATGTATTCCCCACTTCCTGAGAAAATTAAAGAGAAAACCTGTCATGAAATCCACAGCCTCACCTTTTACCATCCCCAACATCCAGCTGTTCATCGCCTTTCGGGTGTTTTTCAATGCCCGTTTTTACTATCCGGTCTTTACCATTCTCTTCCTTGATTATGGTCTGACCATCGAGCAGTTCGCCCTCCTGAATACCGTCTGGGCCATCACCATTGTCTGTGCCGAGGTGCCGTCCGGGGCACTGGCCGATATCCTCGGCCGCAAATATCTCCTGGTCACCACCTCCCTGTTAATGGTCGCCGAGATGAGTCTTCTGGCCTTTGTTCCCCTCGGTAACAGCACCGTCATTTTCTCGGTCTTCCTTATCAATCGTGTCATGAGCGGCCTCGCCGAGGCCCTGGCCAGCGGCGCCGACGAGGCTATTGCCTACGACTCTCTGGTGGAAGAAGGCAATGCCGAGGACTGGCCGAAGGTGCTCAGTGTGCAGATGCGGCTGCGCTCCATCGCTTCCATTCTCACCATGACCATCGGGGCACTGGTCTATGATCCAAGCGTTATCAATCGGGTGCTTTTCTGGATAGGCTCTGATCTTAATGTCACCCAGCAGGTCACCATGCGTTTCCCCATATATCTGACATTCATTCTGTCGCTGCTGGCCACCGCCTGCGCCTGGAAAATTCGGGAAAAGCATGCACCTCAGATAGCCGGCCAAGGCTCCACCTCGCTCGCAGCCCTGCGCAAGACCCTGCAGGCCGGGGCCTGGCTGGCGAGAACTCCCTTTGCCCTGGCTATCATCCTCTTCGGCACCCTCTATGATCACGTTCTCCGCATGATCGTCACCATGACCAGCCAGTATTTTCGCCAGATCGATCTACCGGAGGCAAGTTTTGGATTGATCGGCTCGGCCATGGCCGTCCTTGGCCTGGTAACTCCGAAGGTTGCCGAATGGATGGTGGCGAAAAACTCACCCGCCGCCAATGTCTGGTGGGTGTCGGGGATAAGCCTTCTCGGTCTCTTTGGCCTCACCGGTTTTTTCCCCTACTGGGGCCTCCTGCCGATGGCTTGCATCTTTACCGCCCTGATGCTGGTCTCGTTTTTCACCAGCCATTACCTCAACCGCATCACCGAATCGCATCAACGGGCAACCGTTCTCAGCTTCAAAGGCCTGGCCTTCAACCTTGCCTACGGGACCATCGGCTTTCTCTTTGCCCTGCTGATCAGCAGACTTCGCGACGGGGGCAAAGCAGGTCATCCGGGCTGGAGTGAGGCGGCGATTGAAAACTTTGCCTTTCAGGAGGCCATCGGTTGGTTCCCGTGGTATGCGGCAGTCGGTCTTGCCCTGACAATCATTTTTTGTTTATACCGCCTTCGCGGCACCGAAGATCACCGGAAAATTGGTTGAGTGCACTCTTGACCAGAACTTAAAATCTTTCTATAAGTTCCCTGATTGTAGTTACACCCTTTTAAATTTTTCTCAATAGGCATTTAAATGTTTGGTAAGAAAATTGCTGCACCGGAAAACATCCTTATACTCGGCCTCGGCGGCGTTGGTTTATACCTGGCAAAGCGTCTTATCCATGAAGAATATGCCATCACCATAATTGAGTCCGACCCCAAACTTATCATGCATGCCGACGGCCAGATTGATGCACGACTCATCCATGGCAATGCCATGAGCATCAACTGCTGGAAAGAAGCCGATGCAGACAAGATGGACTACCTCATCGCCGTCACCGACAACGACGCAGTCAACATGATGGCCTCCATGATTGCTGACCGTTTCGGCATCAAGCGAAAAATCGCCAGGGTACGGTCTCTCGAATTCGGTAACCCCGATTCACTGCTTACCGCAGGTGATTTAAAACTCGACCTTCTCATCCATCCGGAAGAACTTGTGGCCCAGGAAATTGTCCGGCTCATTAAGATCAACTCCAGTAACGAAATAATTGATATTGCTCAGGGCGAGATAAAGCTTCTGGCTACAGGTATCGATGATCTCTCACCTATGGCCAACCGGAACCTTAAAGAAATAGCCGGAATGTACAGCGAGTTTCCTTTTCGGGTGGTCGCTGTTGCCCGCGGCATCACCACCATTATCCCCAATGGTAATCAGGTGCTCCTTCCCCAGGACCATATATTTATCATGGCCGCCCATGAACACCTGCCACGACTCATGGAACTCACAGGAATAAGTAAATCGCGTCAGCAAAAAGTCATGCTGCTTGGCGGCGGTCTGGTAGGGACCCGGGTTGCCGAGCTGCTCCAAAGATCGGTTTCAGTGAAACTGGTCGAAAAAGATGAACAGCGAGCATTAGAGCTTTCCTTGGAATTGGCAAATACCGAGGTCCTTCATGGAGACGGCTCGGATGGTGATGTTCTGACTATGGCCGGCCTGCTTGATACCGACACTTTTGTCACCACCACCGGAGAAAATGAGACCAATATCATGACCTGCCTGTTGGCCAAACACCTCAAGCAGAAAAGCCAGCCGAAGAACGGCAAAGCAAAGGACTGTAAAACCATTGCTCTGGTCAATAAAGAAGACTATCTGGTCCTGGCGGCAACCATAGGTTCAGATATTGCCCTCAATAAAAAAGTGATGGCCGGCAACGAAATCCTTAAATTCATCCGGAGAAGTGAATTTCTCTCGGTCGCCCACCTGCATGGCTTTGATACCGAGGTAGTCGAACTGGTGGCCGCTAATAAATCGTCTATCACTAAAAAACCCTTGTCAAAACTGGATAGTTTTTTCCATGATAAACTCATCATCGGTGCTGTCTTTCGGGACAACAAATGGCATGTCGCTGTCGGCAACACCCATATCCAGGCAGATGAGTCGGTCATTGTTATCTGTACCTCAAGACACTTAAAAGATGTACGAAAACTTTTTATTGCATGACTTGTGGTACTATTTTTTCCAGAAGGCGGGGAAAAAGATAACCAAGGCAGAGAACATCTCAAGCCTTCCCACCAGCATGTTCCAGGACAAAAACCATTTACCGGTATCTGAAAAAAACGCGTAGTTTTCGCTTGGTCCCACCCCACCGAACCCCGGCCCGATATTCATAAGAGCTGCAATAACAGCGCTGATCGCGGTGAGAAAATCCACAGGGTCGGTAAGCACAATAAAACAGCCACCGACAAAAACCATAAAGATATTGACAATAAAATAACAGATTGACAGATCAATAATGGACGCGTCGATGGGACGTCCGTTCAAGCGGACCGAAGTAACCGACATCGGCTGCAAAAAGATTCTTCTAATGGAGGAATACATGTGCTTTACTATGACTACATAATGCACCACCTTGATACCGCTGGTCGTCGAACCGGCGCAGGCTCCCACAAAACATACCGCAAAGAGAAACATCTGAGCGGCCTGTGGCCACAGTTCATAATCGGTAGTGGTAAAACCAGTGGTAGTGAGGATCGACACCACCTGAAAGGTTGCAAAGCGCAGAGAATCCCAAAAATTCCCGTAACTGTTATTGGTCCAGAGAAGGAGCGTAACCGATCCACAGAAAAAAACCAGAAACCCCAGGTACCAGCGAAACTCGGTGTTATCCCGCACCTGCCGCCACTCTCCCTTGACCAGTTGATAGAAAAGGACGAAGGTAACTCCACCAAAACACATGAAAACGATGGTCACCCAATCAAAATAGGCACTGTTATAGTAGCCGAGACTGGCATTCTTGGTAGAATAGCCGGAGGTAGAAACGGTACCAAAGGCATGGCAGAGGGAATCAAAGAGCGGCATCCCGCCCAAGTATAACAGCAGGGTCTGCAGGATATTGAGCACAAGATAAATTCCCCAAAGCCAGAGCATGGTATCTTTATTCCTGGCCTTAAATTTGTCCTTGGTGATCACCTGTCCCGGGCTCGATTCGGCCCTGAAGATCCGCACCCCACCCATACCATGGGGTAAAAAAAGCAGGGTCAGCGTTAGAAACCCCATGCCGCCAAGCAGATGGGTTTGGCTCCTCCAGAACAGCAGCCCATGAGGCACTCCTTCAATATCGGAAAGAATGGTTGCGCCGGTGGTTGTGTAGCCTGACATCATCTCAAAGAAGGCATCGGTAAATGACGGGATGGTTCCATGGATAATAAAAGGCAGGGTCGAGAAAGCTGAAATAATAATCCAGCCAAAGGTGGCGATAAACAGGCCATCTCTAATATTTAAGTGATCATGGTTACGGAAAATCCGCTTCAAAGGGATACCCAGCCCGATTATGATCAGGGAC
This sequence comes from Pseudomonadota bacterium, assembly GCA_018821785.1. Taxonomy (GTDB): domain Bacteria; phylum Desulfobacterota; class Desulfobulbia; order Desulfobulbales; family Desulfocapsaceae; genus Desulforhopalus_A. The sequence goes on from JAHJLI010000255.1 coordinate 5,194, forward strand.
GAAATGGCGAGAGCCATAAGATCATCCTCGCCATACAGCAGTGAGCAGAAAACCGGCAGGGACATGGAGCAACCGGTAACGATCAATAAGGTTCCGAAGACATTGGCGATTGAATAATAATTCATAGGGCCGGCAGAATAATTATTGCTTATTGGGCTCTCGCAGCGATGTCCAGCTGCATCTTTTCAATGAGATGGGTGTTAAGTAGTCGCTTTCTTCGGAGCTCCGAAGAAAGCTCTTGCCAACGATGGGCCATCTGATTCGATGCGCCAAAACTACCTTTTCAAAACAGCTTTCGCAATTATTATTACGCTGAAACCAGAGTGACGGGCGACTCGGGATTGATGTTGAACAAATATTGAAGTCGGGAAGTGCGGATATTCAGATCTTGCTGACTTGCTGACTTGCAGTTCTGACAATGACCCTATATAGTAGTGCCGAGTTTACAGTCTTCCAACCGGGAGCTTCCCATTCGCGAAAACGTTGGTGACACTCCGCAGGCAAGCAGTGATCAATGGTCCGTTTATCAATGTCAGGAGGTGAAATTCCATGCTGAAAAGATTTTCCATATCGCTCGAAGACGAATTGTTGTCGATATTTGATGAACATATCATGGCCCGCAGCTATACCAACCGATCGGAGGCAATCCGCGATCTGATCCGCAAGGCCTTTATTAAGGACGAATGGCAAGCAGACAAAATGGTTATGGGTGTTATCAGTCTGGTCTACGACCACCACCAGCATAAACTGCAGGAAAAAGTCACATTGGTGCAGCATGACTACCATCATCATATCGTCTCCACCACTCACGTCCACATGGACCATGACAACTGTCTCGAGGTCATCGTCGTGCGTGGCAAGGCCAAGGAGGTCCAGGAGCTGGCCGACCAACTCAGCGCCCTCAGAGGGGTGCGTGACGCCAACCTGGCCATGTCCAGTACCGGGGAGTTCCTTCACTAAAAAGGAGCTTCACCGATAATGGCGTGGCGCCAACTTGTAAAAGTATTCGGTATTGATTGATATAAAGGTTCTCGCAAAGAATGAAAAACATCGCTTCTGTATCCGTCCATGGCGGCCATAGCGGCCAGTTCTGCAACCATGCGACCAACACGCTGGAAGAAATCATTCAGCACTATATCGCCAGGCAATTTCCCTGGGTGGGCATAACCGAACACGCCCCCGGCATCAGCCAGGAACTGCTGTATCCGGATCAGCAGGCGGCCGGACTCACACCGGAGTTTCTCCTGCATCGTTTTTCACTGTACATGCAGGAATGTCGCAGGCTTCAGGAGAAATACCGTTCACAGATCAGGATATTTGCCGCCATCGAAAGCGAGACCTACAGTGGCTACAAAGAATTTATGCCGTACCTGATCACCACCTTCCAGCCGGACTATGTCGTCGGCTCCGTCCATTTCGTGAACGACCTGGGCTTTGACTATTCCCAGGCGCAGTATGACCAAACGGCTGCAGTCGTCGGCGACAGGGACGCGTTGTACTGTAGGTATTTTGACCTGCAGTATGAGATGCTGCAGTTTCTGAGGCCATCCGTGGTCGGCCATTTTGATCTCATTCGCATCTTCGATCCCGACTACAAGGCAAGACTGCTGCAGCCGGAAATAATGTCCAGAATCAAGAGAAACCTTGCGCTCATCAAGGAGCTTGATTTGATTATGGATTTCAACCTTCGCTCGCTTCTGAAGGGTGCCGACGAGCCCTATGTCTCCCGGGTAATTCTGCAGATGGCCAGAGACATGGACATAGCCGTAGTCCCGGGCGACGATTCGCACGGCGTCGGCAACGTCGGAACCAATATGGAAACAGGCATCGCCATTCTCAGAGAATTGGGGTTTGACACCAGCTGGCGGGAGCCGAAACTCCTGTGCTACTGATTGGTCTCTTTGGCTTCGTCGAGCAGGCGGCGAATCTTGGCAAGAAAAGCCATACCGACCACTGGTTTCATTATCAGGGCCCGAACCCCCAGCTCGCGTAGTCCCTGGTCCGACACCAAATCAGTATAACCAGTCATTAGAATTATCGGCAAATTGGGCCGCACAGCCAGACATTCCCTGGCCAGGCGATCCCCTGTCAGGTGCGGCATGGTTACATCGGAAATAAGCATATCGATTCCCTGCGGATTGTCACGAAATCTATTGAGCGCCACCTGACTGTTCTTCTCCGTCTGTACCGTATAACCCTGTATTTGCAGATAGGTCCTGGTCACGTCGAGAATTACCGGTTCATCGTCGACCACCAGGATAGTCTCGGTGCCACGCAGCTTGGCGCTGATTACCGCAACCTCGTCATAGGAAGCCGATCTTTCCACAGTGGGCAAATATATGGTGAAGGTCGACCCTTGGCCTTCAACCGAGTCAACCATAATATGACCACCGCAATCTTTGACAATGCCATGCACTACTGAAAGCCCGAGACCGGTGCCCTGGCCAACTGGTTTGGTGGTGAAATAGGGATCAAAGATCGAAGCCACGACCTCCTGGCTCATACCGCAGCCGGTATCACCGACCGACAGCTGCAAATATTCACCAGGCATAAGCTCGCGGTTACGTTCAAAAAATTGCGGCGCCAAGGTTGCTTTGCTGATGGTGACGGTCAGCACCCCGCCATAGGGTTCCATGGCGTGACTGGCATTGGTGCATAAGTTCATGATGATCTGGTGAATCTGCACCGGGTCAGCAACTACCGGGTTAACACTATTGTCGATTTTTTTCTTCAGATCGATGGTAGAGGGCAGCGTTGAGCGCAAGAGTTGCAAAACTTCTTTGATAATGACCGGAATTTCCGTGCTCACAAGCTTTCCTTCGCCGCGCCTGGTAAAAGTGAGAATCTGGCGCACGAGTGCGGTCGCCCGTTTCCCGGCCTGGGACAGTTCCAGCAGGTATTCCCTGAGTGTGCCCTCCTCTTTAACAATTGCCAGTGAAAGTTCTGTGTAACCGACAATTCCAGAGAGTATATTGTTGAAATCATGGGCAATACCTCCAGCCAAAGTGCCAAGGGATTCAATTTTGTGACTCTGACGGGCCTCCTTGTCAATGGTCAGGTATTCAGTAATATCGTCACCAATATACAATACACTTTGGAGCTTTCCTGTATCGTCCTGAATCGGTATTGTCGTCACCCGCCACCGCCGGTTGTTCGGCATGGCCATCTTCCGCTGTTCAACCTTATTTAAGGCAATAGCCCGATCAACCGGACAATTTTCACAGCTCCTATCGCTACATTCCGGCCAGATCTCGTTGCACTTTTTTCCAAGGAGTTCGGACATATTGCGGCCGCAACTGAGACAGGCGCTTTTATTCAACCAGAGCACCTCGAACTGAAGATTGAAAAGAACTATTTTGCTCAGTTGCGACTCAAGTATGAGGTGCAGCATTGCGGAATGGTCCGATGGCGCCGGTAACGTTGGAGGGGAGCTCTCCTTTTGTAAAAAAGTGAAATACTGTCCACCCTTATCAGGTGTGTAGCGGGTACAGCAGTTTGCCTTGACAAGGGATCCATCACTTTTTCGATAAACGGCTTGTCGTTGCCAAACAGCTGCTGTCGGTTGCAAAACCAGGCCAACCTCAAGATCGGTGACAGCCAAAGCATGCAATTGCGGCAGGGAATAGCCGAGCAATTCGCCCAAGGCCTCGTCGTTTTCCAACAACCGACCCTCCTTATCGGAGAGCCAGTAATGCGTTGTCATTGCCTGCATACGCAACCCTTTTGATTATCCGACGATCTGCTAACCGCTCGGAACCCCAAAAAACCATCCCCATCTTCCACTGGTATTTCCCCGGCCGATAGCAATTGTTGAAGCGACAAGATAACCGCTATCTTCATGAGCCTATCACCCACGCGTACTAAAAGTCAAATTTCCAGCCGCCAGCCTCTATTCTTTTTTGGTGGTATTCCTGCGACAGCCGCAGGGTTCGAATCCTACCTTTTTGCAGGAAACAAGGGGGCTCTGACCACTGCAAGATTGCTGATTAACCAGCACTTCTTGAGATTGTATACCAGGAGGTATTCCCTTCTTCCTTTGGCACCCTATTTGCTACAACAATTTAAAAAGACACAAATGAGGATAAAGCTATGTTCGGAGAATTTGCAATTATTGATACCACCCTGCGGGAAGGAGAACAGACCCCCGGAGTGCTCTTTTCTCTTCATGAAAAAAGGTGCATTGTCGATGGTCTCGTTCGGGTCGGGGTGGGCGAGGTGGAACTGGGGATTTCATCATCTCACCATCCCTGCGTCGGCCCCCTTATCGCTCATTGCCGAAGCAACCACCCACACCTCAAGTTATCCCTGTGGAGCAGATGCCAGGAAAAAGATATTGCCGTCGCCGCAGAGTTGCGGCCCGACCTGCTCTCACTCTCCATTCCGGTCTCCGATATTCATTTGGAAAAACGTTTGGGAAAAGACCGTGGCTGGGCTATGGCAACAATGTGCAAGGCCATGGCCTTTGCAAGAAATAGAGGCATGACCGTGGCCATAGGTTTTGAGGATGCAAGTCGCAGCGACCAGCGTTTTTTGACAAAGATGGCGAAGGCCGCTGAACGGCTGGGTGCTGTGCGCATCCGCCTTGCCGATACGGTCGGCATAGCCTCGCCGGGCGAAATGGCCAGGTTGGTCATAAGCCTTGGAAGCTGCCTGACAAAAAGCTATCTGGCGGTTCATACCCACAATGATTTCGGCATGGCAACCGCCAACGCCATGGCCGCCCTTGAGGCCGGTGCCCAAAGTGTCGACACCGTAGTCTTGGGTCTTGGAGAACGCACCGGCTGCGCCAGACTGGAAGAGATTGTCGGCTACCTCTGTCTCATCAAGGGAAATACCCAGTTGCAGGTGGGGCAGCTCAAAACCCTTGCTTCCTATGTAGCAGGAATTACCGGCCGAAACATTGCAGGCAACCGGCCGATTGTCGGGGAAGATATTTTTACCTGCGAAACCGGTCTGCATCTCCAGGGTCTGCGCAACGCCCCAGAAACCTATGAACCCTTTGCCCCCGAGAAGGTCTGTGGCAAGCGCAGGCTGCTGCTTGGCCCAAAGTGCGGCCGTCGGGCAATTATCGCCCACCTGGTCGGGCTGGACAAAAGCCTCGCTAAAAACCTGCCCGAGGGCGCAGTACAGATGGTCCGCGAGGCGGCGGCAACCCTGCGCCGCCCTTTGAGCGATCTTGAAGTGCGCCGCCTGCTTTCACTTCCCCTGTAAAAGCACTCCTTATTCCGAACGAAAGGACGCGTAGCGGTTGAGGCCGTACTTTTTGATTCGGTAACCGATCTGCCGCTCGGTCAGGCCGAGCTCCCGCGCTGCCCGCACCTGCACCCAGCCATTGCGGCGGAGTGAGGCCTCGATCTCCAGCCGCTCTATGTCATGAAGCGACTTATGGTTGACGGGATGAATCGTTGTGCCTGCAAGTCTGTTCTCCCGCGCCTCGTCCGGCACGACTCGATGATTGATGAAGAGGTTGGGCGGCAGATCATTCAGGGTGAGCCGATCGCCCTCGGCAAGAATAACCATTCGTTCCACTAGATTCTGCATTTCTCGAATATTGCCGGGCCAGGGATAGTTGATTAGAAAATCAAGCAATTCCGAAGTTATTTGTACTTTTTTACCGTTGCGCTCATTGCTTGTTGCAAGAAAATGGCTGAACAACAGGGGAATGTCATCCTTTCTTTCGCGCAGTGGCGGCAAAACGATGGGGACAACGTTTAACCGGTAATAGAGATCGGCGCGAAATCGCCCCTGGGCAACGGCGTCCTCAAGACTGACGTTGGTCGCAGCGACAATCCGGACATCAACATTAAAGGTCTTTGTACCGCCGATCCGTTCGAACTGTTTCTCCTGCAATACCCGAAGCATCTTGGCCTGAAGAGAGAGCGGTAATTCACCAATTTCATCGAGAAAGATAGTTCCGCAGTTGGCCAGCTCGAAACGTCCCGGCCGCGCGGCATGGGCCCCGGTGAAAGCCCCCCGCTCATGGCCGAACAGCTCGCTTTCCAGAAGGGTTTCGGGCAGAGCCGCGCAGTTCACCTTTATCAGGGGCTGGTCCTTGCGATTGCCACCCTCGTGGATGGCCCTCGCCACCAGCTCCTTGCCGGTTCCAGATTCACCCAGCAGCAAGGCGGTCACCTTGCTGCTGGAGATCTTGTCTATGATACTGAACACCTCCTGCATCGGCTTGGAATGGCCGATAATAAAATGATCACCATGGATTTGGTGCAAGCGGGCCTTAAGCGATGCATTTTCAGCGATCAATTTGGCCTCTTTCTTTGCAATCTCCCTGTGCAGGGTAATAAACTGGGCAATGAGGGTAGCGAGGACGGTGAGAAATCGGATGTCTTCCTCAAAGCTGATGTCGTCGCCGAACAATCTGTCTACCGTCAGCACCCCCTCCGGTTTACCCTGCACCATTACAGGCACGCCGAGAAAGGAGATTTTGTTTTTTCGCACCTTTGACCGCGCCCCGGTGCGGTTGAGGAAAAGCGGTTCACTTTCGATATCCGGGACGACAAAGGGTGAACAGCTCTGAAAAATCTGACCGCAAACACCCTCATCCGGCCGATACACACCGCGCATCTCCTCCTCACCCGACAGGCCGCACGAGGCCTTGATCGTCAGCTTCTGGCTGGCCCGGTCAAAGACCAGCAGGGTTGCCCTCTCCATTTTCATGGTATCCCCGAGAACCCGGAGAATGCTCGTCAAGGTGCTGTCAAGATCGACGGCTTTGCCGATCAATTCGGTAATCCTCGACAGGGCGATTAGCTCAAGCCCCTGAGTCCTGCCATCTGTCGGTGTAATCATTGGGTACGCATTCATCTTTCAAGCTCCTCATCGGCGAACACTTTGCACTCGCCCACTTACAATTACACCACATCCTTTGGCTGACAACCGGCGGTATAATGACACGACTGCCGCACCCTTCCATCCCCTGGTGTCGCAAAAATCGTTCCATTTACGCAACTATTTGTAATCACAATATTATTTAATTTATCCCACAAAGAGTCGACCGTTTTTACTACAGAATTGTATGCCTGTGCATCGATTATTTTACAATTATGTAATCTTATTTACAATGTCGTTCGGGCAACGTTTCAATCAACATATTGTTACACATTTGTTGCATTACAACCAAATTGCACCTTTGCCCCACCCTAAGTAACTCAACGCAAAATCTCCGTACACAGAACACATCCGCCTGTTATGTTTATATTATTTTTCATATGTTCGACATGGCACACCTCTTGCTGATGTAGAACTGACAGAAACGATACGACTGCCCTAGTAACTCCAGGCCGTTGCCTGCAACATTGGATTCAAAAATCTGCGGCAATGCCAAAAAACAAATGAACAAACACACCACTACCCACAAGGAGAACATTATGAGAAAGGTGGCAATTTACGGCAAAGGCGGAATCGGCAAATCAACAACCACCCAGAATACGGTGGCTGGGCTTGCCGAGATGGGTCGAAAGGTCATGGTCGTCGGCTGCGATCCAAAAGCCGACTCCACCCGCCTGCTGCTTGGCGGCCTGGCCCAGAAATCGGTACTCGATACCCTGCGCGAAGAGGGCGAGGATGTGGAACTGGACAACATCAGAAAATTAGGCTTCGGCGGCACCTGGAATGTCGAGTCGGGCGGTCCGGAGCCAGGAGTCGGCTGTGCCGGGCGGGGCATTATCACCTCCATCAACATGCTTGAATCCCTGGGTGCCTATGAGGCAAGCGAAGGGCTCGATTACGCCTTCTACGACGTCCTCGGTGACGTAGTCTGCGGCGGTTTTGCCATGCCAATCAGAGATGGCAAAGCCGAAGAAATCTATATCGTAGTTTCAGGCGAAATGATGGCCATGTATGCGGCCAACAATATCTGCAAGGGCATTATGAAATATGCCCAATCGGGGAGCGTGCGGCTTGGCGGCTTGATCTGTAACTCGAGGAATGTCGACAACGAAAAGGAGATGATTGAGGAACTCGCCAAAAAAATCGGCACCCAGATGATCTACTTCGTGCCTCGCAATAATGATGTTCAACGGGCCGAAATCAACAGAAAGACAGTTATTGAATGGAATCCGGCAGCCACCCAGGCCGATGAATATCGGGGACTGGCAAAGGCCATCGACAATAACAAGAATTTTGTCATCCCCAAGCCCCTGGCAATAGAAGAACTTGAAACGTTGCTGCTCGACTTTGGCCTGCTGGAAGCATAAGCCCCTACTCAATATCTGCATAAGGAGATACCACAATGATGATCATGATCAGAGCTATAGTTCGACCGGAAAAGGCTGACAATGTTCTTGCCGCCCTTATGGATGCAGGCTTTCCCGCGGTTACCAAATATTCGGTTACCGGCCGTGGCAAACAGCGCGGCATCAAAATCGGGGCGGTGACCTACGACGAAATCCCGAAAACCATGCTGATGAGTGTGGTAAAGGCCGCAGATAAAGATTTCGTCATCAATACCATTATGGATTCAGCGCGTACCCCCGGCAAAGGCGCCTTCGGTGACGGCAAAATCTTCATTACCGATGTGGAGGATGTGTACACCATCAGTTCAGGCGTACGAGAAGATACCCCGGCGGAGGTCGCAGCATGAAAGAGATTATCGCGGTTGTCCGCATGAATATGATGAACCAAACAAAAGCCGCACTGACTGCGGCGGGCGTTGATGCCTTCTTCGGCCATGAAGCGCAGGGACGCGGCCTCGGTTTCGTCAACCGCTCCCTGATCAAGGGGGCCGAGCAAGGCTTCGAAGAGGCTGCGGCGCTGCTCGGAGAAAAGGGCAAACTCTACCCGAAGAGGATGGTTACCATCGTCGTCAAGGATAGCGAAGTGGCCGATATCGTCCAGACAATTATCGAAACCAATCAAACCGGCAAACCCGGTGACGGCAAAATCTTCATATTGCCGGTGGCGGATGCGGTTCGCGTCAGAACCGGCGAGAAGGGAGCGAAATCTATCGCTTAAGTCCCATATAGGAGGACAGTTCATGGCAAAAGCACGGAAACTGGTGCAGTGGGAGCCACACAATATTAAGGAACAACTTTTGGAAAAATATCCCCCGAAGGTAGCCCGCAAACGCGCCCAGCAGATTATGATTAACGAGGCAAGGGAGAACACTACTCCTGAGATTGTCGCCAACGTCCGCACCATTCCAGGTATCATCACCATGCGCGGCTGCACCTACGCCGGCTGCAAGGGGGTTATCATGGGACCGGCCAGTGACATCGTCAACCTGGTGCACGGCCCGATCGGCTGCAGTTTTTACGCCTGGCTGACCAGGCGCAACCAGACTGACGCCAAGAATGATACCAACGCCAACTATATATCCTATTGTATGTCCACCGACATGCAGGATTCTGATATCATCTTTGGCGGTGAGAAGAAACTGACTACTGCAATTCAGGAGGCCTACAACCTTTTTCATCCAAAGGCCATCGCCATCTTCGCCACCTGTCCGGTCGGCCTGATCGGCGACGATATCCACGCTGTGGCCAAGAAAATGAAGGAGCAGTTCGGCGACTGCAATGTCTTTGCCTTCAGTTGCGAAGGATATAAAGGCGTATCGCAGTCTGCGGGTCACCATATCGCCAATAACCAGGTGTTCACCCACGTGGTCGGCAAAAGCGAGACGGAAAAAACCGAAAGATATAAAATCAACCTGCTAGGTGAATACAACATCGGTGGTGACGGTTTCGAGATCGACCGGATCCTCGAGAAATGCGGGATCAAGAACATCTCGACCTTTTCCGGCAACGCCACCTATGACAAGTTCGCCTCGGCCAATCAGGCCGATCTCAGCTGTGTCATGTGCCACCGCTCCATCAACTACGTGGCCGACATGTTGGAGACGAAATACGGCATCCCCTGGATCAAGGTAAACTTCATCGGTGCCGAGGCGACCGCAAAATCGCTTAGAAAAATTGCCCAATATTTCGGCGAGCTGGAGCTGGTAGATCGAGTTGAGGCAGTTATTGCCGAGGAGATGCCGGACGTACTGCTCGCGCAGCAGGAGGTCTATCCGCGTACCAAGGGCAAGACGGCAATGATTTTTGTCGGCGGTTCCAGAGCTCATCATTATCAGGAGCTGTTCAAAGAAATGGGTATCAAAACGGTGTCGGCGGGGTACGAATTCGGTCACCGTGACGATTATGAAGGTCGCCACGTCATCCCCACCCTGAAGGTCGATGCCGACAGCAGGAATATCGAGGAGATCGAGGTAGAGCCTGACCCGTTGCTCTACAAACCACGAAAATCCGCGGAAGAGCTTGCCGCACTCGAAGGCCAAGGGCTCACCTTTAAGGACTACGAAGGGCTTAACCCCAACATGGACAAGGACTCGCTGATCATCGACGACCTCAACCAGTACGAGGCGGAAAAATTGGTGGAATTGATGAAACCGGATCTCTTCTGCGCCGGAATCAAGGAAAAATACTCCATCCAAAAACTCGGTGTACCGATGAAACAGCTGCACAGCTACGATTCCGGCGGCCCTTATGCCGGCTTCAAGGGTGCAATCAACTTCTACCTCGAGATCGACCGGCTGGTAAACAGCAGGGTCTGGAGCTATATGAAGGCGCCATGGCAGGAGAACCCCGAACTTTCGGCCACCTATGTTTGGGAATAAAACTTCAATGAATAGCGATGAAGCGGGAATCAGCTCCATCAGGAAGGTACGAATATGCTACTGAGACACACACCAAAAGAGATAACGGAGCGCACCGCTCTGATGATCAATCCGGCCAAGACCTGTCAGCCGATCGGCGCCATGTATGCGGCCCTGGGGATCAAGGGCTGCCTGCCCCACAGTCACGGTTCCCAGGGTTGCTGCGCCTACCACCGGAGCACGCTGACCCGCCACTACAAGGAGCCGATTTCCGCCGCCACCAGTTCGTTTACCGAGGGTGCTTCGGTCTTCGGCGGGCAGGCCAACCTGCTGCAGGCCATTGACAACATCTTCACGGTTTATGAGCCGGATGTCATCGCCGTTCACACAACCTGCCTGTCCGAGACCATAGGCGACGATCTGCCGCAGATCTTCGACAAGGCGGTAAAGGAAAAGAAAGTTCCCGAAGGCAAGACCCTTATCGGCGCACCGACCCCGAGTTATGTCGGTTCGCACGTTACAGGCTTTTCCAATATGGTAAAAGCTATGGCGGCCCTGGCCGCACCTGGCGGCAAAAAGAACGGCAAGATCAATATCATCCCCGGCTGGGTCGAGCCGTCCGATATGGAGGAGATCAAAAAAATCGCCGCCATGCTTGGCGTGAGTATCAACATGTTTCCCGACACTTCGGGGGTACTGAACGGCCCGCTGACCGGTGAATACAAGATGTTTCCCGATGCCGGTGCCAACATTGCCGATATCAAGGACAGCGGCAACAGTATCGGCACCCTAGCCCTTGGCGAATGGTGTTCGGCGGATGCGGCGCGCCTCCTTGACACCAAGTGCAAGGTCCCCTGCTCGATCCTCGACATGCCTTTTGGCCTGAAGGCCACCGATCGTTTTGTCGATGCCCTGCGGATCGTCGCCGGTACATCGGTACCGGAGGAGATTATGGTGGAAAGGGGCAAGCTGGTGGACATGATTTCCGATATGCACCAGTACTTCTACGGCAAGAAGGTGGCGCTGGTCGGCGACCCCGACCAGGTAATTGCCATGACCGAGTTTCTGGTATCGATTGATATGTGTCCGATCCACATCGTTACCGGCACACCGGGCAAACGCTTTGAAGAGAGGATTCGCGAGATCACCGCGGCGATGAACTGCAAGGTCAACGTCCGGGCCAAAAGCGACATGTTTCTCCTGCACCAGTGGATCAAGAATGAGCCGGTGGATATCATCATTGGCAACACCTACTGCAAGTATATTGCCCGCGACGAGGATCTGCCCTATGTCCGATGGGGTTTCCCGATCCTTGACCGCCAGGGCCATCAGCACTTCCCGACGGTCGGCTATAGGGGCGGCCTGCGGCTCCTGGAACAGATCCTCGGCGTGCTGCTCGACCGCAAGGATCGCGACGATCCGGAATCAAAATTCGAGCTGGTGCTGTAGATCATATGCGCAGCAGCGGTGCATTCAAGCCGTTGCTGCCAAGTCACAGATGGTGGAAAAATGAGCCTGCCACTCGCAGACCACAAAAATTGCTGTTGTCGAAAAAAACTCACAACCGAATCGGTTATCCATCTGCCGGTTGCCCCGCAGGTGATCGCCCGGACCCGGTTTTCCCCACCGACCCCGTTGCGTAGCGGCTGTCTGATGGTCCCCGAAGCCATGGACCTGCTAGACGGGGAGATGAAAAAGAGAGGAGAGGCCATCACCATGGTGGCGATCACCGGTCCGGGTGATCCTTTGGCAACCCCTGATATCACGATTGAAACAGTACGCATGGTACGCGATCGATATCCGGCGGTAAAAATCGGCATGAAGACCCTCGGCATGGGCAGCGACCGGCTGGCCGGTGACCTGGCCCGATCGGGAGTGAACTCTATTGTAATGCAGGTCGATGGCATCAATGCCGACATTCTTGAAAAAATCTATGCCTGGATCAGACCGGGACTGAAAACCCTGAAGATCGGCACAGCGGTTAATCTTCTGATCAAAGAACAACGCAACGGTGTACCGGCCCTGAGATTTAATAATATCAAGGTGGCGATCCTTACCACCCTCTACCCCGGCCTCAACGTCGACCATGTGCCAAAGATCAGTGCGGCGATGCAGGTCCTTGGAGCGGGCGGAATGAGTCTTATCCCCTATTGTCCGAAACCGGGCGCTGAGGTGAATCTGGAAAGTCCCACCCCGCAGGTGGTGGCGATGGTGGCGGAAAAAGCTGGAAACTTCCTGCCGATCGTCGAACCGCACCTCCTGCCCCAGCCCGGAAAAAGGGTGGATAAGGGCGCTTTACAAGTACCACCGCCCCCCCACCCGACTAGGAGTCGGCCGAACGTTGCGGTTGTCAGCTCAAACGGTATTGAAGTAGACCTACATCTCGGCCAGGCCAACAAACTGCTTATCTACGGCCCTCGTCAGGATGGTCTGGCCTGCCTCCTTGAAACCCGCAGCGCCCCGGAACCGGGAACCACAGAACGGTGGAAAGAGCTGGCGACCAGCCTCCATGATTGCTTTGCCGTCATGGCCGCCAGTGCCGGCGAGACTCCACGTCGGGTTCTCGCCGAGGTCGGGATCAAGGTACTGATCACGGAAGACAATATCGAAGGTACCGTCGATGTCCTCTATGGCGGCGGCAAAAAAGGCAACAAAGGAAAGAAACAATAATGAGTTCAACGCGAACCCGAGAAACACTACGAACACATAAAGGAGATGAAAATGGCACTTCCGGAGAAGCAGGTTCTACTCTGCCAGAGTTTTCGAGTGAAAGGCGACCCTAAGGGGATCTGCCACAAACAGACGGACGGTTTCCTGCAATATATTGAAGAGGAGATCCTCGACCGTGGCCTGGACATGCAGGTGATCGCCACCGGCTGCCTCAAGCAGTGCGAATCCGGACCGATCATGGTTATCCAGCCAGACAACTGGTGGTTCAAGGGCATCGACAGCGAAGGGGCCATCGACGCGGTCCTGGACGGCCTGGAAACCGGGACGCCGGCAGCCGAATACCTGATCAGATAAGCCGAGTGCATGGACTATGATCCGCCAGGCAACGAGAGCCGATATCAACGACATGGTTGAACTGCTTCACCAGCTCTTTGCCATCGAAGCCGACTTTGATTTTTCTGCGGAGCGGCAGCAAAGGGGCTTGGAAATGCTCCTTACCGCTCCTGAAGCGAAGGTGATGGTGGCCGAAGAGTTCGGCAAAGTAGTGGGAATGGTCACCGCCCAATTGGTGATCTCCACCGCCGAGGGTGGACTCTCCCAATTCATCGAAGATCTGGTGATCTTACCGGCCCTGCAGAACCAGGGCCTCGGCACCGCACTGCTGACCGCTCTTGCCGAGTGGGGTGCAGCCCTTGGTGCTAACCGAATGCAGTTGCTGGCAGACCGCAGCAACACTTCGGCCCTTCAATTTTACCACCACAGGGGCTGGCGTCAAACGCAGCTTTTCTGCCTGCGCAAATACATAAGCAAGGAGATTTTCACATGAAGCTTGTCCAGATCGACAATTGGCGTGACTACCGGCGCGACGGCGAACAGTTCCTGAAAACCGCACAAGGAGCATATAACAAAAAGAAAAAAACCTTCTCCGCCGACACCCTCTACAACCTCACCTGCATGGCCATCGAAAAACTGATCATGGCTTATCTGATGAAAAACGGTGACCTCGCCGAAAACCATACCATGGGAGATCTGCTTCGGGCCCTGCAACTGCACCTTGGCATGCTGCCTGAACTTGCCGACAAGCTCCTCTATATGAACGACTTCCAGGAGATCTGCGATCTGGAACATTTCACCATCCGCATCCCGACCGAGGCCGATGTAATCATGTTTCTGAATATCGGCGAGGATGTTCGGACAATTCTGTCTCCCCACCTTTATGACCCCCAACCCCAGGCAATCCAATGACCAACAATGAGTGAACACTGAACAGGAAACACTGGCATATATCTTTGGGTATGCTTCAATGCCTGTGCACGTCACTCTGTCGCGCATAACCTACCACAAGAAACCCTCATCCCGACAAACGGGATTTTTCATGATATCCCTGACAGGGATAGTAAAGACGATGCTTGCAGCCAAGCTCTTTTATTTTGAGAAAACTGCACCAGTCTGATATTGTATTCTCTGCGGGAGTCCCAGTTGAACAGCCAAGCAATTCGCTCTGTTTTGCAACCTTTCAACCAAAAGGAGAAATGTCATGGAACAAAAAAAAATCCTGCTGGCAATTGATGGATCTAAACATTCCAACGCGGTTCTGGAAAAATCCATCGAATACGCCAAATTCCTCAACGCTAAAATCATCATTCTCTATTGCCATAATAAATTTCCGGTAAACCTGGGAGAGCCTTACAGAGATAGCCAGATAGCAGCTATAATCAGGGAAAGCGAGAAACTGGTAGCGCCGTTTGTGCAACGCCTGGAAAGCGAAAATATCCCGGTCGAGGATCGTCTCATGGAAGAACCTGCAGGGAAGATGATCTCCGAGGTTGCAGAAATCGAGAAATGCGATTTAGTCATAATCGGCTCACGGGGCTTCAGCAATCTTACAAACCTGATTGTAGGCAGCGTAACCACGAGAGTTCTGCAAACTGCCCCTTGCCCAGTTCTGGTGATAAGATAGTCACTAAAATACTGCGGCTTGGCAGTTGGCCAGGGCATTAAACCAAACCGACTTTCTCCCAGTAGCCCTCAATCTCAAGCTTGTGTTTGAGGAATTCGAGAAGGTCGGCCTGACTATGATCCCCGGGGAATTTACTGCGGAATTCAATGAGGATGACTTCTTGTTGCTGCGGGGAGTAAAGACTCCATTCAATAAGCAGATCTTTTTCTTGATTCGGTGTCACAATGAAAAACTTGTCCGGTTGAGGTTGATAATCTTTTATCGAGGAATTGCCACCAGTCTCCATGCAGCTTGTTATTTCTGATGGTGTTGAAAAACTCTGCGGCTATCCGGGTCTTTGTGTTTTTGTCACACATGTTCCAGCGGCGAATAACGGAATCCTTCTGTTTCTCTGTCATAGTGGCCCCTTTTATTTGTGATTCAAGATATAGCTCGGGTTTCTTACAAATTTCTTACAAAGAGTAAAAACTTCCGACCAATAATGATGGCCCTCTGAAAAAAATCGGTCCCCTTCCTCTACCACGACCCGTTTTGCAAACAGCAGAAGCCGACACAAGGATCAAAGCAACGGCAAAACCTACAAAACAAGTCGTCTCCCTGCATTTTTGTAGGATTTGCTACCGTACCTATCGGACACACCTTACTGACACCCAAACAACTCAACTTAACATTTTGACATTACAGATATATTTTTGATTCTTCCGATCTGGCATGGCCCTTGCTCAAATGTGGATAAACAGCGTCTCCATTCACCTTGACCACGAGGACCAAGCCGATGAGCACCCAGCCCCTCCTGAAAGAAAGATCCAATCAGATCCATAGAAAAGGGTCTGCCCCGTTTGAACTGGATTGCAACAAGGACAGCCTGGCCGGCGCGGTCAGCCAGCGTGCCTGTGTCTTCTGCGGCTCACGTGTCGTCCTTTACCCTATCGCCGACGCCCTGCATCTGGTGCATGGGCCGATCGGCTGTGCTGTCTATACCTGGGACATCCGTGGAGCCCTGTCATCGGGGCCGGAGCTGCACCGTCTGTCTTTTTCCACCGACCTGCAGGAGCTGGACGTCATCTTCGGAGGCGAAAAAAAGCTCGAAAAAGCGCTGAACGAACTGATCGACCGCCATCAACCGAAGGCCGCCTTTGTCTACTCTACCTGCATCGTCGGTCTCATTGGCGACGACCTGGAGGCAGTATGCAAAAAGGTCGCGGCGGAAAAAGGCATTCCGGTGCTGCCGGTACAGTCAGATGGGGTCAAAGGCAACAAACGGGCCGGTTACGAGGCCGCCTGCAACGCCATGGCCCGGCTGGTTGGAACCGGCGATGTCGCGGGTATCTCCAAACACTCCATCAACATCCTCGGTGATTTCAACCTGGCCGGGGAGATCTGGCTGATCCGTGATTATTTCCAGCGCATCGGCATAGAGGTCGTCGCCAATATTACCGGCGACGGGCGGGTTGCCGACATCCAGAGATGCCATGGCGCGGCTCTCAACGTCGTCCAGTGTTCCGGAGCAACCCAGGACCTTGCCAACATGATGAGGAAACACTTCGGCATTCCCTCCCTCCGGGTTTCCTATTTCGGCGTTGAAGACATGGCTGAGGCGCTCTATGCGGTGGCCCGCCACTTCGGTGAGCCGGAGATGCTGGGAAAGGCCCGGCAGGTTGTCAAGTCCGAGCTTGCCACCCTCCTCCCCGAGTTGGCCGTATATAAAAAAGCCCTGGCCGGAAAAAAAGCGGCAATCTACGTCGGCGGCGCCTTCAAAGCCTTCTCTCTGGTCAAGGCATTCCGCCTCATCGGCATGGACGTGGTTATGGTCGGCTCCCAGACCGGCACCAGGGAGGACTATTTTGAACTGGAAGAGATCACCGATGAAGGAACCATTATCGTCGACGACTCCAACCCTCTGGAATTGTCTGCTTTTTTAAAGGAAAAGGACGTCGACCTCTTCGTAGGCGGGGTGAAGGAGCGACCGATCGCCTACAAATTGGGGGTGGCCTTCTGCGATCACAACCATGAGCGCAAGGAGATGCTCGCAGGTTTTACCGGAATGCTCAATTTTGCCCGTGAGGTTTACGGCTCGGTGATGAGCCCGGTATGGCAATTTGTCCCGAGAAGAAGAGAGGAGAAAAAATCATGACTAAAATGCCCAGTTATACCGCAACCACCAATGCATGTAAGCTCTGCAAGCCCCTCGGCGCCTCCATCGCCTTTCGCGGCATCGAGGGCTGCGTCCCCTTTCTGCACGGCTCACAGGGCTGCGCTACCTATATACGGCGCTATATCATCAGCCATTTCAATGAACCAATCGATATCGCCTCCTCGTCTTTGGGTGAAAAGAATGCCATCTTCGGCGGTGGACCGAACCTGAAACTGGGGTTAAAAAACGTTACCGCCAAATACAGTCCAACACTGATCGGCATAGCCACTACCTGCCTGACCGAGACCATTGGTGATGACGTGCCGATGCTAATAGCTGAATATCAGAAAGAATTTTCTTCCGCCCAATCGCCGATACTGGTCCATGTGTCAACTCCGAGCTATTCGGGTACGCATATGGAAGGTTTCCATGCGGCGGTTCGTGCCGCAGTTGAACAACTGGCGGGTTCGACCTTGCCAAACGACAGCATCAATCTTCTCTCAGGCTTCGTCTCGCCGGCTGATATCCGCTATCTGCGGGAGGTCACAAAAGACTTCGGCATTGCCGTAACTATCCTCCCCGACTATTCCGATACCCTCGACGGGCCTGCACTCGATGATTATCCGCTGATCCCGGAGGGAGGAACAAAGCTTTCGGCCATCAGGACCATGGGCGGGGCGAAAGCAACCGTCGAACTCGGGGCCACCCTGCCGGAAGTGACGGCCGGTACAGTTCTGCGCGACGTCCACGGCACACCGCTGCATCGTACCCCAATGCCCATGGGTATCCGCGCCACCGACACCTTCTTTCAGCTGCTTACCGAACTCACCGGCCGGAAGATTCCGACGTGCCATAACGCTGCCCGTGGTCGACTGATCGACAGCATGGTCGATGGCCACAAATACGTGTTCGGCAAGAAAGCGGTGGTCTATGGCGAGGAGGATCTGGTGGTCGGCATGACTGCTCTGCTCGCAGAAATAGGCGTCCGGCCGGTACTTTGTGCATCCGGCGGCAAGAGCAACAGGATGGCCGAAGGCATCGCCGCCGCCCTCCAAGGCCTCGGCTGTCCGCTGCCGATTGTCAAGGAAGATGTCGATTTTTTTGATATCGAGACCCTGGCGGAAGAACTTGGCGTCGAGCTGGTAGTCGGCCACTCGAAAGGCTATGCCCTGGCCCGCAGACAGAACCTGCCGATGATCAGGGTTGGCTTCCCCATCCATGACCGAATCGGTGGCCAACGCATCCTCCATCTCGGCTACCAGGGGGCGCAAACCTTGTTCGATCTGATCGCCAACGCCCTGATCGAAAAAAAGCAGAACGACTCGCCGGTCGGCTACAGCTATATGTGATTTTCCCTACACCTGATAAACGTGATATGTCAATCACCAGAAGGATCCATTATGAATACCCACACACCTAAGGATTTCCGCAACCATCCCTGCTTTCATGCCGACGCCAAAGGTAAATTCGGTCGGGTGCATCTGCCGGTTGCCCCAAAGTGCAATATCAAATGTAATTTCTGTGACCGCAAATACGATTGCGTCAATGAGTCACGGCCAGGCGTTACCTCCACCCTCCTCAGCCCAGAACAGGCGGGAGTGTATATGAATAAGGTTCTGGAGAAGGAGCCACGGATAACCGTTGCCGGTATCGCCGGGCCCGGTGACCCCTTCGCCAACGGTCCCGAAACCATCGCCACCCTGCGGACCATCCGCAGAAACCATCCGCATGTCCTGCTCTGTGTATCATCAAACGGCATGGCAATCGGCCCTTATATAAAAACGCTTGCCGAGCTTGCCGTCTCCCATGTAACCATCACCGTCTGCGCGGTTGATCCGGCGATAAGTGAGAAGATTTACAGCTGGGTCGAGGACGGCAAGTTAATCTATCGGGGACAACAGGGAGCTGATCTGCTGCTGCGCCGTCAACTGGCGGCAATACGCGACTTAAAGGCGCACGGTATCACCGTCAAGGTCAACTGTATCATCATCCCTGGCATTAATGACGGTCATGTCGAAGAGGTGGCCCAAACCATGAAGGACCTGGGGGTCGACCTACTCAACTGCATGGCGATGTTTCCAAACGTCAACACCCCCTTCGGCACCACGCCCCAGCCGAGCAAGGAGATGATGGAGGAAATCAGGGCGAAAGCGGAAAGGTATTTGCCGCAGATGCGCCACTGCACCCGCTGCCGTGCCGACGCGGTTGGCCTTTTGGGCGACGACCGCACCGATGAGTTCCGCAGTTGCCTCACCGCCTGCTCTACCTTAAAGCCCATGCCAGCTGCGGAACGACCATATGTGGCAGTGGCTACTGAGGAGGGCATCCTGGTCAACAAACACCTGGGCGAGGCACGCAGCCTGCAAATCTGGGAACGCACGACGGACGGATTTCGCAAGGTCGAGGAGCGGCCGACGCCGGCCATCGGCGGCGGTATAAAACGCTGGCACCAGCTGGCCAGGGTCCTCGGCGACTGCCGGGCTGTGCTGGTCAGCGGTGTCGGGCAAACCCCTTTCGATATCCTCACTAAATCCGGGGTAAAACCTTTAGAGGCAGCCGGATTTATCGAAGAAGGCTTGGCAATCGTCTATGAAAACCGCAACACCGCTCTTCTCCGCGGACGAAAAAACCCTTGTTCCGATGGCGCCTGCAGCGGCTCAGGCGGTGGCTGCGGTTAAAAAAAGCTCCCTGGAAAAGTGATGGAATGACAATGATCTGCTGACAAATAAGGCGTCAGCAGCTACAATAGCCCTGGCTTGATTTTTGATGGCAAAGGCCTCATTCCGGCCGCAGCCGCAGAACCCCATCACATTGTTACAGGAGAAAAGACCATGCCCGATTTTGTATATCAGGACCCGTTCCCACTCAACAAGGACCAGACCCAATACCGCCTCCTCCCCGACTCCCATAAGTATGTAGAGGTAACCGATTTTAACGGCCAAAAGATCCTCAAGATCGCCCCCGAAGCCCTGACGGTCCTGGCCAACCAAGCCATGCGCGAGGTCTCGTTTCTGCTGCGTTCCGCCCATAACCAGCAGGTGGCATCCATTCTTTCCGATCCCGAGGCATCGATGAACGACAAGGGGGTGGCCATCGCCTTCCTACGCAACGCCGAGGTGGCCGCCCGCTTCGAACTGCCTGTCTGCCAGGACACCGGTACCGCCTCCATCATCGGCAAAAAAGGTCAGAATGTCTGGACCGGCTGCAATGATGCGGAGATGTTGTCAAAAGGGGTATATCGCACCTATACCGAAGAAAATTTGCGCTACTCACAGACCGTGGCCCTTGATATGTACACGGAAAAAAACACCGGCACCAACCTGCCGGCCCAGATCGACCTGTTTGCCACAGAGGGTGACAGCTACAGCTTCCTCTTCGTCGCCAAGGGTGGCGGCAGCGCCAACAAGACAATGCTCTACCAGGAAACCAAGGCCCTGCTCAATCCCGAGCGGCTGGAAAGTTTTCTGGTGGAAAAGATGAAGTATCTGGGCACCGCCGCCTGCCCGCCTTACCATATCGCCTTTGTCATCGGCGGCACCTCGGCCGAGACTTGCCTGAAAACCGTCAAACTTGCCTCCACCAAATACTACGACAACCTGCCCACCGAAGGCAATATGCACGGCCAGGCCTTCCGCGATGTCGCACTTGAGAAAAAACTCCTGGAAAAAGCGCGCGGTCTCGGCATCGGCGCCCAGTTCGGAGGCGTCTACTTCGCCCACGATATCCGGGTCGTGCGCCTGCCCCGACATGGTGCCTCCTGCCCGGTGGGCATGGGGGTATCCTGCTCGGCAGACCGCAACGTCAAGGCCAAGATAAACCAGGAAGGGTTGTGGCTTGAAGAACTCGACAGCAACCCCGGTCGCCTCATCCCCGATGTTTACCGCCGCAAGCACGAGCATGGGGTCAAGATCAATCTTGATCAACCCATGGAGAGTATTCTTGCCGAACTGCGCAAACATCCGGTATCCACGCCGTTGCTGCTCACCGGCACCATCGTCGTCGGCCGGGACATTGCCCACAGCAAATTCAAGGAACTGCTCGACGCCGGCAAGGAGCTGCCCGAGTATCTGAAAAAACACCCCATCTACTATGCCGGTCCTGCCAAAACACCCAAGGGTAAGCCCTCCGGTTCCTTCGGTCCCACCACCGCCGGACGGATGGACAGCTATGTCGACCTGCTGCAAAGCAAGGGTGGCTCGCTTATCATGATCGCCAAGGGCAACCGCAGTCAGCAGGTCACCGATGCCTGTAAAAAACATGGTGGCTTTTACCTTGGGTCAATCGGTGGCCCGGCGGCCCTCTTGGCTGAAGAAAATATCAAGAAGGTCGAATGTATCGACTATCCCGAACTGGGAATGGAGGCGGTCTGGAAAATCGAGGTAATAGATTTCCCTGCCTTTATTCTCGTTGACGACAAGGGCAACGATTTCTTTAAACAGCTTGGCTGTTAATTGCCGATATTTCCGGTCGGCCCTGCTGGGCTGACCGGACCCTTTCTTTGCTTTTGGATTTGCTATGAATCTGTGTTACTATTTTTTTCATACTCCCAGCAAAGGGGCTAAGTACCTTGAAAATTCATCGAGGTACCCAAAGACGAGTAAAATATCTCTCTGACCGTGCTGCTGAAAAAGCGCGAAGAAGATCGGGCTATCAAGGCTAAGCAGATACTGTCCAACACCACCAAACTCATCCTGCCGTTTCTCGACCGACTCAAAGGAAGCAGGCTCACCGAACAACAGGTGGTGCTTGTCGATATCCTCTACACCAATATCGCCGAATTGACATCCCCCTTTGCCAACAATTTTTCCACCAGGCTAGGTCGCCTCACCCCTGCAGAAATCCAGGTAGCCAACCTGGTTAAAATCGGAAAGAGAACCGGGATAGAACCTTGAGATAGATTATTTTTCTTTAAAAAGCCAAGAAAACAATCTGCAAGGTACACATAGTTCTAAATGTTGGAAAACGCCCTCGTCGATTGATTCGGCGTTTTCCTTTTATAGGACTGCAATGCCCAAGGCTACTTTGAACTCGTCCTCCAACGGCAGGGACCGTCATTATGACCTTCGTCTTCTGCCCTAGCCAACTCCCTAAACCTCGCCAAAAAGAGAATGGCCTTTATTGGTCGGAGACTCATCAAGACCCCATCTGCCAACAACTCTCCTTATTAAGCTTCACACTAAGGTCTTTACCGGTAGCGACGCCGCGCGCAACCGCGATTTTGTTGTTATTTCCATCGTCGAAGCATTCAATTATTCCGATTTTCCTCCTCATCGCACTACCTATCGGTTACAATCACTGCAATCGTGCTGCTGGATGATTGATAGCAGAAACACTGCTATAATTCTTGAACTGCAGTCTAAATATTCCTAACAAAACCGACTGGGAGGGGTAACGGATGGGGAAAGATCAGGATCAAACAAACCGTAAAAAAACCACACTTTCCCCAGAAAAAGCAATAGTGGTAGGTATTGGTGGCTCGGCAGGAAGTCTTGACGCTCTTGAGCAGTTTCTCTCCGCTCTCCCTGTCGATACCGGTCTCATTCTAGCGGTCGTTCTTCACTCTGCGTCTGAACGTGCGGAAGGGCTTGCGGAATTTCTCGGAAGATATTCGGCAATGCCTGCACTGGCCGTTAAACCAACAGCAAGATTATCGCCAGATACCGTCCATGTCGTCCGTTTTGACAAGAATCAGAACGGCACCCTCCATCGCATCGATCAGTTTTTCTGTCGTCTCGCCGCCGAATACGGGGAAAAGGTTATTGGCATAATACTCTCCGGTGGTGGTGCCGATGGTGCCGAAGGAGCGAGGGCCATCGCGGCTGGCGGTGGCACTGTCCTGATTCAGAATCCAGCTGACGCACCGCATCCGGAAATGCCGCAAAACGCACTTCTTGCCTGCCCGACAGCAGAGACCCTGACAGCTACACAAATGGCTGAGAAAGTTCTTGAAATCGCCCGCGTGCTACAAGACGAACTGCCAAACGAAGAACTCACCGAACAGCTCCGGAAAATTTTTCGCATCGTTAAAATGCGGACAGGTAACGACTACAGCGCCTATAAACCTAATACAGTTCTACGCCGCATTGATCGGCGGATGAAGGCAAACGGCTTTAACGAGGTGGCGCCCTATGTCAGTTTTCTCGAGGAAAGCCAGGAGGAAGCGCATGCCCTTTCGCAGGATTTCTGCATCGGCGTGACGGTGTTCTTCCGTGATCCAGAGGCCTTCGATATTCTCTCGCAACAAGTTATTCCCAGGATATTTGCAGACAAATCTCTCGAAGAAACAGTCCGTATATGGGACACCTGTTGCGCCACTGGAGAAGAGACATATTCCCTTGCCATGTTACTCCATGAATATATGGAAGAAAGCGGCACCGATGTCACAGCCAAAATTTTTGCCACTGATCTTGACAATCGGGCAATCACCCTCGCCCGCACCGGAATATATCCGGAATCGGCCACATTGGACATGGGCGAGAATAGGCTTAACACCTTTTTCAATAAGGTCGATGGCGGCTACCAGGTGGTCAAATTACTCAGGGAGATGATTGTCTTTGCCGAGCACAATCTGATCAAGGATCCTCCCTTTTCAAGGCTGGACCTGGTGGTCTGCAGGAATTTTTTCATCTACCTCAATACCGACATTCAAAGGCGGTTATTGACCCTTTTCCATTCGATGCTTCGACCAGGCGGCTATCTCTTCATGGGCAATTCAGAGAGCGTGGGAACTCTTACCGAGCTGTTTACTCCCCTGGACAAACGCTGGCGAATATTCAAGAAACGAGATACGGGTCGTGTCGTAGGCGAGAGGTTTGCTATTTCGCGGCATGTGCAGATGATGGCCCGGATAGCTAATGATACTTTCAGACAAGAACTCAGTGAACCTGATCCGGGGATAATTGCGGAAAAGATTCTAGTTAAACGATATGCCCCACCCTGTATCGTGGTCAATGATAAATATGAAGTGGTTCACGTTTCGACTCCGACCAGCCACCTGCTGCAAATTCCTACCGGAGCACCGACCAGCGATCTTTTCAGAATGGTCCAGGAAGAACTGCGTCCGGCACTCAGGGCAGCTATCCACAAGGCGCTGTCAAAAAGCGAACAGGTAGTATTTCGCGGCCAGAGCATGACCCTGGATGGTCAAAGGGTTGCAGTCGACGTGACCGCTGAACCGCTCATTATCAGGAATGCATCCCGAAAACTGGCCCTGGTAACATTGCAGCCAATCCCCGTTGAAAAACATCCCCACCTGATTTCAGGTGACAAGAAACCACCGCTTCTCAGCGAAAACCGCCGCGACGAACTCATTTGCAATCTCGAAGAACAGCTCCATATCAGCCAGGAGGAACTCAACGCCACCATTGAACAGCTGGCGGCCTCAAACGACAGTCTGGTATCCACCAATGAGGAGTTGATGTCAGTCAACGAAGAATTCCAGTCAACCAACGAAGAGCTGGAAACCTCCAGAGAGGAACTTCAAACCCTGAATGAGGAATTAATCACCCTCAACACCGAACTACAAAAAAAGGTGGAGGCCCTCGATATTGCCAACAATGATATCGAAAACCTTTTGAACGGGACCCAGATCGCCACCCTTTTTCTCGATTGCAATCTGAAAGTTAAACGATACACCCCTGCTGCTTCTGAAATTTTCAATCTGATTCCCTCGGATATCAACCGTCCTCTTGAACATATTACCGGCAAGATATCTCATATAAACATCTCTGCCGATGCCCGGCAGGTCATTGACAACGACACCCCCTTTGACCGTTCGGTAAGAAGCATCGGAGGCGACCGGTTATACCTGATGCGCATATTGCCCTATAGGACAGCAACCGGTAAGGTTGAAGGAGTGGTGGTAACTTTTGTCGATCTCACCGACCAGCAGCGTATGGAAGAGTCGTTGCGTGAGCAGGCCCATATTCTCGATCTTGCCCCGGTCATGGTTCGCGACCTCGAAGGGCGGATCGTTCTCTGGAATACTGGAGCCACTCGGCTCTACGGATTCAGCAAGGATGAAGTTGAAGGACGCATCTCCCATGAAGTCCTCGCGACAATGTTCCCCGAACCCCTCGAAAGCATCATAACTTCCCTGTATGAAAAGGATTCCTGGGATGGCGAATTAGTTCACAGCAGTCGTGACGGCAAGGAAATATCGGTTATGAGTCAGTGGGTACTCTACCGGGACAGCGAAGGGAAGCCATCTCGAATTATCGAGATCAGCGCCGATTTAACCGAGAGGAAAAAGATTGAAGAACAGTATCGCCTCCTTTTCACTGAGATGACCAATGGCTTTTCCCTCAACGAAGTTCTTTTCGATAGCACAGGCAACCTTCAGGATTTCCGTGTTGTCAGTGTAAATCCGGCTTTTGAGAGGATCACTGATCTCAGGGCTGACGAAGTTGTAGGCCTTAATCTGTTTGAGGTTATTCCGGGGATGGATGAATCCGGCGGGATGATCTGCCGGGAGGTTGTGCTCTCCGGGAAACCCGGTCATTTCACTCATAAAAAAATTGGTTCCAATAAACGTTTTGAGGTGACCTTATTCCGGCCGGCACCGGGCCAGCTTGCCATGGTCCTTCTTGACACATCTATTCAACATCAGGCCGAGTCCGAACGAGAAAAACTTTCCCAACAGCTCCGGCAGGCCCAAAAAATGGAATCGCTCGGCGTTCTAGCCGGAGGTATTGCCCATGATTTCAACAACCTTCTGACTGTCATTATTGGTTATTCCGAGTTTTTCTTACGAGACTTTCCCAAGGGTACCCTCCATGCCCGGGGCTTCAACAATATCTTGGTTTCAGCTCATCGCGCCAAAGACCTGGTAAATCAGATACTCACCTTCAGTCGTCAGTCCAATGCCGATCTCATGCCTTTAAAGATACAGTCCTCGGTCGACGAAGTGTTAAAGATGATTCGGGCCTCCATCCCTACAACCATAGCCATCGAGAGCGATATAGAGCCGCAATGCGGCATCATTCTCGGTAACACGACGCAGGTTCATCAAATTATCATGAATCTGTGCACCAATGCCTATCATGCTATGGAAAATTCCGGTGGCATTCTCAGGGTCTCGGTTAATATGACCTCCATACTCCCATCAACATCACCAGAGCACCAGACAATCCCTCCAGGTGAATATGTTAAATTGACAGTGAGTGACACTGGATCTGGAATAGGGCCTGATATAATAGATAAAATCTTTGATCCATACTTCACTACCAAAGAGGTCGGCAAAGGCAGCGGCATGGGATTGTCGATTGCCCACGGGATCATTAACAGTTATGGCGGTGGCATCACGGTTAAAAGTGCGGTTGGTCAGGGTTCTACGTTTTCCGTATATTTCCCGGTTATCGAGGAGAAAGTCTTGGAACCTGAAGAGGTTAAGGAGACTCGGGGAGGAAATGAACGAATCCTCTTGGTCGATGATGAGGAGATGATAGTCGAAATGGGCCAGGATGTACTGGGGCAACTTGGCTATCAGGTGACTACCTACCAAAGCAGCGTTGAGGCATTATCTGCATTCACGGCCGAACCAAGCCAGTTCGACTTGGTGATCACCGACCAGGCTATGCCCGACCTGAATGGAGTGAACATGGCGCAACAGATGTTGCAAATTCGGCCTGACCTGCCGATCATTCTTTGCACCGGGTTCAGCAACCTCATCAATGAATCTTCGGCAAAAGCCATTGGCATAAGAGAGTTTGCCTACAAACCTCTCACCAGCCAGTCGATTGTCCAGCTTATCAGAAAAGTCCTTGAGGATGAGTACAAAACGCCAAAATGAAGTAAATAGTACTTGGCTTTTTACCCTTTCTGAAATGGCTCATTCCATTGATAAGTCATGGAACTCCCCACTTAATAGCCACCGTACGAGGTACTTCTTTAACAAAGTACTTTAGAAATTCGTTTCTTGTTTTTCGAACGTATGTCGTGAAAGAACCTTTTACCGTTTATTGGAGGCATTACCGATAGCGCCAAATGGCTTTCCTCTTAAATATAACGAACTTTTGCTCGATGTATTTTGCAACAAAAAAACCCGCAAACCATTTCTGGTAGCGGGTTAATTGGACTCCGAGGGAAGTCTATGTACTAACAAACTTGGTGCCGAAGGCCGGACTCGAACCGGCACGGGTCTCCCCACACGCCCCTCAAGCGTGCGCGTCTACCAATTCCACCACTTCGGCAATCTTGTTATTCTCTATTTTGTCGTTTTTTCTGTGTCGGCTTCCGTAGCGGCCTTGTTCTCTACTGGTGTATCCTTGACAGCGTCATCTTTGCTCTGGGATTGTGTTTCCTGGACCTGAGCCGGTTGACTGACTGCAACATCACTCATCACCGATGTGCTTCCAGTCCGAGATGACATATACGCTAACGTCACGGAAGTCAACATAAAAAGTATTGCCGATGCGGTTGTGATTTTATTAAGCAGCGGCAAGGGGCCTTCCGTTCCGAAAAGTGACTGGCTGGATCCACCGAATGACGCACCGATGTCCGCCCCTTTTCCGTGCTGGAGCAAAACGATGCCAACCAGAAAAAGGCAGACTATGACGTGTACGACTATGAGTAAGGTATCCATACTACTTTTGGGTATTTCGATTTATTTGTAATTGATGATTCGCCCGAAAGACTCAGCATCCAGGGCAGCACCACCAACCAGGGCACCATCTATATCGATCTGAGCCATGAGCTCATCAATATTGGATGGTTTAACCGAGCCACCATACAATATTCGCGTTTGCTCGGCAATGCTTTTTTCAAATATCTCGCCGATAATTTCACGAATGAAGGCATGGGCTTCCTGGGCCTGTTCCTTGCTCGCGGTTTTGCCGGTGCCGATCGCCCAAACCGGTTCATAAGCAACGACCACATTTGCCATATCTGTGGCGGTCAGAGACGCCAACCCCTTTCTCAACTGATCCTCGAGCACAGTGAGCGTCTGACCGCCCTCCCGCTCGCTCAGGGTTTCACCGATACACAGTATGGTCAACAAACCAAAGGCAAGAGACCCCTTCAACCGATTGTTTATCAATTCATCGGTTTCACCGAAAATTTGCCGCCTTTCCGAATGGCCGACGATAGCCGCACTGCCGCCCGCAGCCTTCACCATTACCGGAGAGATCTCGCCGGTGAATGCACCTTTTTCTGCCCAGCAGACGTTTTGCGAGGCCACAATTATTTTACTGTCGGCAAGAACATGAGCTACTTCACTGAGGATGGTAAAGGGAGGCGCTATGAGCACCTCCCGGTCATCAAAATCGCTACAGGCGTTTGCCACATCAAGGGCCAACCGGCATCCATCAACAACAGTGGTATACATTTTCCAATTCCCTGCAATCAAAGCTTTTCGCTTTCCCATATCATTCTCCTGGCTTATCAGCACTCTTTAACAATCCAGCACGGCAACGCCTGGAAGCACCTTGCCTTCCATAAGTTCCAGGAATGCACCGCCGCCGGTGGACATATAGGAGATGTTTTTTTCCTCCCCTGATTTCTTCACCGCCGCGTTCGAATCGCCACCCCCGACAATTGACAATGCATGCGATGCAGCTAAAGTCCGGCACATGGCCATGGTGCCACGGGCAAAGGCATCAATCTCAAAAGCTCCCATCGGGCCATTCCAGATTATAGTCCTTGCATCCTGCAGGGCCTCATCGAAGAGAATCGTTGAGGCCGGGCCGATATCGAGAGCCATCCATCCGGCAGGAATATCGCGGGAGGTCACGGTTTTTGTCACCGCATCGGCGGCAAACCGGTCTGCGACAACAAAATCGACAGGCAGGAAGAGTTTGACTCCCTTGGTGTCTGCTGCTTCAACAAAGCGTCTCGCGGTTTCCAGCAGGTCATCCTCCACTTTCGATGCACCAACCTCAAACCCCATGCTTTTCAGAAAAGTGTTGGCCATCGCTCCACCGATGATCATGCTGTTTACCTTCCCCAGCATATTTTCAAGCGCACCAAGCTTAGAGGAGACTTTGGCACCACCGATAACAACTACCAAAGGCCTGATCGGATCAGCCATGGATTTTCTGAAATAGTCCATTTCCATCTGCAGAAGAAAACCGGCGCCTTTCTCAGCCACCCGCTCAGCCACCCCAACCACAGAGGCGTGCGCCCGATGGGAAGCGGCAAAGGCATCATTGATATATACATCGGCAAGTTTTGCCAGTTGTTCGGAGAATCCCGGATCATTAGCAGTTTCTTCCGGATGAAACCGCAGGTTTTCCAGAAGAAGCACTTCACCTTCGGCCATTTTTTCTACCATTGCTGTTACTTCCGCACCGACACAGTCAGGTGCCAGAGTCACCTTTACACCAAGCAGAGTTTGCAGATGGCTAGCAACCGGCGCCAGACTGAGGCTTTCGACCTTCTTACCTTTTGGTCGCCCCATATGGGAACAAAGAATAAGTTTTCCTTTCTCCTGCAGGATATAGCGGATGGTCGGCAAGACCATGCTTACCCGGGTATCGTCGGTGATCCGCCCCTGGTCGTCCATAGGGACGTTGAAATCGGCCCGGAGCAAAACCCTTTTCCCCGACAAAGAAAGATCGCCAATAGATTTCATAATATCCCCTCAATCTTATTGATTGTTTGCCCGCGATATCAACAGATATCTTTTTTTAAAATAATCGCATCGTCCTGAGGGCCAGAATAATACCCTCGTCGCAAACCGACTTTACAAAAACCTTGTTTATAATAAAAACGCAGCGCCGGCTTGTTTTGAACACGAACTTCCAGAAAAAGTGCTGTACAATTTTGTTCCTGCAAATCTCTTATGAGGTGTTGCAGAAGGGCGATCCCCACACCTTTTTTTCTTTCTCGTAGAGCGACTGTGATTCTCAGAAGTTCCGCCTCGGGCCATATCCTGCGACAGGCGCACCAGCCAACCACCCCCTGTTCAATGGCCTCTGCCACCAAACACAATCCCTTCTGCACCTGCAATTCCTGCCGGAGTGAGGCCGACGACCATGGCGTCAAGGTATGACACTCAATCTCTCCGACCGCGCCAAGATCATCCAACACCATGGCACGTACTGTCAGCAAAGTTTTAAAACATCCCCTCGCTGACATGCACAGTGAGATCGCCCAGTATGTTGGTATAACTGCCAAGCTCGTTGTCATACCAGCCGTAAACAACGGCTTGCGTGACCGGCACATTGACAATCGGATCGGCTCCTGGCCTCAGACTGTCGGCTTTCACTTTTGCTAGATTGACATGGATACTTGCTGTCCTGGTGTGAGTTTCCGAGCCTTCAATTACCGCCGCCGCGGCCGGCAGACCTATTATATCCGAAGAAACATTCTGCTCCTCGGAAAACTTCAGATAGGGATTGATCCCAGCATATTCTTTGTATATGCCGTTAATAGCATCCCTTTTTATTGGATTATCCTCTTCATCCTGGAGATTGACCACCAAAATAATCAGAGATCCAGTGGTGGTCGGGATACGTACCGACTCAGCCATAAAACCGATGGAAGACATCTCCGGGATCACCAGGGAGAGTGCCTTTGCCGCACCAGTCGTGGTGAGAATGATATTATTCTGAATAGAGCGGTTCTTTCGGAAATCAGTGGCTCCGGTCTTTGGCAATCGATCAAGCACCTGCTGACTTCCAGTCGCAGCATGGACGGTGACCATGGAAGCGCTGAGTATTCTATCGGCTCCAATCTTTTCCATGAGTGGCTTGATCATATACGACAAACAGGTGGTTGTGCAGGACGCAGCAGAAAGCACGGAGTGTCGCCTCGCGTCGTACATTTCATCATTTATACCCATCACCGTGGTGATGGCGTCGGTCGGCATGTCCAAACCTTTTGATTTGATCTTGAACGGCGCCGACAGGATAACTTTATCGGCTCCGGCCTGCATGTGGCCCCGCAAAGCTCCTTTTGCAGCATCCGGGTCGGTGGTCGGATCAGTAAATACGCCGGTGGTGTCAACAACCAGTTTTACCCCATTTTCCTGCCAGGGAATATCTTTTGGGTTCCTTGCAGTGCGAAGGATGGTTACCGGAATACCGTTCACCACCATTGTGCCCCGCTCATTATTCAACTCTTCAATGACATTGGGGCATTTGTGGCCATAGAGGTAGGAACCCAAGCGGCCGTAGGTTGAATCTTTTTCGAGCATTGACGCAAGATCCGTGAGATTTCGCCCTACTTCCCGACCAATATTGACAACAACTCCGGAAAAATGTTTTCTCGCAACATGGTGCCAGAGCGAAAGCTTACCTATCCTGCCTAAACCGTTGATACCTAATTTCATAGCCCTTCTCCCCCTTTTCTATTAGAATTGAACGCCTAGGTCACTTATTCCCATTGGTTTTTCCAGGGAATTTTTGATGCGCCGCTTCCACATGCAAATTGTTTTTCTTCAA
This sequence comes from Pseudomonadota bacterium, assembly GCA_018821785.1. Classification (GTDB taxonomy): domain Bacteria; phylum Desulfobacterota; class Desulfobulbia; order Desulfobulbales; family Desulfocapsaceae; genus Desulforhopalus_A. The sequence continues at coordinate 36,945 of JAHJLI010000255.1, forward strand.
TTTGTATCACTAACTGTGTTTATTAGCAACCTCAAGATAAACTGATATTCCACTCTCAACCATGCTTTTTGCATCGCCGCTCACAGATGGTATTCTTATAAAAAGATACAAACGTTTTCTTGCCGACATACAACTCGCGGACGGAAACATTGTCACCGCCCATTGCCCTAATACCGGCACCATGCTCACCTGCTCATCTCCGGGCAGCGCAGTTTGCCTGTCAACAAGCGCTAACCCTGGAAGGAAATACCCATATACATTGGAAATGGTAAAGGTCGGGCCGACCTGGGTGGGAGTCAATACCGCAAGAACGAACGGGTTAGTGACAGAGGCAATTATGAATGGACAAATTGCCGAATTGAGCAATGTCGACCGGATTGCATCCGAAGTCAAGACTTCCAGTCATACCAGACTTGACCTGCATCTTAGACAGGGGAAATGCAGCACCTATGTGGAAATAAAAAACTGTTCTCTGGCAATCGACGGCTGCGCAATGTTTCCCGATGCGGTAACAACCAGAGGCGCCAAACACCTTCAGGAACTGACCCGCCTTGCCAAGGAGGGTCTAGGAGCTGCCATTTTTTTCCTGGTCCAGCGCATGGACGCATATTGCTTCGCCCCAGCCACCCACATCGATCCCGACTACGGCAAAGCCCTGCAACTGGCAAACGCCGCAGGTGTTAGGATTATTGTCTATCGGGCAAACGTCAGCCCTGAGGGCATTCACGTCGATAGCCCACTTCCATTCAGCAATGAAAAGTATCCCGAGGATTTACAGATCAAAGGTCCTGGTAAGTGATCCTGCCGGCAAGCATCGTCATAACCGCCTTACCCTGCAACTTCCAGCCATCAAAGGGAGTGTTTCTGCTCTTTGAGTAGCTTTTTTCTGCAAAAAAGGTGAATTGCCTCTCCGGATCGACAACCGTAACATCAGCTACACCCCCGATACGCAGGGAACCGCCCGCCACCCCAAGAATCGCGGCAGGGGCACAGCTCATGAGTTGCACCAGACGGGCTGGGTCAATGACACCTTCACGGACAAGAGCAAGAGAAAGAGACAATGAAGTCTCCAGACCGACAATCCCGTTGGCCGCCATATTGAATTCTACATCTTTCTGCAGGATCGAATGCGGCGCATGGTCTGTGGCAATGGCATCAAGCGTGCCGTCCCTGAGGGCAGTGCGGATTGCCTGCCGGTCTTGTTCCGTTCGAAGCGGCGGATTCATCTTGGCATGGGTGTTATAGCCCAGAACAGCCAGTTCGGTGAGGGTAAAATAGTGCGGTGCAGTTTCAGCAGTGACTCTAATTCCCCGGGCTTTAGCATTACCGATCAGAGCAAGAGCCTGCTCAGTGCTCACATGGGAGATATGCAGGCGGGCACCAGTCAACTCGGCGAGGGCAATCTCGCGAAAAACCATGATACTTTCTGCTGCGGCGGGAATGCCTCTTAACCCCAGGCGAGTGGAAACTTCGCCCTCGTGCATGCACCCACCCTTACTCAACGAGACTTCTTCTGCATGGGACATGATCAGCAGTTCATGAGAGGAAGCGTATTCCATGGCACGGCGCATCAGTCGACTGTCGATGACCGGTCTTCCGTCATCGGTCAAGGCAACAGCTCCTGCCGCCTTCATTTCCCCATACTCGGCAAGTTTTTCGCCGTTGCTCTCCTGACTGATCGCTCCAACCGGATAAACTCTGGCAGAAGATAAGGCCGCCTGTTCGCATATAAACCTGGTAACCGAACTGTTGTCGTTTACCGGCTTGGTATTCGGCATACAGGCAACAGCAGTGAACCCGCCAGCCGCAGCTGCACGGCAGCCGCTTTCAATAGTCTCCTTGTATTCCTCACCAGGTTCGCGAAGATGCACATGCATATCAATGAGGCCGGGAACAATCCATCTGCCGTCAAGGTTGTAGATATCGGCATCTTTTACATCGATCGATTGGTGATCGACAATCATCCCATCCTTGATCCACAGATCGGCAATTTCATCTCTTTTTTGTGACGGATCAATAATCCGACCATTTTTCAATTGAATTGCCTTGCTCATCTGCTCTCACCTTGCCCATCATTGCCTTTGTTTCCGCCAAGCACAAGGTATAAAAGTGCCATGCGGATCGCAACCCCATTGGTAACCTGTTCAAGAATGACTGACCTGCCACCGTCGGCAACGTCGGGATTCAACTCCACTCCTCTATTGATGGGGCCAGGATGCATGACTATCACATCTTCTTTGGCCAAATCGAGAAGATTACGACTCACACCAAAGAAACGCGAATACTCACGCAAACTGGGAATGAGCGAATCATTTTGTCTTTCCAGCTGAATACGCAGAGCCATAACCACATCGGCATCCCTCACCGCATCTCGAACATCAGAGCAAACCGTAGCTCCGAGCAGGGAAATGTGCGCAGGTATAAAGGTCTGTGGTCCGGCGACATGCACATGCGCCCCCATTCTGGTAAAACCAATGATATCGGATAAGGCTACCCGACTGTGGGCTATGTCGCCGATGATCGCAATCTTAAGCCCATCAAGATGCCCTTTGTGGTCGATTACGGTCATCATGTCCAAAAGCCCCTGGCTAGGATGTTCATGAGCGCCATCTCCAGCATTAATAACCGATGCCTCTATATATCGGGCAAGTAATTGCGGAGCACCAGAGCTTGAATGGCGTAATATTATGACGTCCGGGTTCATCGCCTGGATATTCCTGGCGGTATCGATCAGTGTCTCACCTTTGGTGGCAGAACTTGTTGAGGCGGAAATATTGAAAGTGTCCGCGCTCATCCGCTTTGCGGCAATCTCAAAAGAGAGTCGAGTTCTGGTAGAAGGCTCAAAAAAAAGATTTACAATGGTCTTCCCCCGAAGAGTTGGGACTTTTTTGATAGGCCGGCTCGAAATCTCGCGAAAAGACCGGGCAGTAGTGATAATGTGAGAGATATCGGCAACGGACAGCTGTTCAATACCAAAGATGTGCTTGTGTTGAAACTGATAATCCTGTTGTGTTAGTTCTACCATATTCGAAGTCAATCAATGATATTTGCCAATCGCCCCCACCTTACGGAAGCAATTCGCTCAAAAGACAACAGAGGCTTATCAATATCCCAAGACCAATAGAGAACGAATGCCTTACCAAGAATGTCTTTCTGATCTACAAAACCCCAGAAACGGCTATCATAACTATTATCACGATTATCACCCATAACGAAAATGCGCCCTTCAGGGACAAGCACCGGACCAAAATTATCCCTCGGACTGGCGGTTGCATTCAAAACGACAGGTGAACTGATATGGGCATGTGTATCTTGCACCGGCTCCCCGTTTACAAACACCTTCTTTGTTCGTATTTCAACGGTATCTCCGGGAGTACCCATTACTCTTTTTATATAATCGATAGATTTATCTTTAGGGTAGCGAAAAACAACTACATCCCCACGAGCAGGTTTTTTATATGAAACCAGAACCTTGCCGGAAAAAGGGATCCGAAGGCCGTAAATGAATTTATTGACCAGCAGATGATCACCTATCAACAAAGTTGGCAGCATCGATCCGGAAGGAATTTTAAATGCCTGAACGACAAATGTCCTTATAAATAATGCCAAGAGAATAGCTATACAGATAGCCTCAAAATATTCTCGAAAAAGATTCTTTTTCCTTCCTTCTCTGGTCAAACCCCACCTCTTTTCAATTTGGATAACTTTATGAACCCGCAAACGCCACGCCAAAACTACTTGAAATGCACTTTAATTACAAGCGAGTTCCTTGTTATTAATGAAAAACTAGTAATACCGAAACTTAGCATATACCCCACAATATAAAGAGCATAACAGAATCAAGACTTCCATATATTGTGTAATCCGCATCTTTCAGTGCCTGTTAATGGTTTTTAACGTCTTGTAAAATAAGCATTTTTTTCTCATAATTATCTTTTCTTTTCTTGACAAAATGTTTTTTCTGTGCCCTAATAGCTATATCTACACGGAAAATAAGGTGTTTTGGTATATTACCATCTCGGGCTCACTGCAGTTCGATTAATCTTCTCCACCTTCTTAGTCATGAAATTGTCGTTTGGAGCTCAAAAAGACTTGGTGGTTGGCCTTGATATTGGTTCTCATGCTGTCAAGGTATGTCAGCTAAAACGATCGTCAAATGGCTACGCTATAGTTACTCTTGGCAGCACCGTTCTTCCGGAAGGCGCGGTAGAAGACGGAACCCTCAATGACGCAGAGGCTGTCAGCAGGTGTATTGCCGATCTCTTTAAAAACTTGAAAATAAAAAATCGAACAGTCGGTTTTTCTATCTCCGGCTATTCAGTAATAGTTAAAAAAGTGAATCTGGCTATTATGGAAGATGCTAAGCTGGAAGAACATATCATGGCCGAGGCTGAACAGTATATTCCTTTTGATATTGAAGATGTTTACCTCGACTTCCAAGATCTGAAGACCAATACCAAAGACAGCACTCGTACCGATGTTATGCTGGTCGCCGCCAAAAAAGAGATAGTCGACGATTATCTCGAAATGTTACGGAGCATCAATCTTAATCCAGTTATTGTCGATGTTGACGGCTTCGCCCTCGAAAACAGTTACGAATATAACTATCAAAAAAGCGAAAACGTTGCCTTGATCGATATCGGCGCGACAAAAATGAATATCAATATTATTTCTCAAGGTATTTCTGTTGTTGCTAGAGATATTATTGTCGGAAGCAGGCAGTTAACCGAGCAAATAATGAACGTTTTTGATATTGAATATGATGAAGCAGAAGCTATTAAACTCGGTTTTTTGCCGGCTGAAGGAAAGAAACAAGAAGTGGAAGACATTTTTTCATCCACATGCACCCAGTGGGTGTTAGAAATAAAAAAGGCCATCGATCTTTACCACTCAAATCATCCGGACCATCCCCTTAATAAACTCATTTTAAGCGGCGGTGGGGCAAAAGTTGCCGGCCTTATCGATTTTCTTTCTCAGGAAACTGAAGTTGCGGTAGAGCTTTTCAATCCGTTTTTAAACATGGAAAGCAATCGAAAAAAAATTGATCCTGACTACCTCCTCAGTATAGGACCGGAGATGGCCATAGCCACGGGCATTGCCCTCAGGCCTTCTGCAATATAATTTCATTATTGGCAAGGATTCGGAATGCTGAAGATTAACCTGTTGCCGGTTCGGCAGCTTAAAAAACGCGCAAAAGCCAAGCAGCAACTGTTCGGACTCGTTTTGGTGCTGTTGATGTTCCTTGCTTCTATAGCTGCCACTGGATTTCTGCAGGTACAGAAAATAAAACGCCTTGAAACTGAGATTAGCAACCTCAATAAGAAAAAAACCTCATACGCTCCTACTCTAAAGAAAATTGATCAACTGAAAAAGGACCGGGAAGAGTTGGCCAGGAAAACAGAAATAATCAATAAGCTAAAAACTGATTCCTCACTTACGGTGCGGGTTCTCGACGAGGTTGCCGCAAAAGTTGACAAACAGAGAATGTGGCTGGAAGCACTTCAGCAGCAAGGTGCCTCACTTACGCTTTCAGGGGTTGCCCTTGACAACCAGACTATCGCCCAGTTTATGGATAACATTAAAGATTCTCCCTTTGTAAAAGATGTTGCCCTTACCAATTCCTCACAAAAGGTGGTGTCAGGACGCAATCTTAGAAGCTTCGCACTTCAATGTGCTGTTGCCCAGCCCGCTCCTAAAACAGTAGAAGTTGCTGATAAAAAGAAATAACGCAATCTAACACTTCCAAATATGACAGCATGAAAAAAAGCAACGCAGCATTCACAACTTTTATCGACGAGAAATTTATTCCTCTCGCCCCAAAGATAAAACTCGGCATTGCGGTTGTGTCTGCCCTCCTGCCTTTTGTGATTTTTTATTTCGCAATGTATCAACCAAATAGCGAAAAGATTGGTGGCCTTGAAAAAAAGGTGACAAACCTCACCAAGGAATTAAAAGAGGTTGAGGCTAAAGCTTCCAATCTCGCAAAATTTGAGAAAGAGCTTGCGGAAGCGTTGGTCGTCTTTGAAGAAACCTCAGACCTCCTTCCAAAAGACAAAGAAATACCAAAACTGCTCAAGGATATTTCGGCATTGGGAAGATCTGCCGGTCTCGACTTTTTGACTTTCAAGCCGCTTGCCGACATTCCCAAGGACTTTTATGCAGAAATTCCTATAAGCATTAATGTCAGGGGACCTTATCACAACATGGGTTATTTCTTTGATCAAGTCAGCAAACTCGAGCGAATAGTATCCGTGTCCAACATTAAAATGAGCTCCCCGAAAAAAGAAGGCGAAGAAATGCTTCTCAACTCTGATTGCACTCTAGTAACCTACCGTTTCACTAACGTCGAGCTTCCCAAACCTCCAAAACCAAAAAAATGAGACTCATGAGCCGTTACATTGATCGTTCATTTTTGCCTGTTTTGTCAAGCACCTTCACGAAATTGCTATTAGTCGTGTCTGTTTGTTTTTGCACACTTTCACTCATGCTAAACATTGCAGTTTCTGCTGACAACGACACAGCTGAACAAGTTACACCTTCCGAACTGAACAAAGTTACACCTTTTGAGTATAAACTTGAAAACAGGCCCGACCCTTTTGTTCCGTTTATTACCGAAAAGGCCGCATCATCAAACGTTAACATGGATGAAGTCATCGACAACGGAGAGCCACTGACCGGCATGCAACTTTTTGAACCAGGTCAGCTCACCCTCGTCGCATTGATAAAAAAGGGCAGTGAAAGTATGGCCATGGTTCAAGACTCTTCAGGAAAAGGTTACGTTATTTCACAAGGAACTAAAATAGGACGGCGTGGTCTTGTTAAGGATTTCACACCACAATCGGTGATCGTTGAAGAGACCGCTGTGACTCGAGCAGGAAAAAAAACCGTCACCGAGGTCGTTATGCTACTCAAGAAAGAGGGAGAGAAATAGAAAATGCTTAAATGGCTCGCCAAACTCCAACCAGCTGTTTTGTTCGCATTTTGTCTGTTGCTCGTCTATCAGACTCCGCCAGCAAGGTCCGAACCCGGTATTTCGTTTGAAATCACCAACATTAAAGTCGCTGTTTCCGACAACATTCTAGCTTACAATATCTCGGGGTCATCTCCTCCGGTTTACACAGTATCGGAACGATTCGCTCCGTTTAGGGTCCTAGTCGATGTTGCCGGTGCCTATTTCGCAAAAGACTTAGACCCTTCAACGACGAAAATCCCAGAAAATAAATTTTCAGAACTATCGGTATCGGATCTTAAGGCCCAAGACCCTCAGGTTATGCGATTTGAATTCACGTTGGCTGATAGCCATGATTATTCGGTGACTGCCAAGGGAAACGATTTACAGATCAAGTTGCTCCCCGCAAGTGCAAAGAGTGCTGCTCCATCTGCAAATGCATCAAAAGGTGTACCTCTCTCCTTAAATGACTTCAAGGTTACTAGCACTCCTAACACAACTACCATATCCATTATTGCAAGTGCCTCAATAGAGAAATATACCGTTGACACAATAGCTGGTGCAGATGGACGACCACCAAGGATGTATATAGATATTAGTGATGTTAAAATAAATGAGCTGGTAAACGAAAAGCAAATAGGGACCTCAGTTGCGAAGGTCAGGGTAGCACCAAAAGAAAAAGGTGCCCGCATTGTCTTTGATTCTGCAAGCTCACAGCTCTTTAAATATTCAGTTGCAACTGCGCCAAATGGATTGAACGTGGTTATTGATGAAACTTCATCCGTTAAAGAGCTCACCCAGACAAAGGACCAATCTTCAAATAAACCAGCAGGTGCCGCTGCCGACAGCACTCTTGATGCACTTATTGGATCATCGCAACAACTACTTAGCGGCGGATCAGAAAACCTCAGCGCTAAATCGCCATCTGCAAAAGCAACTGCTCTTGAAAATGATTTTTCGTTTTCTGGATACAATAAACAACGTATCAGTGTAGATTTTTATAAAATCGATATTCACAACGTATTTCGACTTTTTAGACAAATCACTGATCTCAACATTATTGTTGACGAACAAGTTCAAGGTTCACTGACTCTTGCACTCAGTGATGTACCGTGGGATTTCGCTCTAGATATTATCCTCAACCTGATGGATCTCAAAAAAGAGGAACGCTTCAATACTATTGTCATTTATCCGAACAAAAAAGATTTCATCTGGCCTACTCGAGCTGAAGACAATCTCGCCTTTCAAGCGGATGTGCAGGTTATTGAGCAGGAAGCTCTGGTCATCGAAAAATCTGCCGCTCAGTCCAAGGAAATCCTTGATGCCAAAGAACTCATGGTCAAGGCTAAGAAACTCGAAGAACAACAATCTTATGAAGAAGCTGCTTCTCTCTATGCAAAGTCGTTTGAACTTTGGCCGCATAATTATGTGCTCGCCAATCGCTTATCAACCCTGTATCTGGTCAATCTTGGCCAGAACGCCAAAGCTTTATTTGTCGCTAAACAAACATTGCAACGTGATCCATCAAATACACGTGCGGCACTCTACGCCGGAATCGCTTCAGCTAATATGCAGAAAATCAAAGAGGCCTCTGAGTTTTTCACTCAGAGCATCAGCGGCTCCCCACCGATGAAAGAAGCTCTTATCAGCTATGCCGCCTTTAGTGAAAACAATGGCCAGAACGAGGCTGCGCTTAAGCTGCTTGACAAGCATCAAACTCATTATGGTGAGTCTGTCGATTTAATGGTCGGCAAGGCTAGGATTCTTGACAAAATAGGCCGCTCAAAAGAAGCAACCCAACAGTATAAGGCAGTTCTTGCGTCAGGATTTCAGCTTCGGCCCGACTTGAAGAAATATATTGAGGGACGTCTTGCCGCAAAGGATTTACATTGAAAGATACGTTGTCCAATCAAATGAATTATACAAAATTTCAGTCCAAGAGGTTGTTATGAAGTCTCTAATGAATGTTTTCTATTGCTGTAGCCTCTTGCTACTCTCGTTTGTTCTTACCTCCTGCATAACTGAAACAAAATCACCGAATGAAAATCGCCCAATTGCCAACGATTCTCTCGAACCTGCAGAAATAAATAAGGCGGCTCTTGATGCAGCGCAATCAGCCAGCTTACCGGTTAAATATCAAACCGCCACATATCTGGTTGATAAGCAAGGGGGGCAAGAAGATCTCATCATTGCCGATGAAGCTAAGCTCAAGGTAGAAGCTAGAATAACATCCACTCGTGGCCCCCAACCTCTATGGGATATCATTAAAAGACTTGCTGCCCTCAAGGGAATGAATGTTTCATGGGCCAGTGATGTTGATCAAAACGTTTTGGTAGACGTAAATATCAATGCAAATGATGATTTTTTTGCCGCAATTGATAATCTTCTTCGACAGGTTGATTATTATCATGAGATTCAGGGTTCCACTATTATTGTAAAGTACAAAGAGACACGACAGTTCCATATTGCAATGCCGTTTATCAAGCAAACATTTAAGACTAAAACTGGTGGAGATGTTTTAGGTGGCGGCGATACTAAGAGCAATGTTGCCGGAGAAATTGCATTATCGTCAGAAGGCGTAGCAATTAGCCAGACCAAAGATGGTAAACCCGGAGGGGTTGAATTTAATACGTGGAATAGTATTGAGAATAATCTTAATGCTATTCTGAACGTTTGGACAACAGATGATTCAGCCAGTAAGCCTGAGAAGGAATCCAACCAACCCACGGTTATCATCCAGAACACCAGAAATCCTGGCAAAAGTGATTCCAAGGCTCAACCTACAAGTGATGAGAAAACGACTAGTGCAACATTTAAACGATCAAAAGGTGGCAATACGTATTTTATAGACAAACCTGTTGGATTAATTACTGTAACAGCCGCTCGTCCTATACTTGAGAAGCTTGAAGTATATTTCAAATCGCTCCAAAAAGAATTATACAAACAGGTCTCTATTGAAGCAAAAATTCTTGAGGTACAACTAGATGACAATTCTTCTATTGGCCTGAACTGGAATTTGATTCTGAAAAATCTTTCAGTTGCCGGCGGTGCGCTTACAGGCACGAAATCCTATTCAAAAACTAACACAGATTCAACAAATAGCTCTACTACATTGGATAACACGAATACCGTCACAGATACAACAACCGGAACACGCGACAAAACGTATGACCATTTGGCTGCCGACAGTCTCACTGCAGATAGCGGAGCCCTTGGCACTAGTAATGTTATAAGCAACGTGGCAAGTGCTGTTGCAACATCAGGAGTTTCAGCTGCCACCATCCTTACCGATGGTGTCACTGGTGCCCTCGGTGGAACCGTATCACTTGCTGCTTTCACTTTTGATTCATTCCTTAACGCAGTTAGCCAGCAAGGCCAAGCAACCATACTTTCTAATCCAAAATTAAGTGTTTTAAACGGACAGCCTGCACTTATAACTGTTGGTCGCAATGTTACCTATATAGAAAGTATTGATGCTGATATAACCGCAGAGGGCGCTATAACGTATTCAGCCCAAACAGCGCGAGCACTCTCCGGAGTAGGCCTAGCATTAACTGCAAACATTCTTGATGAAAAGCAAATCATCCTCAATCTCGTCCCAGTCACATCAGAATTGGTAGAACCCATTGAGTATCGGACCATAGGTCTTGGATCAATAGGACTTCCTATAATCAATGTCCGAGAAATGAGTACAACTGTAAGAATCAATAATGGTGAAATGCTTGTTATCGGCGGATTGATCTCAAATGTAGTGGAAAATGACGGCACCTTCGTTCCCGGAACAAGCAATCTCGGTTTCTTCAAGTACCTCTTCGGCTATGAACAAAAGTTGTCTAAAAAACGGGAGCTTATCATTCTACTCAAACCACGAATTATTTAATATTATTGTTCTATTTTGTACTACGATTCATTTAGAATTCTCAGGGAGAAAAACATGCAGAAGTTCAAATTCGCACTCTATCTGCTTTCAGCCGTAATGCTTATGGGTTGTGGTCAAACTGTTGTTGAGACCCTCCATGTACCAGATTCGCCAAGCCCTATTGCCTCTGGCAGAGGCCAGTCGATCATCATCCTCCCTTTTGCTGATTATACCTCTTCAGAAGACCTTGCTGGTGCCTATCGGCGCAATCTCTCTATCACTGAGGCCCTTACTGATAGATTAGTAGCAAACGGATTCAGCATGACCATTCAAGAAGATGTCTTTGGCTACCTTGTTGATGAGAATATCATCAACGTCGCTAACTACGAGGGAAACAATACTGAGAGTTTGTCTGCTGAGCTGGGTGGTGATTGGTCCGATGTCATGCAAAACGAATTGCAGCGATATATACAGCTGCAAAAGATGCATTCTGAAAAAACTGTTTCCGGAAGCCCTGGGACTCATGCTATCACCCCGAATGCTATTGCAAAAATGGGACGCAGGTTCAATGCAGATTATATAGTTCGAGGACGGATTTTAGAATATAAAACCAGGCAGGAGGCCACATGGGCTCCATGGAAAAAAGGGGTTTTGCCTTTTATCAACGGCGGCACAAACAGAATCCTCAATGGATTTGCTAGCTCGGACGCCTATGATGAAAGAAACGAGGCACTCACGGGAATGTTGCTTGGCGGCATTATCGGCTACAATAACACATCCTGGCCCTGGAATGACGGAAAAACCTTCTTTGGCATGGCCGACGGAACTGCAAACACCGTCACTTGGATGGGAGCAGGAGCAGGCCTTGGTATGGTCTCACATTCCAGCGGACAAGTTGATCAGGCTGCGGTACAAATGCGTGTATGGGTTCAAGAAGCATCAACTGGAAACGTCATCTGGACCAACAGGGTGAGAGTTCTAGTTTCTCCGGAAACCGTATTTGCAGACAAGCAGTATGACACTCTGTTCAACAAAGCTATCGAAAAAGGGGTTGACGCACTTGTCAACCACTTTGTTACTTACGGCCTCTGATTTCTCTTTGAGATTGCAATAAAAAGGGGCGATTGACAGCAGTCAATCGCCCCTTTTTTCTATCCTTTTAATTCTTTTGCTCTTCTTTCTTTTTTTGCGCGTTTTGAAAAAGAGCCATAAAATTAACTGGCTCCATTAGAAATGGAATATACCCCCCGTCAACAGAAACCTGACTGACAATCTGCCTTGTGAATGGGAACAACAGTGTCGGGCAATCAACACTCAGAAGCATCTGGATATGCTCAGCTGGTATGTTTCGTAACATAAAGACGGCTGCATGTTCAATTTCAAGGATAAAAAGAACTTTATTTTCATCTTTTGATGATACTTTCGCTGTAATTTTCAGTACCACTTCCCAATGATCATTGTCAATCTGGTTGTTATTAAGTTGCAAATTCACCTCGACACCCGGATCCATTTTTTGCTGTTCAGTGAATATCTGCGGTGCATTGGGATTTTCAAAAGACAAGTCCTTGATATACATTTTTTGCATGCGAAATTCAGGTCTAGGCGGATTTACATCATTTGTTTTTTCAGTCATTTGATTCTCCAAAGTTATTTAAATGGTGTTTATTGGTGACTCGAGCAAGAATGAAGAGCTATTAAAACGTACTTCAACCTTTGAAGCAAGTCTTGAACGATTTTTCCCGACCTACGTTATGTTTTTAAAACTTGGCGCAGAAATTTCCCTGTATGAGACTTTTTTGAATGTATGATTGATTCCGGGGTGCCAACCGCGACCAGTCGACCGCCGCCGTCTCCTCCCTCCGGACCGATATCTATTATCCAGTCAGCCGTCTTGATTACATCAAGATTATGCTCAATAATGACTGCAGTATTGCCTTGATCCACAAGACGATTCATAACGTTTAGCAAATGTTGAATATCAGCCGGATGCAACCCGGTGGTAGGTTCATCCAGGATATAGATGGTTTTCCCGCTGCTCCTGCCTGAGAGTTCTTTGGCAAGCTTGACCCGCTGTGCTTCGCCACCCGAAAGCGTAACCGAAGACTGACCAAGAGTGATATATGAAAGCCCAACATCATAAAGGGTTTGGAGTTTTGCATGTATCGCCGGAATATTTTTGAAAAATTTCCAGGCCTCCTCCACGGTCATTGCAAGAATTTCATGGATGTTTTTTCCCCGGTACTGAATCTCCAAAGTCTCACTATTATAGCGTCTCCCCTTGCAGGTATCACATTCGACGTATATATCGGGAAGGAAATGCATGACAATCTTATTTACTCCTTCGCCTTCACACGCCTCGCACCGACCACCTTTTATGTTAAAACTGAATCGCCCCAGCTTATAACCACGAGAACGAGATTCCGGCAATCGGGCAAATAATTCACGAATAGGTGTGAAAACTCCAGTATATGTTGCGGGGTTTGAGCGAGGCGTCCTGCCAATAGGACTTTGATCGATATCAATAATTTTATCGACAAATTCTAAACCAGACAATAATGCTCCATCCTGACGAAATACCGAACTCTTTTTATTTAATCCTCCCTTCACAAGCTCATAGAGAGTTTCAATTACCAGTGAACTTTTTCCTGAACCGGAAACCCCGGTAACCGCAGTTATTACTCCTATGGGGAAGGAAACTGCTATGTTTTTCAAATTATTGATTCTGCAATGCTGCAACCGCAACCATTTCCCGGTCCCTTCCTCTACCGGCCGTCTTACTTTTGGCGTTTCAATGGCCAGTCGTCCGGAAAGATAAGCACCCGTTACTGAGTTTTCACTGTCCAGCAGGCCCTTTACCGATCCGTTATATACTACGTTACCGCCATGAATTCCTGCACCCGGTCCCATATCAAGGACATGATCAGCTGCCAAAATTGTATCGGTATCATGTTCCACGACAATGACACTGTTGCCCAAATCACGCAGTTCCAGGAGAGTATTGATCAGTTTCTGATTGTCGCGTTGATGCAGGCCGATACTCGGTTCATCAAGGATATAAAGTACTCCAGCCAACCGGGATCCAATCTGGGATGCAAGTCGAATTCGCTGTGCCTCGCCACCGGATAGAGTTCCCGCCCTCCTCTCGAGAGAGAGATATCCTAACCCAACATCTTCGAGAAAAGAGAGCCTATCAACAATTTCCTTAAGAATCGGTTCGCCAATTTTCCTTTCTCGAACGGACAGAGGAATCACCGGTAATTCCTCGAGAAATCTTTCGATTGATAAACAGGTGAGTTGGTATATAGACCATTTTCCTACTCGCACTGCAAGAGCTTCGGGTTTTAACCTTGTACCTGAACAGAGGGTACAGCGCTGCTCATTCATGAATTTTCCAAGTTCTTCGCGAATCATCGCCGACTGGGTTTCATGAAATCGTCTGTCAAGTTGAGGAATAACTCCTTCAAACCGATTGACTGCCGAAAGAACCCGTTGTCCTTTGCGATAATGAAATGCTATCTCCTGAGTCCCAGAGCCATAAAGGAAAACATCTTGGATATTTTTGGGGAAATTCTCAAAAGGCGTTTCCAGCGAAATACCGTAATGCTTGGCAACAGATTCAAGCATATGTCCTGTATACGATTCCTCCTTCCGCCACCCCCAGGGAGCAATTGCCCCAGCACTGATCGATTTTTGTGTATCAGGGACTATAAGCTCAGGATCAAAAAATTGTTTTACCCCTAAACCACTGCATTCTGTACATGCACCTTGTGGGTTATTAAACGAAAACAACTGCGTTGAAAGCGGCGGCATAGAGATCCCGCATTTATGGCAGGCAGCAAATTCACTGAACAATTTCTCCGATGCATTGTCTGGAAACAAGACTAATAGCAGTCCTTCAGTTAGCTTGACTGCAGTACTCACAGACTCGGCCAAGCGCCGACGCATGGATTCTTTGATGACAAGCCTATCAACAACCACTTCTATGGAATGTTTCTTATTTTTATCAAGTGATGTAATGTCATCTGCGTGTAAAATATCTCCATCAATCCGTACACGCACGAAACCTTCCTTGCGGATTCTCACAAGCAGCTGTTCATGCCGTCCTTTTCGCTCAGTTACCAGGGGGGCAAGGAGGATGACTTTGGTCTCCTCCGGCAGGTCCATGAGAGCATTCACCATATCTTCAATAGACTGAGCCTGAATTTCACTCCCACATTGGTGACAATGAGGATGCCCGCAACGAGCGAAAAGCAGGCGCAAATGATCATAAATTTCCGTTATCGTGCCAACTGTAGAACGGGGATTTTTGCTCGTCGTTTTCTGTTCAATCGATACTGCCGGCGACAGCCCTTCCAAGGCATCAACATCAGGCTTATCCATCTGCCCAAGAAACTGTCGTGCGTAGGTCGAAAGTGATTCTACATAACGACGTTGCCCCTCAGCATACAGGGTGTCAAATGCCAGCGTTGATTTGCCCGATCCAGAAATCCCGGTGAACACCACAAGACTATTTCTTGGCAAATCGACATCGATGTTTTTCAGATTATGCATTCGTGCGCCACGAATGCTGAGAATCGTAGGTTCCATGATTAGGCAGGCGGGCCAGAAAGGGAAATGTTTACGGTGGTGGCTATCGACGAATAAGATTACTATGGTCAACCTTTATACAACGATCCATGACTACAAAAACTCCCATGTTTCTTGCAAGTTGCGCTGCTTCTTCGTTTATGATACCTTGCTGCATCCAAATTGCCTTAGGAAGAGTATGTAATGCAAGTGCCTCTTCCACAATTGTCATAACTTCCTCTGATTTTCTGAAAATATTAACAATATCAACTGAAAAAGGCAAAGCCACAAGGGCCGGATAACACTTCTTGCCAAGAACCTCATTCTGCCCGGGATTAATGGGATAGACCGTATATCCGGCAGCAACAAGGTACCGACCAACCATATTGCTGGGTCTATTTTCTTTCGGAGACAAGCCGACAATTGCAATGGTGGTTGCCCCCTTAAAAAGGTTTGATATTTCAGAAGATTGAATCAAAGAAGAAAATGTCTGCATGTTATGAGATCCATGAACGAAAAAGTAGGCCGCGGTTGTGAAACTATATTTATGCTAACCTCAATAACGGGATAAATTTCTTGACGAAATACATTTACAAGAGACAAGAAACTAATTTCTAAGGTACTAATTTTACTCCTCCCAGGGCAACACAATGATGACCCCATAGACAAAAGTCAATATAACAATTATATACTACGGAATCATTGTAGAGATGTCATACATATATTAACCACATTCCTTGATCCAAGGGAGACCATGAGGAATTATTATGAATTTTCAAAATATTATCTTTGAGTTGAGTCAATATTGGGCCGAGCAGGGGTGTGTTATCCAACAACCCTACGACATGGAGGTCGGTGCCGGAACTTTCCATCCCGCCACGCTGCTTAGGGCTTTGGGCCCAGAGCCTTGGAAATCTGCTTATCCACAACCTTCCCGTCGCCCTACCGACGGCCGCTATGGCAACAACCCCAACCGACTGCAACACTATTATCAATACCAAGTTGTCATTAAACCTTCACCTTTGAATGTCCAAGAATTGTATCTTGGCAGTCTCGAAAGATTCGGACTCAATCTGCTTGATCACGACATCAGGTTTGTCGAAGATGACTGGGAATCACCAACCCTTGGGGCCTCAGGCCTTGGGTGGGAAGTATGGCTGGATGGAATGGAAATTACCCAGTTTACCTATTTTCAACAGGCAGGCTCAATAGAGCTCTACCCGACGACGGTTGAAATAACCTATGGCCTCGAGCGTATTGCCATGTATCTTCAAAGCGTTGAAAGCGTCTATGATATTGCCTGGAATGAGCAAATAACCTATGGAGAGATCTTTCACCAAGCGGAAGTTGAGTTTTCCACCTTTAATTTCGAAGAGGCCAATGTCGAAAAGCTTCTGATGTTTTTTGACACCTACGAAGCAGAGGCTCTTAGACTCGTTGACAAAAATTTGATACTCCCAGCTTACGACTACTGCCTGAAGTGTTCACACACCTTTAATCTTCTCGATGCCCGCAAGGCAATCAGCGTTAATGAGCGAACCCGATATATTGGTCGCATTAGAAACATTGCGAGAAAAGTTGCCGAAGCCTATGTTGAGCAACGTCGAAACATGGGACATCCTTTGTTAACATGATGCCTCAGCATGCAAATTCACAAGGCCAAACTTTCAGATACCATTCTTCTCGCTATCGAGTACAATGTTCTTTCCAAGTTGTGTGCGAGAAAAAACAAGAAATGAATTTCTAAGGTACTGAAACTGGAAGAACAACAGAAAGGCAATCAGACGAAAGGAAAATCTTTGATGCCGCGATAATGGCGGAAGTGCATGGGAATCGAACCCACCTAACGGGCTATTAACCCGCTACACCGGATTTGAAGTCCGGGAAAGCCACCAGTGCCCTATCCACTTCCAAAGATCGCGGTAAAAAGAAGCCACTATACTAATAAGTGTTGACCTTGAAAACAACTATTTATTATACTGGTGTCCTTTGTCGGCGTATAAATAAAATAATCACGTCTGTTTTTAAAAATTCAAGCAACCCGATTCTTATCCCACATGCAGTGCGAAAGATTAGTTAAAATGATTAAATCATGGTTTCTTAGCGTTCGCGAAGAGACCATGGCTCCGGCCCGCATGGTCTCATTTATAGAGCAACATGCCGCCACTTGTGAAATTTGTCTTCAGGATCCAGACCTGAAAGAAGAGATTGCCAAGATCACTGAACTTGTTCTACCAGAATCGAAAATTCCCAAAGCAATCCGGCTGCAAAACGGCCTAGACGAAGACACAGATCTTGAAGATGACATCTTTTCGGAAAACGACGAAGGCGATGATAGCCTCACCGTCGACGACGACGAAGAAGAAGATATCGAGGACATAGACCAAGAAGAAGACAAATTTCTTGAAGATGGGGATGAGGACGAGGATTAGCACCCCCATTCATCTGATGTCCTCACCAGGGAAAAGTCTGGTGGCCGACAACTTCCTTGATTACAAAAGCAGCAATCCAGCCTCGTAGTTCTTCCTCAAGTATTCGAAGAGAATTCACCACCTTTTCAGTGCATCAATGATAAATGTGTTGATTTTGTTTTGCTCCTCGTCACCCTTGCCTACAACCATCATTGGAGTGCCAAAGGAATAATACGCTGTCTTGGAAAGATCAAGCCTGCCAAAATCTTTAATCCATGAGCCATTCTGCCAGCAGTCGGTTTTCAAAGCCACTGGGATTACCGGGACCCCTGCTTTTTTGGCCAGCTTCACGCCAATCGAACTCATTTGCTCCGGATCGAATGTGTGTGATCGTGTCGTTTGCGGAAAGACAATTACCGATATCCCGGCATGTAACCTGTTAACCCCCTCAGACATAACCACTTTCAAGTCCTGCCGGGGATTGGTTCTGCTGACAGCGACGGGATTGCGCGACCGCATTATATGCTTGAAGACGGGATAAGCGAGAAGACTTTCTTTAACTACGAAAGTTACCGGTAATATCGGCTGAATAATTCCGGGCAGAAGCATTGTCTCCATCATGCTCATATGATTGCCGATAAAAACAACTGGACCAGTTTGTCGTTCTAAATTTTCGATACCCGATATTTCTATCTTGACCCCAGCTTGTTCCAACCGCCGCAACACATCCAAGCTACTTTCAACCCAATTATTGTCACCATACACACCCCTTTTTGCCACCCTGCTTGATCGACATACAATACCAATCAAGTGCAAATAAAACAGCAAAGATGGCAAAATTTTTGAAAGCAGTGATACAGGCCGGTCTGGTGTCCTATAAAGATATTCAGTGTACTGTAATCTAAACATTTGTTTTTAGTCACAAGGCTGAATTAGAAAGTGAAACTCTCTCGCCTGCCGCATGGAAAGTAGCACGAATAGCACCAGAATATCAAGGATATTTGTGCTGGGTCATATTGATGCGTTGTCAGTTTTTGCCTGACATTGCCGATGATAATTAAAAAAAAGGCTCGCTACAAGAAACCGTAGCGAGCCCTATATATAAAAGCCTTAAAAGGCCAGTGCAATTCTGGTGGCGATGCAGGGACTTGAACCCCGGACTCTGCGGATATGAGCCGCATGCTCTGACCAACTGAGCTACATCGCCGTGCGACAAGGCGAAAATAATTACCGCATAGGTTGCTACATGTCAATACTTTTCAACAATAATGAGTATTTATTGCTGAAAAAAGAAGACCCCCACGTTCGGGGGCCTTCTTTTTTGCTATGATATCCTACCCCCATAAGGGAGGATAAGTACCTTCTCGAAATTCATACTTAAAAACCCCGCTATGAATTTCTAATGTACTAAGGGGAATAAGAAACGAGCCCCAAGGCTCTTCCTACATCATTCCGCCCATTCCGCCCATTCCGCCCATTCCGCCCATTCCCGAAGGCATTCCGCCGCCGGCAGGGGCATTTTCTTCCGGAATCTCGGCAATAACACACTCGGTAGTAAGCAACATGCCGGCTACAGAAGCGGCATTTTGCAGTGCAGTTCTGGTTACCTTGGCGGGATCAATAACACCGGCAGTAATAAGATTCTCATACTCCTCGGTGGCAGCATTGAAACCCATTGCACCTTCGAGTCCCTTTACATGCTCAACGATAACTGATCCTTCACGTCCTGCATTATTAGCGATCTGACGAATAGGCTCTTCGAGAGCGCGAAGCAGAATGTTTCTTCCGAGGGACTGTTCGCCCGTCATCTCAAGTGCAGCAAGCGCTTTGAGGCATCGGATATACGCTACGCCGCCACCGGGAACAACGCCTTCTTCAACGGCTGCGCGAGTTGCATTCAAAGCATCTTCAACGCGAGCCTTCTTCTCTTTCATCTCAATCTCGGTTGCAGCACCGACATTGATGACAGCAACACCACCAATCAGTTTGGCAAGTCGCTCTTGCAGTTTCTCACGATCATAGTCTGAAGTGGTGTCTTCGATCTGGGCCCGAATCTGCTTGACACGTGAGGCAAGCTTCTCTTTATCGCCAGCGCCGTCAACAAGCGTGGTGTTGTCTTTATCGACTACAATACGCTTGCAGGTGCCAAGATCATTGACGGTGACGTTTTCAAGTTTAATGCCAAGATCTTCAGTGATAACCTGACCACCGGTGAGAATGGCGATATCCTCAAGCATCGCTTTCCGACGATCACCAAAACCAGGTGCTTTAACAGCAGCGACACTGAGGGTACCGCGAAGTTTGTTGACCACCAGAGTGGCCAGAGCCTCACCATCAACGTCTTCAGCAACGATAAAGAGACCTTTACCCATCTTGGCAACAGATTCAAGAACCGGCAGAAGATCCTTCATGCTGGAAACTTTTTTCTCTACCAGCAGGATGTACGGCTCATCCATGGTTACTTCCATCCGCTCAGGATCAGTGACAAAATAGGGCGAGAGGTAGCCACGGTCAAACTGCATTCCTTCGACGACATCAAGACTGGTGTCCATTGACTTTGCTTCTTCAACGGTGATAACGCCTTCTTTGCCGACCTTATCCATTGCTTCGGCAATTATATTGCCGATGGTCTCATCGCTGTTTGCAGAAATGGTACCAACCTGGGCGATCTCTTTTTGTTCTTTGGTTGGCGTGGCAATCTTGGCCAATTCGGCAACAACACAAGCGACACCTTTGTCGATACCGCGTTTGATTTCCATTGGGTTACCGCCAGCGGCAACGAGCTTGACGCCTTCGGTATATATCGACTGTGCAAGGACAGTTGCAGTGGTGGTGCCATCACCGGCAACATCAGAAGTTTTTGAAGCAACTTCCTTAACCATCTGGGCACCCATATTCTCGAACTTGTCTTTCAGTTCGATCTCCTTGGCAACGGTTACACCGTCCTTGGTAATGGTAGGGGCACCATAGGATTTGTCGATCAGTACATTGCGGCCTTTCGGACCGAGGGTTACTTTTACGGCATTAGCAAGTGTATTAACGCCGTTGAGGATCGACTCACGGGCTTTGACTCCATATCTTAATTCTTTTCCAGCCATTACTTTATTCTCCTTTTTTCAACGAGATGTTATCAATAATAAAAAATCACAGCACAAACATATTCCAGAAGTATCTGAAATTATTTAATTACAACTCCAAGGACATCGTCTTCGCGCATGATAAGAAAATCATCGCCATCAATCTTCACTTCGGTCCCACCGTATTTCGAAAACAGAACTCTATCTCCGGCAGCAACCTGAAGAGCAACCCTTTCACCTTTATCATTTAATTTCCCAGGACCAACGGCAACCACTTCACCCTCAGCCGGTTTTTCTTTGGCACTATCAGGAATGATGATGCCACCTGCTGTTTTTGCCTCTTCTGCAAGTCGTTTCACCAAAAGACGATCATTCAATGGACGAATCTTCATTACTACCTCCTAACTAGACAATTGATTTGTTACGGAAAAAGGGACTCTCAACGTAATAAATGGAGTCCCAAATTGATTTTTGCCCGATTTTCAGGGTGATATATCGAACTGCGCAAAAATATAGGCTGTGATCTTTAAAAATCAAGGGGCGCTTTTTAAAAAAAAAGAGAAGCAGTTGACGTTTTATGCAATGCGACACCGACGGGTTACGAGGGCCTCACATTCTCATCCGACGCGAACTACCCATTTGAAGGGATCCGTCTCGAAACCGTTCTGGATGGCTTGCAGCTCAGTATAGAGCCTGGCTGAAAGTTCTCCTGTCTGACCGTTATTTATCTTGTAACTGGTGCCCTTAAAAAACAGTTCTCCAACGGGAGAGATAACAGCGGCGGTTCCAGTGCCGAAAGCTTCCTGCAACCTGCCCTCCTCATTCGCTCTCAGCACCTCATCAATCGAGATCCTTCGCTCAGCCACATCCATTCCCCAACTGGATGCAAGTTTGATAACGGAATCTCTGGTAAGTCCCCCCAAAATTGAACCTTCCAATGGCGGGGTCAGCAACTGGTCATCTATTTTAAAAAAAATATTACTGGTTCCGACTTCCTCAATAAATGTGTGTTCGCAGGCATCAAGCCATAAAACCTGAGTACAGCCCTCTTTCTTGGCAATTTCAGACATATACAGGGATGCTGCATAATTGCCGGCGGTTTTTACATTGCCGACCCCGCCCTTTACCGCCCTGACGTACTGATCACTGACATAGATCTTGGTAGGATTACATCCTTCAGCATAATATGCTCCAACAGGGGACATTATTATATAGAAGTAATAGAGAGACGATGGTTTAACTCCGAGAGTGGGTTCGACGGCAATCATCGTCGGACGAATATACAGAGTTGCCCCTTTGGCTCGAGGCACCCACTCTCTTTCTAGGTATATAAGCGATTTCAGAACATTAACTATTTTTTCCACCGGAATCCGCGGCATACACATACGCACGGCAGAAGTATTCATACGTTCGAAATTGTCCTTGGGACGAAAAAGAAACAACTGGTCATCCTTGCCCCGATATGCTTTGAGACCTTCAAATATCGCCTGACCATAGTGAAAGACCATTGCCGCAGGATCAACCCGGAACTCCTCTTTTGCACAGATTTTTGCCTCATGCCAGCCATGCTCCCGACTCCATTTCATGAGGAACATGTAATCTGTGAAATGAACCCCAAAACCAAGTTTATCGGGTAACGGTTTTTTCTTTAATTTTTCCCTGGGCACCTTCTCCAATGCAACTTCAAGATCTTCCAACATTTTCCCCAATCTCCTCGGTAACACTTATTTTCTTTGCTTAATCCATGAGAGGATATATATAATTTTATATTCGATACGAGATATTCCCAGGCCTTGCCAATCAGGTCGCAAGGAAGTTCTCAGAATACCTCAGCAGTTGAAACAATTGCAACTCTATTTCATATGACCCGTTAACCCCCCTAATGTTTCAGGCCCAACCAAATGAATGACACCGAGACAAACTATCAGACAAACGGGCAAGCCCCAAGCCCTGTAAGTATCAGATACTTTCTCCTGGTATTTGCCATCTCGATCTTCTTTTTTGGCGTAATCCTCTGGCCATTCTGGTCGATATTAGTGCTGTCCTTTCTCTTGACCAACCTCTTCCGGCCGATATATATCTTCATCAGCAAAAAACTTCCCTGTCAACTTGCCTCGGCGCTCACCTGCCTGCTGATTATTGCCATTGTATTTATCCCGCTGATTTTTTTCGTCTTTTCTCTAGCTGACGAAGCACTCAATTTGTACAACTGGGGACGGGGCAGCAGGATCGGCCTGAAACTGCAGATATTCATCCAGGAAAGCCCGCTGATCCTGCAATTCCAGGAACAATTGGACCAGGTTGGCTTCAAATTCGATCCGTCGCAGATTTCCGACAGTTTTTCCTACCTGGTCAAGGAAAGCGGATTGCAACTTTATAATTATGCCAGTGCCTGGGCGGCAAACATACTCCAGTTTCTGTTATTTTTCTTCCTCATGATCCTGATCATCTTTTTCCTCCTCATCGATCAACCGAAGCTGATAGAGTATATTATCCGTATCTCTCCCCTGCCCGAGGATGAAAATCGTCTGCTTTTCGATAAATTTCAGGAAATTGCCAACGCAATTCTCAAGGGAAACGGTATCTGCGGACTCATTCAGGGGGTAATGGGCGGCGTCATCTTCTCTATCCTCAGCCTCAATTCTCCGATTCTTTGGGGCTGCGTCATGGCGGTCATTGCTTTCATGCCGATTTTCGGCATAGGCCTAGTGATGATTCCTGCTGCTATCATTCTCATGATTAGCAGCAGAATGAACGAAGGTATTTTTCTTATTGTTTTCTATTTGATTCTTTCATTAGGCGTCGAAAATTTTGTAAAACCGAAGATGGTCGGAACCCAGGTGCACATGCATACCCTGCTGGTCTTTCTTTCTATTCTCGGCGGCATGACGGTATACGGGATTCTCGGAATCATCTATGGTCCGCTCATAATCACCGCTTTCCTTACCCTTTCGGACATCTACTTAAAAAAATACGATCATCACATTCGCCGGATATAATCAAGGCTGAGAAACTGGAAACGCTCTAGGATTCTAGGCGAAATCGATGGGAATGACGTCCCAGAACGTGACCTTCTCATCATTCCAGGTAACAACGCTGGCTTTGGCGTCCTGGGAAACGATTATTCCCAGGACATCATGCAGCTTATGGCAGAGATAATATAAGGATCGATGCCGGGTGCCGACACTCTCCACCCGCTCGACCTGCCGGCGGACACCTTCGGGATCAAGGGCTCTGGCAACAATCCCGCCCATTTCCATAGCCCCCTGAATGATCCCGCCAAATCCTATTATCTCAAGTCCTTCAGTGGTCACGACGGCGCCATCAACCCCGGTAAGGCGCGCGATAAATCTGGCATATTTAAAAACCCGTTCATCGAGCTGAGCCAACTCCTCAGTCTGCAACGACACATAATCCTTCCACCCCGCCAGATATTCAGGACCATAGAGCCGACCGCAATTTCTCGCCAGAACCTCCATGATTCTCAGCACGATCTTTCTCAACTGGTTACGAGGAGCCCCTTCATCAAACCGGTATTTAAGATCGATATAGGGATTGTCGTGGGCGACCAGATCATCCATCCCGGCAGGAAAAGAAATAATGGTTCCACCATGGCCGGACCGTCGCACCGTGCTGATAACATGCTTGAAAAATTCTAGATACAGAGCCGGAATAAAAGAGGGATCGATGCGTGCCCACGCCTCTGGATCACGGCTCGGGTGCTGCTCGTGCATTGCCGCGAGTTCACTGCGCACCTGACTGAACCGCCTGGCGACCCATTGCGAACGAAAGACGTTGGTCGACGGGGATATGATGTTGCCACCGCTCAACTGGGCGAGGATTTCGACCCCCCGGCAGACAATCAGCCGGCCAGAGCCAACTATGTTTACGCCAAGGGCAGGTGGCAAAGGGGTTGCCTGTTTGCTGCCGCCATGAATAACATGCATCCACCGTGACCCTGAATGGATCAATCCCCAGATCTGCAAGCCTTCCCCCCGCCGGTGGCGAATGCCGATAAGCGAGTTGTTGTAGTCTATAGATGGGCCAAGCTTGAGGAGTTCGTACTCGTTATAAGGACGCGGCACAATAAAACTGAGGACAAAGAGACCGAGAGCCTCGCCGAACCCGTCTTCATCAACGTCTTCCGGCTCACAAAGCATCAGCCGAAAGCGAATGCCGCGTGCTTCCTCCTGCATCTGGCTGACCTGATATGCCGTTGACAGCAGTTCCTCCAGCACCTCGGCATCAGGCAGTCGCCTGTATCCTGGATTGGAAATCTCCATCCCCGGGGGCCCCAGCCGCCAGAGAGCGAGAAGTGCTTGTACCAAATCCTTTGGATATTTGTGGACCATAGCCGATTCTCACCTGGAAATGAACTCACTTGTCGGGCCGATGACAATGATACCTGTGAACACATCAACCGAATATACAAAGTATCATTTTGATATATTTTATAAAATTCACAGCAACAAGCAAGGAATTTCACTGTAGATCGGTTAAAATTATCCCCCCTGAATATAATTAGAAGGAAACTGTTCGTTCACCCTCAAGCTTTCAGCGGCAGCCCATACGTATCCTGTCCCAGGAGGTGCATGGCCTCATCTCCACCGAAAAGGTGGAGAAAACTATCATCGGCGAGGTTACAGCGGAAGCCACGGCAGGTTTTTGGCCGATAGTGATAGATTTTACAACGATATTTGCCATTCCGATGCTCGAGAAAAACGCAGCCCTTGTCGTCCGGGTGAATCATGTACAATTTGTCACCATTCTTTGCAATTTGGACAGCTACCTCAAGGCCATTTTCCCGGATGTCTTTCATCGTCACGTTAACGCCGATATACCCCCCCATTTTTTCTATAAATGCTGCCTCATCTGGCTGCACAACAATCTTCCGATAGCCCTTACAACAGGTGCCGCACTGACGACACTCATGGAAAATGGTCTTCAAGGCATCTTCATCAATGTGATTTTTTTTCATTTTTCAAATCCCTATTGCAAAGTCCATCTGTTGTGCAGTGGATGATCTTTCAACAACTGATTGGCTCGTTCCGAAAAATACACCCCAATTTTATCGCGCCTTGAGGTCAGAAGACTATCTATAGTTGCAACAACTGATGCCTCCAGACTCTCTGGATTATATCCCCCTTCGAGCACCATAAGTAACCGGCCGCCGCAGATTTCCTGGGCATACTGCTTGAGCATGGCGGCTATCAGTCCAAACCCTTCGGTAGTGAGAGTGGTGCCGCTGATTGTCTCATCCCGATGACCGTCAAAGCCGGCCGAAACCAAAATTATCTGTGGCAGATACTGCTCGACTACACTCTGAAGAATGCGACCAAGGAGAAAAGTGTATTCCACATCGCCAAACTGGGCAAAAACCGGCACATTAATGGTATATCCTTCACCCTTTCCCGTGCCGATCTCACCCGCCTTGCCGGTAAAAGGAAAGATATCCCGTTGATGCAGGGAGAGAACCAGTACTTCATCATTGTCGTAAAACACTTCCTGGGTACCATTGCCATGGTGGGCATCAAAATCCACGATCAGTATTCGGCTCAAGTGGTACCTACGTCGCAGATACTCGGCGGTGACAGCTACATTATTGAAGATGCAGAAGCCCGACCCCCTGCCGGGTTCCGCGTGATGGCCGGGTGGACGAATCATAGCAAAACCTTGATCCAACCCACCCTTCATAATCTGATCTGCGAGTTCCAGGCAGCCACCGGCGGCCAACTCAGCCGTTGCCATGGAATGTTCCATCAGGTAAGTGTCGCGATCGTAGGAGTATGGGTTAGAGCGGATTTGATGTTCTCGCAGTTGCTCCAGATAGAAGCGTGAATGAACCGCCTCTATATCCGCAACGGTTGCTGTTCTTGCCTGGTAAAAAATACAATCATTCCGGTACCTCTCCCTGACTGTTGCCGAAAGGTTGCGAA
The DNA here is from genome assembly GCA_018821785.1 of Pseudomonadota bacterium. Lineage (GTDB taxonomy): Bacteria > Desulfobacterota > Desulfobulbia > Desulfobulbales > Desulfocapsaceae > Desulforhopalus_A. Next base: position 63,743 of record JAHJLI010000255.1, read on the forward strand.
TTCTTGCCGGGTTTTCAGGCGAATGGCGGGGAATTGCATGTTTTAACAAACGATCGTCGACGACCAAACCAACCCGCTTATTCATAGTGATACTGATACACAGGATTATTTAAAAAATTTACAGCATCCATCCTGAATAGGTGGCCGACCCGCTTCACCTGATGGTCATCATAGTTGAGCGTTTCGAGTAGCTCGAAACCGAGCTTTGCAAGACATCGCTGCTGCGACCTGTTGTTGATGTCGGTATACATCTCGACACTCTGGGCTTTTTGCCGCAGAAAAAGATGGATAATGAGATATTTCTGGGCCTCCGTCCCATACCCCTTGTTGCGTTGCTGCGGATCGGCAATTTTTACCGCCATAACCGCACAACTCCTGCGCTCCGGTCGAAGCCAATAATGCAGAGTGCCGATAGGTCCCGCATCCTTCAATTCGATAAGAAAAACCCTGTTCTGCTCCTGCCAGCATGCCTCGCTGGTTATAATCTCCCTGCCGTTATGGGAATCAATCCGGTCGGGCGTTAAATATTCTCCATGCGCAATATCACTATTGCTCCAGGAAATAAAGAGGGGGAGATCTCCTTCAACCAACCGCCGCATCCTGAGACGCGGAGTCATTATTTTATCGCCAAAAATCATAGCCTGCTGCACCAGCTCAAGACAGGCACGACTATGCCTGTCTTGAGGCGAATTGCCAAGAGGAGAATTTCTAAGGTTCTAACCCCGACTAACGGGATAAGAACCGTCACGAAAATCTTTCTTAAAAAAACAAGAACGATTTTCTACGGTTCTAAAGATTCTGAACCGCATCCTGAAGATTCTTGTTTGACAACACCAAGCGGTCGAGAGCCCCAACAGTCTCAGCCAGAGATTTATTGACGACCCCTGTTGACTGCTGATTTTCCTTCGAAGACATCGCCACATTTTCTATCTCCGACATGACGCTTTGGCCGCTGCTGCAGAGATTTTTCGATTGCTGACTAAGTCCGTCGACAGCCTTGGAGATAGTCTCGATGCCTTTAGAAATTGCCTCCATCGAATTGAGGGCAGTATTAATAACCTTGCCACCTTCATCAAGCATGGTCATTCCGCCCTGCATAGCATTGATGGTCTGCAAAGAGTCTTTTTCTACCTTTTTGACAATGACGGAAATGTCAATCGCCGATTTCGAACTGTTCTCGGCGAGTTTGCGGACCTCATCGGCAACAACCGCAAAACCACGACCGGCGTCACCTGCCCGAGCTGCCTCAATAGCTGCATTGAAGGCCAAGAGATTGGTTTTCGAAGCAATATCCTTAATAATATCGACAAACCCGGAAATCTTTTCCAGCTGACTCACCAGACCGCTGACCATCTCATTGTTTTTCTTCATGGTGGTGTTGATATCCACTAGCTTCTGCTCGGCGTTCTTACCGGCGGCCTTTCCGGTCTCCGCCTCTTTCGACAGGTCAGCGGCAAGCCGGTTCGACTCTGTCGACAAATTGAGCATTGCCCCGGAACTGTCCACCATCTCCTTGACAGTCTGGCGGGAACCATCGAGCTTTCGCACCTCGGCGTCGATAAGTAAGCTCATTTCATCGACTTTGGCCTTGGCCTGGTCCATTTCCCGCCGTTATTCACCAACCAGCGCATCAACATCATTGACGGCGGCGCTGATGAGCCTCTCCACCGCTTTTTCCGCCGTCACATCGGTGATATATTCCAGAGCGCCTTTGATGTTGCCCTTGGCATCCTTGATCGGGGAAGCGGTATATTTGATCGGCATGACCTTGCCGTTTGGCTTGGCGGTTGTCTCTGCCTGGACGATGGAATCAGTTCGCATGGCCTTGCCGCAGGCGCAGTTATCGGTTCGACAGTGGTCGGTCATAAAGAGGTCGTAGCATTTCCGACCGACGACTTCATCCGGGGTCCGCCCCAACACCGCCGCACCCGCCGGATTCATAAAGGTGATACTATAATCGGTATCTATCGACATTATCGGCGTCGGAATGGTATTGAGGTTTTCAATCTTTTCATCGGCCGCCTGCCGCTGTTTGGCCTCCTCGGTCATATCGAGCACATATTCCAACGCCCCTTTGATATTGCCTTTGGCGTCTTTAATCGGCGCACCGGTATACTTGATGGGAATAATCACGCCTTCCGTCGGTCGGGCGATAGTGTGCTCGGTCACCACCGAGTCGGTGCGCATTGCCCGACCACAGGCACATTTATCTGTTTTACAATGGGGTGTCTTAAAGAGATCGTAACATTTTTTACCAATCACCTCGTCCGGTGTCGATCCTACAACCGCGGCGCCGGCCGGATTCATAAAGGTGATGGTGAAATCGGTGTCGATAGCGAGAATCGGAGTGGGAATGATATTGAGATTTTCAATCTTTTCTTCGGCGGCCTGTTTCTGTTTTGCCTCCTCCGTCATATCGAGAACAAACTCAAGGGCCCCCTTGATATTGCCCTTGGCATCCTTGATCGGTGCCCCGGTATACTTGATCGGGATGATCACTCCTTCGGCCGGACGAGCGATGGTTTGCGCGGTGACCACCGAGTCGGTGCGCATGGCTCGGCCCAGGGCACACTTTTCTGTCCGACAATGGGGCGTCTTGAACAGATCATAGCATTTCCTGCCGATGACCTCATCCGGTGTCTTCCCGACAACGCCGGCTCCTGCCGGATTCATATAGGTGATGGTATATTCGGTGTCAATGGCCAGCACCGGCGTTGGCAGGGCATTGAGGTTCTCAACCTTCTCGTCGGCCACCTGCTTTTGTTTCACTTCTTCCGTCATATCGAGGATATATTCAAGGGCACCCGTGATGTTTCCCTTGGCGTCCTTGATCGGTGCACTAGTATATTTGATCGGCACAATGACCCCATCCCTCGGCCGGGCGATGGTCTGCTCCGTCACCACGGAATCGGTTTTCATTGCCCGGGCACAGGCACATTTTTCGGTCTTGCAATGCGGCGTCTTAAAGAGGTCATAACATTTTTTCCCGATCACTTCATCGACTGTCATTCCGGCTACTGCAGCACCAGCCGGATTCATGAAAGTGATGGAAAATTTGGTATCGATCTCCATGATCGGCGTAGGGATAACGTCCAGGTCCGTCGACAACTGCCTCAATTTGGCCTCGGTGGCCTTTTGGTTGCTGATATCATTCAGGGTCACAAAGGTGTTGCTGCTGCCATTCATCGGTATGGCATTGCTGGTAAAGAAGGCAATACTTTTATCCCCGTTCTTATATATCACTTCGGAGGAAACCGATTTATTGATCCTTCTCGATTTTTCAACCGGACAATCTTTTGTTCCACAAAGCTGCGTGGGACAGGCCTCTTCACAGGTCATCTTGGCCAGGAGCGCCTCCCTGGTAAGGTTGAATCGTGTCAGAAATGGCTGGTTGGCCCAGGTGACCACCTTTTTTTCATTAACGATATAGCTCGGCTCCAAAAGCAGTTCTAAACATGCCGTATCCTCTTCCATATTTCTTGTCCTTTGCTTATTTTCCATATTTTTACTCTCCTGACTCCAATCGGTTTAAAAGGCTGTTTGATAAAAACCCGTTAAGCTATATCCACCCCAAGATGGTTCCGGATCAAATTGTGAATGTTGACAACCAGCACATGTTCACTTCTCTTGTCTTCCTGCTCGTAAACTATCAACCTGTCTAGGGTGTCCCGTCTTTTTGCCAGGTCCTTCTTGATCGATGTCGTGGTCTGATACTGCTCCTGCTTGTAAATCGTCACAATTCCATCCACCTCGAGGGCCACCGTAGTTGCTTCACTTCGACAGATAATGAGCTTTCGTTCTCCGGTGTTCTGCTGCCCTCCGGCATAGCCGTAGAATTCCCTGAGATTGATCACCGGAACCACCAAGCCGCGGAGATTTATCACTCCACTTTTGAAAGCGCTTGCGCCGGGCAATCCCAGCACTCCCGTCTTTTCGATAATTTCCTGAACATCTTTCAGTTGCACCGCCATATGCTTACCAATCCAGAAAACCAGGTAGCAGTTTTCGGTAATCAGATGGTGGGCGCTGCTTATCGCTTCTTTGCCTTTATCCTTCACCACCTCGGAACCGCTACTTAAACGGGCCAGGGCTTTTAATTCTGTAGAATGGCTTTGAACCAGGTTGTCCATATTCAGCAACAGGATATTCAACCCATCCTTCTTTTGATAAATCCCTGAAATGAAGTCATTCCCTCCACCTCCAAGAGGCAAAATATCATCTTCGGGAATGGATTCGATTGCCTTCACCTCCTCTACGATTAATCCGACCGCAAAGGTGTTGTCCGACACCACTAGAATCCTGGTATTCTCTCCCAGGTATTCGTCGCCTGCGACACCTGGCCCGGCAAGCAGCCTTCTGGCGTTCAATACCGGAATGGTTCTGCCTCTGAGAGTCAGGGAACCGTCAATATCACCGTGTTTGAAGAGATCTTCGATGGAACTGCTGAACGGTGGGTCTGGCTCCTCGACCCCGCCTCGATACATCTGATTGACCGCATCGAAAAAGGTGATCTCCTGGGTGTACTCCACCGGAACTCCGTATAATTGCTCAGCAAACGCAAAAACCACATACCGGGAATAGCGGGTCACCCTGGTCTCTTTGTTGTCATTCAGCAAGGCTTCGCCGATTTTCTCAAGTTCAATGGCATTGCCGGGAAAGAGATTATTAAGATCAAGGAGTTCGACGGTTCTTTTGCCCTTTTCCAAGGTGATAAGGGAAGAAATTACTTTATCTTCGGTCTGCAGGGCACTATCCACCTTGTTGATATCCGCCGCCTCCACCGCAAAAACTTCCTGAATATCGTCAAAAAGCAATCCGTAACGACGATGAAAGAGTTTGACAACGGCAACCTTGGCGGTCTCGTCATACTCCTGCTGGACCAGCCCGAGTCTCTTTTTCAGGTTGATGAGCGGGATAACCTCTTCCCGCAGATGCATTATACCTTCGACGAAATCAAGGCTGGCGGGCAGCCTCTGAATACGCCCGGTGACTGGAGTTGCCTCGGCAACGCTTTCCGCCTTCAGAGCAATTTCCAAACCTACCGATCTATCGAGGAGAAAAGATGCAAATAACTGCGGTTGTGTCATCGCCACACTCCTTGTGTAGTTATCAGTTAACCGACCCGACCATTCTATCAATCACAGCTTCCAGTTCGGCGATATTTCGCCCAGCCTGGGTGATATACCTTGGTTCCAACAAATGATATTTTTTATCGTCTGCCCCAGCCAGGTCCGCGACAACCAGAATTTTTTTCAGCCCCTCAAACGATTCCCTGGCACTCACCATCTTGTCGAGATCATCGACGTCCTTGACATAGAGGATGACCACATCACCATGTTTCGGAGATTCGTCTGCAATTCGGGACAAACAAGAATGTGCCTCACCGAGGGTCACGATATTTCGCAGGCCATCATTCTTTCGTAAAGCGGCTAGGTAACGCTGCGGGCAATTTCGCCACCGGCAATCAGCACCGCATGACTCTTTCAAGGTTGAAAAAAAAAATGTCCTCATATCTATCTCTTCACGTCCCGTGAGACCTGCTGTTAACCATTTCGAACATCGCCACCTGCCCATGCTGGCAATGCACCATCTATGCCACCGTATTCTTCGGTCTCTGCTCAATTTTTATCTGACGTTTTTTCAACGCCTTAGGCGGAAATCTCGTTTTGACGGGGTTTTTCCTGCAACGGAGATCTGTTAACAAAAGTTAACATTGCACTGTTTCGTTAACAATGGTCGCTGTTCCGGTATCAGTAGATGCTTTATTGAAACTAAATGAGGGCCGAAAAGTCATTGGAGAGAATTGGTTTCTTGCTGTACATTCATGCCTCAATCCACCCATTCAAGGAGGGCTATCCGAAGCTTAAAACTCCATTTTCCCCTAAAAGGGGAATCCCGTTTATCGGGCGCAGGTGCCTATGGTATTCAATTCCTATTCATTCATTGTATTTTTTCTCCCAATTACGCTTCTGGGCTTTTATTTCTTTTCTAGAAAAAGCAGGCAATGGGCGGCAGTTTGGCTGGTTATAGCGTCCCTGTTCTTTTATGGTTCGTGGGATTGCCGATTTATCCCAATACTCTTGACGTCCATTTTAATTAATTATTTTACCTGCAAACGGATACTTTCCGCGACCCCGACAAGCGGCAGGTGGTGGTTGACCGCTTCAATCACTTTCAACCTCTCACTTCTCGGCTTTTTCAAATACGTTAACTTTTTTATCGTATCCCTCAATGATGTCACCTCCGGCAATATACCTCTGCTCAACATTATCCTGCCTATCGGCATTTCCTTTTTCACTTTCACTCAGATCTCGTTGTTGGTTGATGCCTATCATGGGAAATTAAAAAATCTGAACTTCACCCACTACCTGTTATTTGCATCCTATTTTCCCTATATCGTTGCCGGCCCCATCCTCCATCATGCGGAAATGCTGCCGCAATTTTCCGACCCCGACCATTACCAGGTGAAAGCCAATAATTTTGTTATTGGTATTTCTATTTTTGTCTTTGGCCTGGGGAAGAAACTCCTCATTGCCGACAATCTGGCCTTGGCAATTTCCCCTCTTTTCGCCGACGGGAATCCGCATGTGTTTCAGGCATGGCTCGGGATGCTGGTCTACACTTTGCAACTGTATTTTGATTTTTCCGGCTATTCCGATATGGCCATTGGGGTCTCACGACTCATGGGATTTCACATACCCATCAACTTTAATTCTCCCTATAAGGCCACAAGCGTCAGTGACTTCTGGCAAAGGTGGCACATCTCCCTCTCGCGGTTTCTACGCAATTATCTTTACATCCCTCTGGGCGGCAACCGCCGGGGACAGCTGCAGCGCTATCGCAATTTGATTCTCACCATGTTGCTCGGTGGCCTATGGCATGGCGCCAACTGGACCTTTGTCATATGGGGCGGCCTGCATGGGTTGTATCTCTGTGTTCAGCACGGATGGCAATCGATGCAAAAAGAATACAGGCAGCCGACTGCCCTGAGAAACTCGGTTAATAGAATTATTACCTTCATTGCCGTATTGATCGCCTGGTGTTTTTTCCGCGCCCCGGATGTCGCCTCGGCATTCAAGGTGCTCGCGGGAATGGTTGGGCAAAATGGTATTTCCCTGGTAACCGAAATTGATACCTGGGGGTTTATCCTGGTATTCACAGCCGCACTTGTTGCCTTTTTTATGCCCAATACCAACGAGCTTTTTCTTTTCCCTGAGAAAGTACAGGAGGTGAAAGCCACTTCCCCTTCAATCCTCGCCGTGAAATGGTCACCGAATATCTTATGGGGCCTTGTTGTAGGCTGCATCTTTGCCCTCTGTATTTTGAGCATCGAGCGGACCAGTGATTTTATTTACGCTCAATTTTAGAGAGCCTGCGCCCATGAACAATTCGAATATATCCACAACAAGCAATGTCACCGTCTATTTTGCAACCATTGGTTTATCGGCTCTCTTGCTCCTTGGAGCCATTGTCACCCTGAACTATGTGGTTGATCCATATTTCATCCATCAGTGGGACAGCCCCTTGCTGCATCGACTCAGCCCGGCCCAGCAGAAAATTATGCCCTGGGCCAAGACCTACGCTGCTTATCGCTACCAGCCCGAGGTCGTTTTCCTTGGCAGTTCAAGAACCGAAATCGGCTTACCGACAGAGAGTCACTTGTTTTCCGGCAAACGTGTTTTCAACCTTGCAATAAGCGGTGCCTCCACCGGCGATGCCATCAACATGCTCAGGCACACAGCCTTTTTTCACCGCCCGGAGATTATTGTCTGGGGTCTTGATTATGGCTGGCAATTCCGGGAGAAAACCGGCAACACCGATTTCGAAAAAGAGTTGGTTGCCAAAGGACCCTACTACTCGATCCGGCGCGCTTTTCTGAATATTAAACGTTCAGTGTCGATGGCAATGACCGGCGATGCCCTCAATATTGTATTTGGAAAATCCGAGCAAAGCTGCCAGTCCCTTTTGACATATTACGGCCATAAATCATGGCAGTGCCTTGAAATAATAATGAAAAACGAAGGGGGTACGAAAAAGGCCTTTGAAGAGGTACTCAAGAAAAAGGAACCCTTGGGAAATCCAGAGGACGTTGCGGCAACGGTCCAGCTTCTCGACCGGGTGATCGGTGATTATTGCCAGGATGGCACGACGTTACGCTTTTATTTTCAGCCAATTCACGCTCTGGCTGAGTTATCCTATTGGGCGACATTGGGGGCGGACTTAGATAATTGGAAAAGAGCGCTGGTGCAAATGATCGATGCCCGAAGGCAAGGAGGTTGTGATGTCCAGCTCTATGATTTTTCCGGTTTTAACAGCATCACCACCGAAGAAATTCCCCAGACCACCGGTAAAGACACCATGCAACACTATTGGGAACAGTCCCATTATCGCGGTGAGGTGGGCCTTCGAATTCTTGAAGAAATGTTGGGGAAAGAAAAGCGGGCAGAGGATAACATCTTCGGCATCGAGTTACGTGGCGACACTATTGAGCAACATCTCCTCAACTTTCGTCAATCGCGCCAGCAGTATATTACCGAACACCCAAAGGAAACTGCCAACATTGTGCAATAATGACACAATATCAGAATATTAAATCAATACAATCATTGCCATGATATCAGGAAAACTCCACGCCACGTTTTTAAAAAAACTGGGACTAACAAGCATAACTCTCTAATCCCTTCCCAAGAAGATTGATTCGAGAGCTTCGGGTCATTTATTAAAAGGCCACCTCGGGAAAATATAAATACGTCCCCTTTTTCGTATCTCCCCTTTTTCGTATCCTTTTTCGTACTTTTTCGTCTCTCGTATATAGGGATTGTTAGAGGTTCTTAATAGCAGCTATTGTATCAAGCTTGATTTCCCATCGCATCATTCCCAGGAGATTGACCGTTACCTGTTTCACCCCCAAAAGAATCACTTTTTGCATTATCACCCTGTACCTGATCACCACCGGCAAATACAGGAGAGACTGTCAAACTAAAGGCAAGAATTAATGAAATGAACAATGCATATAATTTCTTCATAATTACCTCCTGTTGAATATCAGTAATACTACGTAGTATTAACAGCTTATGTTGAATATAACTAAATTATACGAGTTTTAGAAATAGAGTCAACCTTTGAAAAGATAAACTATCTATTTATTTTAATACACCCCTCGTACCATCAGTGTCAGTCAAAAATAAATTACCTAAAAATTAATTTTCAGTAGCTCAGTTATTAAAATAAGGGACACTTCCCCTAAAAATATAATGACCAAGCTTGACTTACACAAAAGAAACAGTCAATTATTTGCAATAAATATCTGTAATACAAAGATTTTAAATCAGGAAGAATCACTCTCCCGATATCAGGAAAACTCCACACCATGTTTTTCAAAAAGCTGGTATAGACGCGTCCTGGATATCCCTGACAGTCGGGCCGCCTCGGTGACATTGCCGCCGGCGGCAAACTTCAGCCTGCGCAGATATTCAAGCTCACAGCCATTTTTATGCGCCGACCAGGTCGGCAAGGCATGAGGGGTGTCAAAACCTGCCATAATCTTGGCCTTCACCCCGGCCCGGGCCTGCTGCACCCGAAATCTTTCCGGCAGATGGATGGCAAAACAGGTCGGCCCCAGCAGCGGATTAGTGAATACATGTTCCATGGTCTGGTACAACTCGCGAACATTGCCCGGCCATTTATAGGCCTCTAAGGCTTCGAGAAAATCACCGGCAATTCCTTTAACCTCCATGCCGTAACGCTGACACAGCTTCGCAGCAAAATGCAATACAAGTTCCCGGATATCCTGTCCGCGACTTTTCAATTCGGGCAGGTCAATGGTAAAGGCCTGAAGCCTGAACAGCAGATCTTCTCTGAAAGTACCTTTATTAACGCATTCAACAAGATTTCTGTTGGTTGCGGCTACCACCCTGAAATCGCTATACTGGTGCCTTGACGATCCTACCGGCCGATACTCGTGCTCCTGCAGGAGACGGAGAAAGGTTTTCTGGATGGAAAGTGGCAGTTCACCTACCTCATCGAGAAAAAGGGTCCCCTGGTGGGCATGCTTGACCAGACCATCCTGGGAGGAATCGGCATTGGTAAATGCCCCTTTTACATGGCCGAAGAGAGTACTTTCAATGAGCGTTTCCGGGAGGGCTGCGCAATCGACAACAACAAAGTTGTTGTCAGCCCTGGCGCTGTTCTCATGAATGGCCCTGGCAAACAGCTCTTTGCCTGTGCCGGTCACCCCACCCACCAGGACGCTGACAGTTGAGGCAGCAGCCCGGGCTACCAGGTCGAGGCAGCGCCGGATGGCTGGACTGTTGCCAATAATCTTGTCCCGCTTCAAGGACACCAGAACGGTTGCCACCTTGAGTTTTTCCCGCCGATACTGCAGGACACGGGCAAGTTGCAGGGAAAGCTCACGGATAACATAGGGCTTTTCAATATAACTCCAGGCTCCGCTGACAACTGCCTTTTCAGCTCCATCCGCCTCACCCTGGCCGGTGATAATGATCACTTCCGGTTTTGTCGCGGCTCCGGTTATTATTGGAATATATTCCAAGCCGTTACCGTCCGGCAACCGGACATCAAGTAAAACAATATCAATTGATTCCTGCCGAAGGAGCAAAAGCCCCTCCTGCAGGGTGCCGGCCGACACCACTCCATGACCACCGCCAGTCAACTGGTCGGTTAGCATTTCAACTAAAACACTGTCGTCATCTATTATCAGAATTCTTGCCATAATCCAGCGCCTTGCGAACTGCTTGTTGAAGTTTCTCCCTCTTCACGGGTTTCAGGATAAGGTCGCGAATTCCGACCTGCCTGGCCCGCTGCGCATCAAAAGTATCACCATATCCTGTGACCATAATGACAGGCATATCTTTCCGCAAAGCAAGCACCTCGCGTGCCAGCTCAGCCCCGGTCATATTAGGCATGAGCATATCGGTCAGCACCAGGTCACAGCAGTGCGGATTTTCCCGAAATTGTTTTACTGCGGCAATACTGTCATTGAAGATTACGACCTGATAACCAACCTGCTCCAATATCCCCCGCAGCACCTCGCCTAACGGCACCTCATCGTCTATCACCATTATTCTTTCATGACCGCCGATTGCTGCGGCAACGTATTTCTTCCGAGGTGCAACCTCCCGACCATCAACGGCCAAATAAATATGAAACGTTGTCCCGCCCCCGACTTTGCTGGTAACGCGAATCTCCCCTTTATGCTTTTTAATAATGCCATGGACCACCGCAAGGCCAAGTCCGGTACCCTGATCTTTTCTTTTATTGGTGAAAAACGGATCAAAAATCCTGTCCAGTTGTTCAGCCTCTATGCCGCAGCCGGTATCACTTATCTCGAGATCAACATAGGCGCCGACCTCACCCCCTGAACTTCCCCTCTGCCAGGCAATTTTATCCCGAACCTCGGACAATCTGATAACAATGCGGCCATGATTACCGCCGATCGCCTGCCGGGCATTGGTGCAGAGATTCATCACCACCTGATACAACTGCCCCGGATCGGCGAGGATCGAGCCACAGGAATTATCAATGTCATGTTGCAGATCGATGGTCGCCGGCAGAGATGGTCGTAGTAATTTAATGATTTCCTTGATGATATGCTGCAGCTTAAACAGCCGGAACTGGCCGTAACTCTCTTTGCGGCTAAAGGTCAAGATCTGTTTCACCAGATCAACCGCCCGGTCACCGCCGGCAAGCACCTGATCGAGATCCTGTCTTACCGGGTGGTCCGGTGCCAATCGATCCCTGGCCATCTCCCCATACCCTATCATGGCCGCCAGAATATTATTGAAATCATGGGCGATGCCGCCTGCAAGGGTACCCAGGGCCTCCATCTTCATCGCCTGATGCAGCTGCTGCTCCAGCAGTTCCTCCCGGGTTACATCACGTTTTAAGGCTACGAAATTGATTATTTCTCCGGAAGCGTCGAGTACCGGAGAAATGGTCGCGTCTTCCTTGTACAGGCTGCCATTTTTCCGTCGGTTGGTCAATCGGCCTCGCCATACCTGCTTGTTCTGAAGCGTCTGCCACATGGTCTCATAAAAATGTCGGCCATGGAGTCCGCTCTTCTGGATATTCGATCTGCTGCCAATGGCCTCGGCCCTGGAATAGCCGGAGCTTTGCTCGAAAGCCGGATTGACATACTGAATATCCCCCTGTCGATTAACTATGACCACCGCTTCAGAGGCCTGTTCGATTGCCGCCATCAAACGGTTTTTTTCACTTTCGTTCTGCAGATACTGGCTGACATCACGGGCAACATGCACCAGTTGATGCATTTGCCCATCTTCGGCAAAAATCGGAAACGAAGAGACGCTGAAGGTTCTGTCAAGAACGTCGTTATAGATGGTGCCCGCATGGGGACAGCAATCCATCCCTGTTTCATGCACCGGACAACCTGTGCAGGGCTCGGTTTTACGAAGAAAAACCTCGTGACATTTTTTTCCTTTCAACTCCCCGAGCCGATATCCAAAGAGGTCATGCGCCGCCTTGTTGGCCCTGATAATACGCATCTCCCTGTCTTGAATGGTGACGATGTCCTGCAGGGCGTCAACCGTTGTCTCCCATTCATTCTTGGCTTGAAAAATTTCCGCATGTGCCCGGTTTTTGCTTATGACTTCAGTCACATCGACCAGTGTCATAAAGGTAGCTATCGCGCCACCCTCACTTATCCGACTCGGTTTCAATGTCGCACTGAACCAAAGGTGCTCAGCCGCAGGTGGCGGCTGCATACCAAAAATAAACGGCGAACTCCCCCTCTTCCTCCCATCGATATGATAGAAAGGAAAGCAACAATCATGTACTGGAGTTCCGGCCTCGTCGACAAGCCCAAAGCACAAATCACAGAGGCGGCGACCACTCGCCTGTCCAGCCGGAATTCCCAACAATTGTTCGCAGGCACTGTTACACCCGGCTATAACCGCATCATCACCAAAGACAACAATGGGGGAACCAAGCTGCTCAAGAACCGCCTGCAGAGTAATAAAATACTGACTTTCCATAGCAAATAAAAAACAACTCCGGCTTTCCACAGGGAAAAATCCAACACATTCCTGAATTCACTTCATCGCAATAGAGTATATACCCGGAAAAATAAATACTGAAGAAAATATTGATGGTTTTTCGCACTTTACATCTGCCGGAACATGATAATATTTGCCTGTACCAATAATTAGAACATAATTGTATACAGTCTCATTTTCTTAATTTTTCTTTTTTTTACTGGAGGGAGTAACACATGAAAATTTTGGTTGGCTACAGAGGCGCCGATGTCGGCAAGGATCTTCTAGAACTTGCAGCACAACATGCCAAAGCCTTTGCCGGTGAGGTACATTTGGTCACTTCCCTGCAGGGTGGTGATAAAACCACCAAGGAACAGGTCGTGGATGCTGAAACAAAACTGGAGCTGGCCAAGAAATTCCTGACTGACAAGGGGGTCAAAAATGAGGCCCATCTCCTCATCCGAGGTAAAACCCCTGGAGAAGATATCATCTCCTTTGCAACGGAAACCAATTGCAATGAAATCATGATCGGCGTGAAAAGCAGATCGAAGGTAGGCAAGATCCTTTTTGGATCAACCGCCCAATATGTCATTCTTAAATCAGTTTGTCCTGTGGTTTCGGTCAAATAGACAGTTTGTCAAAAACCGCATAGCCAATGTACTGGCGAAAATGGCAGAAGAAGCCGTATGGAAATTGTAAACAATGTCCCATATTTTCTTACGGCTCCTCACCTCCCCCGGTGCGTTGAAAGAGCCACCGGCTATTGAGCTGTAGAACGTCGACCGCAATCGCTCATTTGCCCTTATTCGATGGTTATCGCTTCATCAGGAATAGAGAGCAAAACTCCTTCACCGATTAAAGGTGGTCTTCTTGCGTATTCCGGCAGAGAGATAAAGATATCTACAGGCACTCCGGTATCAACAGTCGTTTTTATTTGTCCGTTTCCTCCTACGATTTTCACCACCTTGCCGGGTAACAGGTTTTCATGAGACAGGGCTTGCTCGCCATTTCGAGTGAGGATGATTTTTGCCGGATTGAGAAAAAGTCGCACTGCACTGGTGCGCGCGGGATAGTAGGCGACGGGGACCGTTATCCGCACGTCGTTATGTAATCGACAGATTATCCGGCCCTCGTTTTGCCCCAATATAGTTGCCGGGAGAACATTTTCCCGCGAAAGATCGGAAGGCCTGCCATCTTTGAGAATCACAGTCTTATCCGCCAATCGCTGGGCCTGGGAGAGCGAATGGGTGGCAAATATAATCGAGATCTTTTCCCTGCCATTGGCGCGCTCCAGGATACTTTGGATTATCTCTTGATTTTCGCTGTCGACGTTTGCTGTCGGTTCATCACAAAGCAGTACTTCCGGCTTGACGACAAGGGCTCTTGCCAGAGCGACGCGCTTGGTCTCTCCGCCTGAGAGTTTATGCGCCTCAGCATGAATAAAATCCTGCATGCCGACCATCTCCAAAGCTTCTTCTATCAGATGGCTTCGTCTCTTTTTTTCGATCTTCCTCACTTTCAGACCGAACTCGAGGTTCTTATACACCGAACCGGTAAAGAGAATCGGATACTGATCAACTAAAACTACCCGCTGCCGCAGAGGATGAAGCTCCTTTTCAACAAACCGCACGGGTCTTGAGCCAAAGCTGATCTCACCGCTGCTGGGGGTATCGAGAAAAGCGAGAAGGTGCAACAGAGTAGTCTTTCCCGCCCCATTCGGGCCAATGAGGCTTGTGATTTTCCCGGCGGAGATGACAAGTTCAGGAATATTGAGAATGATCCGCCCCTGATGCTCCCTGGTCAGTTTCTTGATTTTATACAGCATCGGAACCGACCCTCCCCTGAAAAACCTGGAACAGCAGGTTGATGGCGAAGGCAAGACTCATCAGGATTATCCCCAGAGCCACGGCCAGGATGAACTCACCCTTGTCGTATTCGAGGGCCATGGCGGTGGTCATGGTCCGAGTAAACCCCTTGGCATTGCCGCCGAGCATCATGGAGATACCGATTTCGGCAATAACCCGGCCAAAGGCTGCAATGACTGCGGCGATTACCCCGTAGCGGGCCTCTATGAAGACGACCCAAGCCACCTGACGAGTGTTTGCACCAAGCGTCAAGGCCGTCGTGCGATAGCGTTTATCGATCCTGCTGATCGCAGCGATGGTCATCGTGGTAATTACTGGAATAATCAGAATAATCTGGCCGATCACCATCGCCTTCTGGGTATACAGCAGATCGAGTGATCCAAAAATTCCGCGCCGGGAGATGAGGGTGTAGACCAAGAGGCCGATAACCACAGTCGGCAAGGCGAGCAGGGTGTTAAGACAAGTCAGGGTCAGGCGTTTGCCGGGAAAGGCGGTAAAGGCTATAAGAAAACCTAGCGGCAGCCCGACCGTGGCCGCAAACACAGTCGCCAGGCCACTGACCTTCAGCGAACAGCCGACTATTGCCAGGAGTTCGTGATCCCAAGCCAATATGAGCAGAATGGCTGCCTTAAAACTCTCGATTAACAGGTCCATGCAGTGTAGAAAGGTCTTCCTTGTATCTTTAATAACTCTCGAAGGGGTACCTAACCACTATAACCGAGACTGTCCTCAACAACATCGAAAAAGCCTCACGGGCCGAAAACTCTCGGCCCGTGTCGCCGACAAGTATTTATTTCACCACATCGGGGAAAAAGAGCTGTTTTCCTTCCAAACGGAAACCAGCAATCACCGCCTGACCCTTTGCCGAAGTCAACCAATTGGCAAACGTCATTGCCAGATCGTGCTGGACATGCGGGTGTTTTGCTGGATTTACCGGGATAAGGCCGTAAGGATTGGCGAGTAGCTCATCACCCTCGGACAGTATCTCCAGGTCAACCGCCGGAGTCTTGCCATATTTATAGGAGATGTAGGTGCCGCGATCGGCAAGGGCGTAGGCCTTTTTTTCATCGGCATAGGTGATGGTCTTGCCCATACCCTGGCCGATGGACACATACCATTTATCGGAATCGGCCGGTTTTTTCGCTGGAACAGTGGTTTCCTTACCATCCTTGGTGAGTTTCAGGCCGTGGTCGACAAGGGACAGTCGAGTGGCGGCCCATAGCTCCTGCTCCTTGGTGTGGGTGCCGCTGTCATCGCCACGTGAAATAAACAGGGCCTGCGCCGCAGCTATTTTCTTCATTGCCTCGGCAGAATTCCTCAAACCTTTGATGCCCGCTGGATCGGTGGCGGGGCCGATTAGGACAAAATCGTTATGCATCACGGCAAAACGTTTGGTGCCGAAACCTTTGTCGACAAAATCCTTTTCCCGATCAATGGCATGGACAAAAATCACATCGACGTTTCCATCGATGCCGTCACGGATGGCTGCCCCTGTACCCTTGGCGATCACCTTGACTTTGATCCCCTCATCTTTCTCAAAGGCCGGAAGCAGCACACCGAGGAGCCCGGACGATTCAGTGCTGGTGGTTGTTGACATCTTCAGAATTTTTTCCTCTGCCGCAACCGGCGTGGTAAAACCCGCCGCCAGCACAAACAGACCTGCCACTGCCAAAGCTATTCTTTTCATGTTGTTACTCTCCGTTTTTAGTACCTTAGAAATTCGTTTCTTGTTTTTTTCCCAACGAATTTCGTTTAGGTACTTATCCCGTTTACCGGGGGTAAAATATCTGGATAAACCATTGTCCCGCAAAGTGAAAGATCGTAGCCGACAAAGGAATCCGCCAGCTGACGAAATGCCCTGTCATGCAAGAGTCCGAGAAACTGTTGAACCCCCTGGTCAAAGAAGTGCTCCCGGGCGACAAGCAGATCAAACCGCTCCCAACGGAGCGGCAAAAAATCAAGACCAAGAAGTCCTGCCACCGGACGGATTGCCGGGCCGGCATCGGCCTGTCCCGCAAGAATCTCCAGCCCCACGTCCAAATGCCGCGAAACTTCAACCTGATAGCCGTCGATATCCGAGGAGGACACAGACGATTTAGCTATCTCATAGTCAAGCAATAGTCGGGTTCCGGTACCCACTGGTCGATTGACGATGCGCACTCCGGGTCGAGCAAGATCGGCTATGGACTTGATGTTTTTAGGATTGCCCTTCTGGAGCAGGATGCCCTGCTCGCGTTTGCTGAAATTGACAAAGACCGGCAGCCGGTCCAGTTCCTTTTCGGCAAAATCAAAATTGTACTCGTTGTTGTCATCCTGGAGCAGATGGCAAACTCCAATATGACACAAGCCCCTGCGCAGACTCTTGATCCCGCCCATGCTGCCGAGATTGGCAAAAAAAGCGACAACACCTTGAGTTTTTTTATGAAATAGGGTAAGTGCCTGCCCGAAAAGCAGGTCGTCGCTTCCAGCGAGCAGAAGCATGCCGGAATCACCTGGTCTCTCTACCCCTTTGTGGTTGAAGTTGAGAATGTTCATCTCCAGCCATTCCTCGACCAAACGGCGGGGAAACATCCATTTCCCGGTGATCTTGGTCGCCGGCAGACCCTTTTCATTGACCAGGGAATACACCATTTTTTCATTGACCTTGAGGAGCTTTGCGACCTCCTTTGTGGTCAAAAATTTGGTTTCGTGAGATTGCTCCATTGCTGCACTTTCCTTGCTGTTGCCGAGATAGGGGAGTGGTTGATCCCGGGAAAAGAACCTGGGCGCGTGGACCAACCAACGAGATGGACTTAGCTTGCTATGAAGATTCTGTCAATATTTGTAATATCTCATCCTGCAAACTTACCGATAACAACCAAAACCGACACATCCAGTTAATTGTTTTGAACTTCCAGAGATAAAAAATCCGCCATCGCCTGGTAAACCGCACGACATCTTTCCGGGGCCAGACTCTCCATATTGAGAAAGGCATGAATCATATCGTCAAAATGAAGATGCCACACAGTCACCCCGCTGTTCCTTAATTTTTGAACATACTGCATTGCCTCATCACGCAACGGGCAGAATCCGGCGGAAACGATAAGGGTCTGAGGAAAACATTCAGGGATATCCATATAGAGGGGTGAGGCCGCACCCCTGTCTTCATTATTCTTGAAATACTGCCGTAAATACCAGAGAATTCGCTCTTTTTCGAGAAGATATCCCTTGGCCAGAGCTTCAACAGAAGGCAGGCTCAAGGTGTAGTCAAGGCTTGGATACAGAAGAACTAAATGGCTGATTATCTTTAAACCCTGGCTCTGTAACACATGAGCAAGTGTTGCGCTCATCGCACCTCCGGCACTGTCGCCGGCCAGGGCCAGGTGGGGCTGGTGAAGCAAGCCCATCCTCTGGAGCAATTCGGAATATCCGTTGATGACCGCCGACGCATCCTGCAAACCTGCAGGATAAGGATGCTCCGGCGCCAGCCGATACTCAACGGCAACCACCAGACGTCGCGTGGCCAAGGCCATTTTCCGGCAGAGGGGATCAAATACCGCCACGCTGCCTGCCACATGCCCGCCTCCATGCAGATACACCAGCACCGGCAGGGCCTTAGTGGGCTCAGGATGAAAAACCCGCACCGGAACAAAGTGATCTGGACCAGCAACGTACTCCTCCCTGATAAGGGGCAGAGACGGAACCTCGGTTACCAGGGTTCGAGTCAGTCTTGCCAACCCGTCTCTGGCAATTTCTGGGGTCTGGACACCACCTTTCTCCAGCCAGGCGTCCATCAGTCGATTATATTTTTCCAGCCACTCTCCGAGCTGCGGTGCTATTTCACTCATTTTCAGTCCACCCATTTTTCCTCTGCTTTGCCATTATCCAACCAACCGTGTATCACTCTTCGACAGTACATTGCAATCGCCGGAGAAAAGTACCAACACTGCTGAGAATATATCCTTCCCCTGGCCGAAATCATACGGTAATGTACTCCATTCACCTTTTAGTCATTTTACGTTAACTATCATTAATATTCAGGAGGGAATCATGGAACGAGTTGTGATTGTCAGTGGAGCACGCACCGCCGTCGGCAATTTCGGTGGCGCATTGAAAGATATTCCGGCGATTGAGCTGGGCGCCGCAGTCATCAAAGAGGTATTGAAACGAAAAAACATCCGCCCGGTACTCAATGGCGCGATGGAAGCAGGAAAACCAGAAACACTGAAAGATCAGGGGCCGATTCCTCTTGAAACCGCAGCCGCCACCTGGGATCAGGGTGCCATTCCCCTGACCATCGACGAAGTCATCATGGGCAATGTTCTGCAAACCGGCCAGGGCCAAAACCCGGCACGCCAGGCGATGATTCGCGGCGGCATCCCCAAAGAAACCGCGGCCTTCACCATCAACAAGGTGTGCGGCTCCGGGCTGAAAGCCATTACCCTGGCCGCCACGGCGATCATGGCCGGACAGGCCGATGCGATCATTGCCGGAGGCATGGAAAACATGTCGATGGTACCGATGGCCCTGCCGAAAGCCCGGTGGGGATATCGTATGGAAGTAACCGGAAAGGGCGATATTACCGACCTCCTGGTCTTTGACGGCCTCTACGAAATCTTTTACGGCTACCATATGGGCATTACCGCCGAAAATATCGTCACCAAATATGGCATCAGCCGTCAAGAGCAAGATGAGCTCAGTGTCCAGAGCCATGAACGTGCCCGCAGGGCCATCCTTGAAGGCCACTTTAAGCAGGAAATTGTGCCAATAACCATAAAAACGCGGAAGGGTGATATGGTCGTCGACACCGATGAGCGGCCGATGGAAACAAATATGGAAAAAATGGGCAAGCTTCGACCAGTCTTCAGCAAAGATGGCTCGGTCACCGCCGGCAACGCCTCAGGTATCAATGACGCAGCGGCAGCCGTATTGCTGATGTCGGCCTCGAAAGCCAAAGAACTTGGACTGCAGCCGATCCTTGAGATCAAGGGTTTTTCCTCCGGCGGCCTCGATCCGGCCTATATGGGTTTAGGGCCTGTGCCGGCCATTCGCACCGCCCTGCAAAAGACAGGGATGACCATGCGCGACATCGATATGATTGAGCTCAATGAAGCCTTCGCCGCCCAGGCCATTGGCTGCATGCGGGAGCTGAACATCCCCATCGATCTGCCCAACCAGGTCGGCAGTGCCATCTCCATAGGCCATCCGATCGGTTGTACCGGCGCCCGCCAGGTGGTAACCGGCATGCACATGATGCAGCGTGAAGGCAAACAAAACGGCCTGTTCAGCATGTGTATCGGCGGCGGCATGGGTATGGCCATGATCGCCGAGCGCGTCGGCTGAGCCGTCCCTGTTTTATCGGCCCCGCCTGCATGGCGGGGCTAAGCAGCTCGGGTCACCCCCCGAGAGGAGCCCACTATGACCCTGAAAGAAAAAATCACCGAGAGCACCGCCTATATTCAAGGAAAAACGACAATTCGCCCGACCGCCGGAATTATTCTCGGCACCGGGCTAGGTCGCCTGGCTGATTCGATTGTCATTGATGCTGAGTTGCCCTATAGCGAGATCCCGCACTTTGTTGCTGCGACGGTCGAACATCATGCCGGCAAACTGATCCTCGGCATGCTGGGTGATACGCCTGTGGTCTGTATGGCCGGACGGTTTCATACCTACGAGGGCTACTCGGCCAGTGAGATCACCTTTCCGGTTCGGGTGATGAAGACCCTTGGCTGCAGCCAGCTGCTGATTTCAAATGTCGCCGGGGGGTTAAATCAAATTTACCAGCGCGGCGACATCATGATCCTTGACGATCATATCAATCTGCTCGGCACCAATCCCCTGATCGGCCCTAATGATCCGGACCTCGGCGATCGCTGGCCGGACATGATCGAACCCTACGACCAAGGGCTGCAGGAAAAAGGGGTCGCCATTGCCAGAACACTCGGCATTAGGATCCAGCCGAAGGGTGTCTATGCCTGCATGAGCGGTCCTTCACTTGAAACCCGGGCGGAGTATCGGATGCTACAGATGATAGGCGCCGATGCCGTTGGCATGTCAACTGTCCCGGAAGTCATTGCCGCCGTCCATGCAGGCCTGAAGGTCTTCGCTTGCTCGATCATCACCGATCTCTGCTACCCGAGCGCCCTCGGGCCTGTCAATATCGCCGAGATCATCGAAACCGCAGGCCTGGCAGAGCCAAAACTGGTGCAGCTCTTTAGCCAACTGGTAAGCCGGTGAGCCACAAAAATTTATAAATAACAAAAAAAAGCCCCCTCCGGTTAGAAAACCTTCGGGGGCCTTTTCCTTTTGTATCAGACAACCATCAATATTTATACGCCGACTCACCGTGGCTGATGGTATCCAGACCTTCACGCTCCTCGTCGACCGTGACCCTCAGACCGATCGTCATATCCACCAGTTTATACGCGATGAGGGACACAACGCCGGACCAGACGAGCGTTGTACCAATAGCCCAGAACTGGCTGATCATCTGGGCGCTGGTTGAGTAATCGGCAACCTTGTCGGCAACATAATCATAAACACCCACACCGCCGAGATCGGGGTTGGCAAAGATACCGGTTAAGATGGCACCAAGAATACCACCTACCCCGTGTACGCCAAAGACATCGAGAGCATCATCGGCACCAAGCATGCGCTTCAGACCGTTCACACCCCAAAGACAGACCACGCCGGCCAAAAGGCCGATCACCAGGGCTCCACCAATTCCTACCCAGCCACAGGCCGGGGTAATGGCGACAAGACCTGCGACAGCTCCTGACGCGGCACCAAGCATTGATGGCTTGCCCTTGAGCATCCACTCGGCAAAGAGCCAGGACAAGGCAGCGGCGGCGGTGGCAGTCATCGTATTACCGAAGGCCAGGGCAGCAAGACCATTAGCTTCAAGATTGGAGCCGGCATTAAAACCAAACCAACCCACCCAAAGAAGCGATGCACCAATCATGGTCATTGTTAAACTGTGTGGTGCCATGGATTCTTTGCCGTAACCGACACGTTTTCCAACCATGAAGGCCCCGATCAAACCGGCAATGGCGGCGTTTATATGGACAACTGTGCCACCGGCAAAGTCAATCGCCCCTTTCTGAAAAAGAAAACCTGCAGTTGCTCCGGCCTTGGCGGCAGCATCGGCGTCGGTATAGGCGTCAGGACCTGCCCAAAACCACACCATATGGGTCATCGGCAGGTAGGCAAAGGTAAACCACAAGACGATAAAGCCCAACACCGCAGAGAATTTCATGCGCTCGGCAAAGGCCCCGAGAATGAGGGCCGGGGTAATGGCCGCAAAGGTCGCCTGAAAGAATACATAGACCAGCTCGGGAATCACCACCCCTTTGCTGAACGTCGCCGCTACCGAATCGACCGTGATTCCTTTAAGGAAAATTTTACTGAAGCCGCCGAAGAAGGCATTGCCTTCGGTAAAGGCCAGACTGTATCCATAGATAACCCAAAGCACCATACACAGTGAGAATACAGTAAACACCTGC
>JAHJLI010000256.1 GCA_018821785.1 Pseudomonadota bacterium
TAATTGTTGGAGAATTTGTTTTCCTGAAGGTTTCTTTTGCTCAACCATCAGATGCTGAACATGACGAAGACCGATTATTTTGATGATGTATCTGGCTTTTGAGCAGAGAGGTGGGTTAGAGATCCAGGAAGATACAACCGGTAGCCCTAACTCCATCTCGAGCGAGAAAGCCATCAAGGCTACCTTTACATAATAATAACAATTACTTCGAAGTTAACTCAGCCATGGCTTGCCAACCGGCAGAATGGGCCTACCAAAAACCTGGGCATAAATCGCTGCGGCCATCATATACAAGGCAAGTCCTGCACAGACAAACAGATCGATTGTCGTGATTGTCAGGAGTTGTTCCTTCATCCCAGCGAGAAAAACCAGATCCAAGCCAATAAAACCAAGCAAAAGTGTAGTAAAGGTCAAAGCCATCGCTGTATGGATTCGCATTGAGGCGATCCACATGATAGCCGTATATATGGTGTATCCTAGAAGGAATAATCCGATGTCATGCCCAGTGATTTTTAGATGATGCCACTCTGCAGGAACAGCGTCAGCCAGCAACCAGATTGTGCCAAGAGCAAGCCAGAATGCGCCATAAGAACAGAAAGCGCTGTAACCGAAATTGTTACCGCATTTGAATTCCTGGAATCCAGCAATCATTTGCATTAGTCCACCGATCATCATCGCCGCACAGAAAACTGTTCCGGTACCTCCCCAGCCCATATTATGGAACTGCAAAAGTATTGTTGTTATACCAAAACCTGCCAAACCGACAACTGCTGGATTTCCCTGGGGTGTTGCGTCAGCCATTTCAAACTCCTTAATGATGAAATTGTCTTTTAATTATGCGCCGTTCCTGATTACGCGCGTTTAACGAAAGCCTGGTCAGGATCAATGTCTTCACGGATCATGCGAACTTCTTCTTTTGTCGGAGGATCAAATACAGAGACATGCGGAGCTACCAACAACTCGAAACCAGTTGCTGCCTGAACGCTTTCCACGGTCTCTCCGGGGAAGATCTGCAGGATGCGCATCCGGTTGGTGTCTTTGTCAAAATCGAGAATGGCCTTGGTGGTAATTACTCGATAGGGACCTTTGCCCTGCATACCCGCTTTAAAACGTGCATTGGGGCTGCCATCGAGGTGACCTGGGCTGGTCACATATGACAACTTCTCGTTGAACCTACGCTTGTCGTGAGGAACGATGAGGATGGTACGTTCGCAGGAGGCCGCCATGTCACTGGCACCACCGCTTCCGGGTAGACGTACTGCCGGTTTCTGATAGGTTTCAGGAAAATTACCCATCATTGTTGAATTGAGGTTTCCATACATATCCACCTCCGCTCCGCCGATGAAGCCAAAGTCGGCAAATCCACGCTGGGTCATCTCGAAGGCTGCATTCAGACCTCCTACGAAGGAAGCACCGGTAAAGGTCTTCGAATCCCCAACGGAGATCGGCAGTCCGACCTTCAATGGGGGACCAACCGCACCTGCCTCAAAGACAGGGATCAGCCCGGGAGCATGGGTTAGTTTGGCAAGAAGAGAAGCAACCATTGGCAGGCCTGTACCTACAAATACCACTTTTTTGTCTTCCAGTATTTTTGCACCCGCCACAACGATGATCTCCTGGGCGGTGTAATCTGTTGAAACTGTCATTATAACTCCTTATCTTTTGGGGCTAGTATCTGTTTTAACAATTATTGAGAGTACGACGGATCAGGCGAGTCGTTCACAGTTGAAGGACTCTGCCTTTTGGTCTGCCAATAATTTCTTGACAGGGAACTTCGCGATATAGTCCTCGAAGCATTCTACGCCAAAGATATTTTCATCATAATAGGCCTGCAAGAGAGCAGATGAGCCGTCTTTACGCATTGCGTTAGCAGCTGCATGGAATTGACGGATATGCTCGCCGTTGAAGTAGTAATGGCGACGACAGGCACCGGGATAGGAGCCGAAAGGAACTTCGATAACGGCATCTACCGCCAGGAAAGGAATCTTGACATCCTTGGGATTGCGTGCCACCAGCTCATGTTCAACGAGTTGCTCACAGGTGACGATGGTATGCGCAGAAGCCATGGCAATCTCGGCGCAGGTAGCATCGGTACCACGAATGATACAGTTACCGTACATATCTGCCGCCTGAACGTGGATGATTGCCACATCGGGATTGCTTGCCGGCAACAATGCTATGGGACGGCTGGTGAAAGGACAGTCGATGACCTTGGTGCGGCTTGTTTTAACGATATCGCTCCCCAAAGGTCCGCGAGTGGGAATGAAAGGAAGTCCCATGGCACCGGCCTTGAATCTGGCCGACATGTTGTAGTTGCTCCAGTCTTCAATCTCGATCATCCCACGCTCTGCCAAATATCTGAACATTGGAGAAAGACCGAATGCCTCATGGGCCCAATAGGCCATTTCGACGCGCTTGATAGAAAAGTGATTAGGGTCGAGCATCATCGCACCCGCCAGATAATCAGGCGCCATGCCGGCAGACTGCCAGGAAAGTGTCAGGTCCTTGAAACCATGACGAACCATTTCGTGGGTAATGGCGATTGGTTGACGAATATTTACAAAACCACCGATACCGACATTATCCCCATTTTTGATAAATTGGGCCACCGCCTGCTTCAGCGTCATTCGCTTGTCTTTCATGGACTTGTCTTTGTTGACGAGGAGTTCTCTGGCCTCATCGGGGGATAAACCTGTCCAGTACATTTCAGTGTTCGTTTCCAATTGTTACCTCTTTCTTTTGTTCACTTATTTTGAGTTGTTCTAGAGACGGATACAGCCTGGCCTCCGGTTCCTGAAGTTGAACTTTCTTCAACTTTTTCAAAAATTAGTTAAATATAAGAAAAACAGGCTTCATTTCTTATAAGCCTGTGGAGCAATATTTAGGTCTGATTTTTAAAAAAAATCAGACTGATATGAAAAGAACAGGCGAAGCACAATTTTATCGTCGACAATGGTGATATATAGTGTAGATTGGCAGACCCAAAGACCCCGCCTGGAAATTTTTGGCCTGCTTCTTTTCCGACCGACCGCTCTCACCTCGTTTTGGACCGACGAGGATGGCGCTGCAAACAGGCATCCTTTTCCGTACCACTACGTCATAGCCAACCTGATTAGAATGATTTATATTATTTTAACTGGGACTTGTAAATCGTCGCAAAACTGATTGTTTTCGAGTAACGGCAGACGACAGACGAGGCGACAAAACCTCAATAACCGTAGGTAATGCACCTACTAAAAACAGCAGATCATCAATTCAAATAGCTCGTGGTGCTGGCCATTTTTCGAACATCAAACAGTTTTTTCCAGGCTTCAGAAAAGAGGAGCACA
>JAHJLI010000257.1 GCA_018821785.1 Pseudomonadota bacterium
CTCTCCCTGTAGTGTATTTGGCAATAGCCTGTTTCGAATTCTTATTCGAGTGCGTATTGGGTTTACAATTGGAATCAGTAGTGAGGAGGTGGAGGGTCCTGGCCACCGGGGGGGCGGTCATGCATGGCCTCAAGCAGGGCCCTGAAACGGCTGAATTGTTCTTCAATAGTCCGGAGTTGTAACTGCTGCTCGATTATCACCTCGTTGAGGGCATCTACCAAGCGCTCCTGATGGGCGAATTTTTCCTCTAAAACTTGTAGGCGAATATTGGTGTCGTCTGACATGGGGTATATTTTTGCTGGATTTTTTATGCCCAGAAGAACCGTGAATCGTTTCGACTGGAACAAAACTATAGTAATTGTGATGCTTGAAAGGCAAGAAAATATTTCTCAGACGGCTGTTTGGCAGAGGCAACAGCTGGTTGTGAAATCTTTCAAAAAAGAGTAAGGGGATATGTTCTTATGATACCTCTTTTCCCGGAGCCTGCCGTGATCGTCCTCAATTCGCTGTTTCCAATTTTTGTCCTGCTTCTCCTCGGCTCTGTCTTAAAACGCATGGGGCTGACCGATTCTATTTTTCTTACGACCGCCGACCGGCTCATCTATTACTTCTTTTTTCCGATCATGTTGTTCTGGAAGATTGGTGGTGCCTCCCTGGATAATGGTATTGACTGGGATTTCTGCCTGGCCTGTCTCTGTGCCCTGCTGGCTATGTATCTGCTGAGTACGCTCGTCATCAAGCTACTGCCTGTTGCCGACTTTCAGGCCGGTTCGTTTTCTCAGAGCTGTTACCGCTTCAATACCTATATCGGCGTTGCCGTTATACTCAACAGCCTCGGCGCCGAGGGGGTGAAATATTTCGGCATTATGATCGGTTTTACCATCCCCATTATCAATCTTTTTGCTGTTTCCACCTGCATATGGTTTTCCGGCAAGGATGTCGGTTTCAGAAGAAGGATTGTTATTGTCGGCAGGTCACTGGTTGCAAATCCATTGATTCTCGGATGCCTGGCGGGTATCCTCTATTCTCGACTGTTCGGTAGTTTTCCTGTGTTTGTTAATAATTCACTCAGTTTGATCTCGTCGGTTGCCCTACCGCTGGCCTTGATCTCCATTGGCGGGGCATTGAGCTTTGCCGGGGTCCGAGGGAATCTTGCTCCAGCCCTGCTCGGCGCATTGTTGAAACTCGCGGTTCTGCCCCTGCTCGGCTGGCTGTTTTTTTATCTTTTTAACGTCACTGGATTGCCATTCAAGGTAGGCATGATATTCCTCGCCCTGCCTACCTCCACAGCCATTTACGTGCTTTCTTCACAGATGAACAGCGACACTAAACTGGCATCTGCGGCCATCGTTGTTTCCACCCTGTTATCTTTTCTTTCGCTCTCTGTGGCGTTACTCTTGTAGTGCATTTTTTGAAATTTGATGACCTGTTGTTGTATGTGATACAGTGTTTTTGGCACCTTAGAAATAATTTTGTGCACTTTTCCGGCAGAAAGCTATTTGGTGAAGGGAGTAAGTTTCAAGTGGATATGGGGAATAATGACGTTTATTCGGTCAGATAAATAGGAAAAGTGTCAATGTTTATACAGAGCCAGGTTAATAAAAATTGATAGCTGATCGATTCTTGCCTGGTTCTCTATGGATGTCGGATATATAATACGATTATCAGTTGAGTGACAGAGGCTCATCGATAGGAGGAATGTGAGCGGTTTCTCGACCTGGAAAAGGGTAGTAGATACGTTGTTATGTGTTTCATAGAGTTATTTGGTCAGCAGGTAAACCGTTGTCAAATAAAAACACTCAACCAGTGCTGTACGAATCTGAAAGCATCGACAGAGGGATTGCGGAAAGTTTCATTCAACATGAAGGAGACAGCATGAGAGGCACATACGAAGCATACATCCTGGTAAAAGTAAAGGGCGGTTGGCAATATGTCTGTGCTCTGAACCGGCCTAAAAACGGTCAAGTCAATTTTAACCAGCTCAGTCACCGAGAAATGCAAGAATACCTGCAAAGCAGGGTGATCTGGAATTGACTTTTTTAAGAGTAAACAAAAAAACAGGCCTTGCCACGACGGACCGGGGCAAGGCCTGTTTTTGTTATCGGGTTATGAACTGCAGGAAAGCATGGAGCAGCCAGCCCGATTACGCGCCCATTCCGGGCGTTTTGCCGCGAAATGTTCCTTTTTCGGCTGCTCGTCGTAGGGGTTGCGGAGAAGATCAAGGAGTTCCCCGACCAAGGCATAGTCCCCGGCTTCGGCCTTGTCGATGGCCAGTTGGGCGAGGTAGTTGCGCAATACATATTTTGGATTGGTGCGGTTCATCCGCTGCCGTCTTTCTTGTTTGGACCCCTTGTCTTTTTGTGCCCGGCTCAGATAGGTTTTGAGCCACCTGTTCATGGTTGCTGTGTATTTCTCGGTGAGCTGTTCAGGTTGGTAGTAGGCGTCGAGCAGGGGTTTCGGGAGAGGGTCTGTCGCAGCAACTTGCAGGCTAGTCGGCAGGGTCGCCAACTTTCGGAAGAAGATGGTCATGTCGGTCTCGATCAGCGGCAGGATCTCCACCAGTTCCTTTATGATTGTATCATCTGTGCTCTTCTCAAAGCTTGTAAATCCCAGTTTCCCTGCCATCATGAGGTTCCAACCATTGAGGAAAACTTCATTGTATTCGGTCAGTGCCTCCTGCAACGGTTCAACACGGCCTACCAGTGGGTAGATGGCGTTGGCAAGTTGCAGCAGATTCCATTGTCCGATGTGCGGCTGATTGTTGAAGCTGTAACGACGCCCATGGGCATCGGTGGTGTTTGGGGTCCAGTCTGGGGAAAAATCCTCAAGCCAGCCGTACGGCCCGTAATCAATGGTGAGGCCGAGAATCGACATATTGTCGGTATTCATTACACCATGCACAAAGCCGACCCGCATCCAGTGAATAATCATGGCGGCGGTTGTGCGGCAAATTTCTGCAAACCACTTGTTGTAAGTTGCCGGCGACGGTGAGCCAAGTTCCGGAAAATCAGTGCGTATGGTGTAGTCGACAAGTTGTTGCAGAAGGGCTGTTTCACCCCGGGCGGCGAGGATCTCGAAATTACCGAACCTGAGAAAGGAAGGAGAGACCCGGCAGACCACCGCCCCAGGCTCATCTTTCGGATGGCCGTCATAGAACATATCCCGTTCAACCAGCTCCCCGGTGGTGATAACGCTTAAGGCGCGGGTGGTTGGAATGCCGAGATGGAACATCGCCTCGCTGCACAGAAACTCCCGGATCGACGAACGAAGAACGGCAAGGCCATCGGCTCTTCGCGAATAGGGGGTTGGGCCGGCTCCTTTCAGTTGCAGGGTCCAGCGTTCCTTGCTGTTGTTGACAATTTCTCCTAGATTGATCGCTCGTCCGTCGCCTAATTGCCCGGCCCAGCTGCCGAACTGATGACCCCCGTAGCACATGGCCATGGGGTCCATCCCGGGGAGTACCTTATTGCCGACAAATACCTCGGTGAAATCCGGGGACAAACAGGTTGCATCGGTGAGATCCAGTAATTCCCCGACCTCCCGGCTGAAGGCGACCAACCTGGGAGCCGCTACCCTAGTCGGCATGACCCTTGAGTAGCAGGCGCCGTGGACCTGTCGGCGGAGGTTGTCGGTTTGTGGGTCGGCCGGCAGTTCGCGGGTAAAGCGGTTGTCAAAGGCCAGCGATTCAATGGAATGATGGTGGAACAGCATATTCATTCTTGACTCTCTCAGTCGTGGTTGAGTAGATATTTTTCCAAGGTTCTTAAAACTTAAGCATGCCACAATGTGGTGGCAAGGGGGGGTGGGTTTGATCCTTGGTAATGGCTTGGCCACGTTCTTCGTTCTTGCGTCGGAAAAAGTTGCCACAACTCATTACAGTGGATATTTATGTAAGCAAAAGGTGGCAGTTGGTACTATCATACAAAATCACGTTTTTTAGGTTTTGGCTGAAAAAGGAGTTGTGCTCTTCATGATTGTTCGAATTTTCATAGCAGTTTTTACATCCTTGGTCGGTGGGCTCAGCTATCTTACCGGCCTTGCAAGACTGATGACCGCCTTTCTTCTCGGATTTGGATCGGCATGTTCTGTTTTGCTCGGAGTGCTTTTTGTGCTGCCGGCTGATCCCCATCGCTTGTTTTTTCCAATTCACCAAAATGTTCCCCCATGGCCGTTCTTTATCATTGGAGCGGTTCTTGCCGGAATGATTCCGGCGCTTTTTCTGCTCAAACCGAAACCCGCTGCAGCGGAGGAGGTTTCCGCTGTCCACTTTAAATACTTGTTTGGTGCAGTCGGCGGTTATCTTGTCAGCCTGTTTGCCTCTTCAGTGTATTGGTTCCCGTCTGAAGCAGTGCGACGCTCAGCCGATTCTTCAGCACTCGCTTCCGAGGTGTTGTTCGGCACCTGTTTATTCCTGGCCGGAGTGACCGTTTCCTGTGGTCTATTTTACCGGGCATCGAAAGGCTGTTCTGATCGGCATCCTGATCTCATGCGGCGATTTGTCCTCGGTTTGTTTGCCTTTTTTCAGTTTGACAAGATGCCGCTTTTGGTTGCCTATCTCCTCATTTATTCTCCAGAGACCGGGGTTATTTATCCCCATCTTGCCGCTCTTGCCCTTTCCTCCTATATTCCGGTCGGCATATTTCTCTGGCGGACAACCCGAGATTCGCAGGAGGTGTGATTAGAGGATGCTTGCTGCTTTTGCTGTGGTTTCCTGAGTGGAGGATATTTCTGGTTTCACTGGCAGGACTTTTTCTGTTAATGGCGCTGCCGCTTGGTATGGCCTCGGTGACTGTGTTGCGATATGGGCTTAATTAGTTGGTGGGAGAGGTAATCTCAATCTTCTCAACCCTGCAGGAAGAGCAAGTGGATTTGAGTATTCCTAATGTTCAATTGAAGAGCAACGCGGCCAGGAAAATCTATGACAGCTATGCCGCGTTTTTTGGCGACTGAGACAGATCATTGTTTATACTCCCTTGTGGGGGACTGGAGAGAACAGGGAGATAACCTTTTCCAGTTTCTCAGCAATTGCCGTCAGGGCAAGTGCCGCCGGGGTATTAGGATAGAGTTCGCAAACCGGCAGGAAGGCCTTGAGAGCTTCATCAATTTTGCCGTCCTCGGGGATATCGCCGAGTTCAGGGATATCGATACCCAGGTATTTTGCCACCATCTTTCTCAGCTTGAATTTGTTGACTCGCCCACCTGCACTGTCCCGGTTGACAATGAGCAGGGGATGAAAATAGCGCAGGCTCTCCTGGGCCTTTTCCTTTGCGCCTTCCCGGGTTTTCTCGGCCAGTTCAAAAACTTCATTTAAGGTGTTGAAACTGTGACTTTTGAGAGCCGTGCCGATATCGCTCTGCGACAGGAATGAACCGAGCATTTTCCTGATGGTTGCCAGTTGCAGAAAAGTATACATATCCATGATCGACGTCGGATCCGGCAGGGTGACGCAAATCTGCAGGTCGGAAAACATAAAAAAATCGAGGGCATGATAGTTGGTCCCGGCACCAACGTCGATGAGCATGACATCAGTCTCAACCGCGGCCAGACTACGCAGCAGACGTTGTTTTTCCTGGTAAGTGATGTTGGCGGTTTGCAGGGTATGGCCGGTACCTGGAATGAACTGCAAGCCATTGAAGGAGTAAAAGGTGTGAATGATGTCGGTTGTCGATCCGACCTTTCTGGTGAGAAAGTCGGTCAGTGTTCGTTTCGGTTCGAAGAGACCAAGCAGAATATGGGCATCGGCTCCGCCGAGATCGAGGTCGACCAGGCATACTTTCTTGCCCATTTTTGCCAGCATGAGAGCGAGATTGACGATAACCATGGTTTTTCCGGTCCCGCCTTTTCCTGATCCTATTGAAATCGTAACCGACATGGTCTGGGGATGCTCCCGTTGTTCCCTCTGAGAATTGTATCCTCTCAAGGGTTATGTGTTTGTGAAAAAATATAGGCCGGAAGAGCACCCAAAAAGTCATAAGGAGGCATTGCGAACTGGATTCAAATGGCTCATATTTGGTGACGGGCCCTAATTTCTCTGTCGCCGCAGGCGGATTCTATAAATTCGCCGAGCCTGGGCAAATATCGTCTTCAGCTCAGTTCGGACTCCAGGTGGACCACTCCACAGTTCCCAGCCCTCTTTTGAGCGGAGGACAATTTTGCCGTTTTCAAAAGACAACACTGTATCCCTGAGAAGATCCCCATCTTTCTCCTCGCTGGGTGCGGCAGGTGCAGGCGGGGCCACTCTCTGGTTCTGGATACAAACTGGGCAGAGCTCTCTTTCGTCTTTACCAAAGAGATTAAGCACTCCTCCGCAGTCTTTACAAAATTGCATGCCGTCCTCGCCGACGGGAGTGGTTGGCAGGTTGTGGTCTCTGCCTGTCTAATTTTGTCTGTGTCTGACGCCGATAAACGGAAAAAGTTGTTTTGTGGAAAATTCTTCGTAATAAAAACATCAAAACACTATTTCCAGGGGATTAAATTGTATCAAAGAAAAATTGCTTCGTCATTGTTTCCACAAAAAAATGTGTGAAGTCGGAGGTTTTTTCCGCCAACTACTCGTTTCTTGTCGGCAGCATTGATGAGAATATTTAGTGCCTTCAAAATTCGTTTCTTGTTTTTTATGAACGAGTTTCATTAAAAGACTTACCCCGTTTATCGGGGTAAGGAGCAGATAGTGAGAACTGCGTTGAGTTTTAGTTGAATGCAGAGGGCATGGGATCAGGCATGACTAATGTGCATGATTTATCCATTCTTTTGATTGGAGTTCGAGGCTACTGTGGGAAAAGAAACGGTCAGCGCCATGGAAAAGGCAAAAACCGCTAAATGATGCTATGCGACACTCCGGACCGCCTCGCCAAACATCGGCAGGGTATCGGCCAGATCGCCCTGGAAGAAGAAGTCAGAAAGCGGGATGTTGCCCTGGGAACCGGGCACTGAGAGCGCCTGATCCTGGTTGAATTCGTAGATCAAGCCGCCCTGCTGCTTGACCAGTTCGGGCAGGCCGGCGGCCGGATAGACCTGGGCGGAAGTGCCGACAACCAAAAGGAGATCGCAGTTCGCAAGGAGCTCTTCAATGTGGTGCAGGCTCCGCACCGATTCGCCGAAGAGGACGACATTAGGCTTGTAGGGATAGCTGCAGGAGTGGCATTCCGGCACCCCTTTCATCTGGTAATGGTCCTCGATCACCGGTGTCACATGGCCGCACTGCAGACACTGGAGATGCTGGTGATCGCCATGAATTTCCAGCACCAGGCGACTGCCGGCCGCCTGGTGCAGATTGTCGACGTTCTGGGTGATCAGTCCTTTCAGAAAACCGTTATTTTCAAAATCGGCAAGTACCCGGTGGGCAGGGTTGGGTTTTTTACCGATCAGGCTCCGGCCCATTTCCCGGTAAAGCCGCCAGGCTTTCTCTGGGCTACTGAGGAAGACATCAAGCGTTGCATACTCGTCCGGCGAGAATTTCGACCAGAGGCCTCCCGGGCTGCGAAAATCGGCAATGCCGCTGCCAACGGAGATACCGGCACCGGTAAGGGCGGCGGCTCTTTTGGCCCTGGTAAATCTTTCCGCCGCTTGGGCGAGATGATGCTCGGTTTTCTTGGGAACGATGGTTTTCATAACGCACCTCCGGGCAGAGTTTGAGCCTGTGGATTATTTTTTTGATTTGGAGTGGAGGGTGATTCTTTCAACCACTTTTTGATAATAGTCGTGTTGATTGGCAATATTGACAGGCGAAGAACGCTGGGCGTCAATCTTCATAAGGAGAACATTGAGTTTTTTCATCTGCTTCAGCCGTTCATGTTCATCTTCCGTGCAGGCGATGAGATCTTCGAGCCTCTTCACTTCTTTTCGTGCCTCTACCTCCGGCGGCAAATAGCCGCTGTTTTTGAGTATTTTGTAGGCCATTTTCAGGTCATCGGGAACAAAGCGGTCATCGTCTAAGGGCAGGGGCTTGTTCTTCCATTTTGGTGAATTGAAATCCCTCTCCTGCATGGCCTGGGCAATTTTTTGTTCCGCGATAAAGGAAAGCGGATCCATGGTACCTCCGTTTGTTGGTGTTCTTGTACAAGGCTCCAGACTTTACCGTTGCCTGCCTTGTAAATGGTGTTTTTTGTTTTCACATATCCTTTTCACGCAAGGACAGTCTGCAGCCACCAGGAAATGTCTTTTATCTGTTCCGGGCAGACGGAATGTTCCATCGGGTAGCTTTGATAGCTGATCTGGTAGCCTTCCTGGGTCAGGCGGGCAGCGGCCTTGCGACCAAGGGTCTCAGGGACGATTGGATCGTGGGTGCCGTGCTGGATCTTGATGGGGATTTCTTTATTTGCCGGGCTGTAAACAAGGGTATCAGCGGTGGCAAGATAGGTGGACATCGCCAATAAGCCGCCGAGGGGGGTGGTGTGGCTGAGTACCAGGTGATAGGCGACCGCACCTCCCTGGGAAAACCCGGCGACGACCAGCCTTTTACCGGCGATTCCCCGGTCAAGTTCCCGGTCGACAAAGCCGCCGATTGCCTTGGCCGAGGCCAGCAGGCCGGGCTGATCAACCCTGCGGTCAATTTGCATCTCGAGGATATCGTACCAGGCGGGCATGACAAAGCCTCCGTTGACCGTCACCGGCATTACCGGAGCGTGGGGAAAGATAAAACGTATTGCCGCAGCGGCGGGCAGTTGCAGCTGCTTGACGATGGGTGCAAAATCGTTACCGTCCGCCCCCAAGCCATGCAACCAGATCACCGTACTGTCGGGGTTAGGGCGGGTTTCCAGTTCAATAGCTGGCAAAAGTGTCATGGTTTACCTCGTGTTGGTTGGGGGAAAATCGTATCAATATGGCTGGTTTTTAAAAAGCACCATAATGCTATCATGATTTCATGTCCGTTTGCCATCTTTTCCATGCACTGAAAGAAAATGGTAAGGATAAATAAGAGTGTCAATATGGATTTTTCAGCTGTCTGTGCCGGATAACGAAAGTGCTGTTTTTTCTGCTGAAAGATGGTATCCTTCGTCCCTTTTTACAATGAAAAAGCCATTGCCATACAACAAAAGTTCGGAATCTTCGGAGTAGAATAATGAATTTACAGGAAAGACTGAAAGGCGAATTGAAAGTGGCCATGAAGGCCAAGGATAGCGATCGAACGTGGGCGATCCGTGTTTTGATCGGGGAATTCGGTCGCCAGACGGAAAAGGAGCTGAGCGATGAGCAGGTTGTTGCCATCGTTAAAAAGCTTATAAAATCGGAAAGAGAGCTTCTGCTGGCGCAGGGTCGGGACGGCAGCCCCTTTCTCTCCATCATGGAAGAATATTTACCTCAGGCAGCAAGCGAAGAAGAGATCCGCGCCTGGATTGATGAGAATATCGATTTTTCCACCTTTGCCAACCGGATGCAGGTGATGCGCCCGATCATGAACCATTTCGGCAGCGCTGTCGACGGCAATGTGGTGAAAAAAATCCTCCTGAGTTATACCTGAGCCAAGCTTTGAGGGGTGAATCGCAGCCATGCAATGGCTACGATTCCAGTCTTTTTTCACTTGTGAGCTTTGCCTAAAACTTGAGTAATTCCTAGTACCGTGTGCCAGATATTGTCCTGATTCCATCGTTTAAGGATAAGAACCGGTTGGGTGGCAAGATAGTCGAGGATTTTTTCTACCTCGCTGTTCAACAGGCCGGACAGGACGAACCATTTCTGATGAAGAAAGCCCTCTGTTCGGACCAGGTCCTTCATGACATCAAAATGGATATTGGCCACCAGCAGGTCGGCGGCAATGGCCGTATGCTCTTCCGCCCTACCGTTGACAACGAGAATGTGGTCGTCCAATCTGTTGAGAATGACGTTTTGCCGCGTGGTTTTGGCCGCCAGGTAGTTATAATCGACCGCGACGATTTTCTCGCAGCCGAGTTTTGCCGCGGCAATGGCGAGGATACCTGTTCCCGACCCCAGGTCGAGCATGCTGTGCACCTTGTTGCCGGCGCAGGCGATATCGATGGCCTCAAGGCAGGCCTGGGTCGTTGTGTGCGCGCCGTTGCCGAAGACTACGCCTGAATCGATGACCATCTCCACCTCATTTTCTCCGGGTGAGGCCTTAATCCAGGTAGGGTTGAGGAGAAATCGGCCTATACGCACCGGCTGGGTGATACCTCCTTGCCACTGGGCATAGGTCATTTCATATTCGTCGAGCAGCTTTCGTCCGGGAAAACTGGCAAGAAGCTGCATCACCTTCTCATGTGCCGGCTGGGTAAAAAAGAGAAAACTAAAATCGTCTTCAACCCAGTTACCAATAAAATTTTCGGTCTCAATATGGTGATGGGTGGGAATAGCCCCATCTATATAATAGATAAAAAGAAGGGTGTCGGGGCGAAGGGGCGGGCTTGGTTCCGGCATCGGGCTAGTCGTTTAATATCTGATTTTGGTGAGAAAGCCGAGAACGCCGTTGACCATGGATTTCACCTGCTCGGAGGAGACGTCGTTTTTTGAGTCGGCAGCCGTGTCATAAAGTTCCAGCCAGGAGACTATTTCTTTGTTTTCCTGCCTGCCGTAAATCTGTCTCTTATAGGCCTCTCCGGTTAATTGTAAACCCTTCTTGGCCACTGCCTTGCCCTGACTTTCATTGAAAATTTTTATCCCTTTGGCAAGGCAGAGGTTGCGCAGCTGTTTTTCCAGTACTGCCCCGGCAATTATTGCTGCCGCCCGAAAATTTTGCAGATCAAGATGCACCTTGGCTAAGCGGAGCATGTCAGTCAACACGTCGCGGGTAATCGCCCCGCTGGTGGTTTCCAGCCAATCACCCCGCAGGTCTTTCTGTGCTGCCATGAGGATGCCGATTCCACGCCGGGCGCGACTTGCGGTAGGGTGGGTAACTTCGGATTTAAAACTCTGGTGATAGGTGCTGTCCTGGCCAAAGACCCGGCTGAGGTAAGACAGGGCGGAGATTCTGAAGTCATGGAAGTTCTCTTCGCTCACCAGACTTTTCTGCTGGCTTTCTCCTGTTTCGGTGGCAAGTATTTTATCGCCGGCCGTTAAGATTGCCGCCAACTGGGCAATAAGTTCGTCCTGGTTTTTCATGGTGGTTGATCGATTTTTTGGATTTGCTGAGGTGAATGACGTATTTTGATTTCCCCCACCATATACTCGCTACTAAAAAAAATATCATCAGCGGATTGGCTGGGCAGAGTTTTATATAGCGTCAGAAACTTCTCATTCGTCGGAGAGAAGCCTCAAAGCGGTATTGTTTTTCAGGGTTTCAAGGATGAAAGAGGTCTTGACGTTTTGAATTCCCGGGATTCCCGATAGCTTGTTGTTGACGAAATTGG
Source organism: Pseudomonadota bacterium (assembly GCA_018821785.1). GTDB lineage: Bacteria > Desulfobacterota > Desulfobulbia > Desulfobulbales > Desulfocapsaceae > Desulforhopalus_A. Next base: position 11,301 of record JAHJLI010000257.1, read on the forward strand.
TGTAGGCGTTCATATCTTTTACCGCCACCTTGAGGAGAAAATCGACTTCTCCTGTCAATTGGTGGCACTCGAGAACCTCGGTCATGCTGGTCAGCCGTTCTTTGACGTGTTGCAGAGAGGAGATCTGGTGGTGGCTGAGGCAGACCATGACGATGGTCTGGAGGCCAAAACCGGTTTGCTCGCGGTCAAGTATGGCCACATATTTGGTGATAACCCCTGACGATTCGAGGCGGCGCACCCTCTCGAGAACAGCGGGGGGGGAAAGACCGACACTCTGGGCTAGCCTGGCGTTGGATATTCGGCCGTCCTGCTGCAATATGGTGAGAATTTTTTTATCGGTCGTATCAAGCATCATTTGATCCGCTGGAAGGGGGACTGAAAAGAGTCCCGTTTATCGGGGTTCGGCTTTGAAGATCCCAGATTGTAGCGAATTTTCAGGAAAATGGAAAGAGGCGGATACGATATCGGAAACCAGGCTTGAAAAATTCTCAGGTATTTACAGAGACAGCTCATTCTTCGGGTCGCTCTTGGTCTTTTGCAGGGATGGTTTTTTTCTCTTCCTCCGGAATATCTTTGTCGTACAACTGTTTGCCGGCAAGCAGGAGCCACGGAATGGCCAGGATCGGGGCAAACGTCGGTGCAGCCTGTGCCAGTTGCTGCAGGGTAGGATTGGTCAGATGCAGTTCCGGAGCACCATATTTCAAACCAACGTAGAAAAATATTGCCAGCAGTGCGCTTCCCCACCAGGGCAGGCGAAGCGGTGGAGAGTGACATGCAAAACCCTTTCTTGTCATGCCGGCTCACCCAGAACCAGTCGTACCATCTCCCGCACCCGGAGGTCTGGGTCATCATGCCGGTTGCGGACGAGGCACAGAGCACTTTCACTGCCGATGATGCCAAGGAGGGAGATTGCCTCACCTCGCAGAAGAGGTTCTCCGGCAGTGAGTAATTCGGCGAGGGAAGGGATGGCAAGCTCAAGCTTTTCCGGTTGAATTTGAAGAAGCTCTTCAAAAAGGACGGAGATGCCGAGGCGCACGCTAAAACGCTCATCCCGGAGGATGTCGCCGGTCCAGGCGTAGTATTTCGGTTCGCGGAGGAACATTGCGATTATATTATCGACATGGCCCTGGTCGAGAAAATCAGCAATAACCAGTTTAAGATCATGGTCACTAACCGAATTGGGTGATTGGGACATAGCTGCAATTAATGGGTGGAGGATCAATTGACAGGCTTTCTTTGAAAAACAGGCAAATACATTTTTCAAAAGGACCGAAAATTGACTACAATGAAAAAAATATATGACAATACTGCTTCTCTTTACAGTGAAAGGCAAGATAAATGTTGTATCCGGTTCTCGCACAGATCGTGAGGGGGACGAATCAATTTTGAACGAATGGGAGGAACGCTGTGACAAATACAAGACGATTGAGTATTGCTGCGCTGCTGTTTGCGGTGTCGATGTTTGTTGCCGGATGTGGGCAGAGTCCCCATGTGGTGCATATCAGCACAGATCCTTCGGGTGCCCTGGTATTCTTCAACGACAAAGTGATAGGAGAAACACCTATGGATACCACGGTCGAGCAGCGCAAAGGGGATTACAATATTTATACATTCCGGGTGTTGAAAGAAGATTACATGCCGGCAAGAAAAATGTTCAAAGAACAGCTTTATTATGACACGGTTGAGAAACTTATCCCGACAACACTTCATTTCGTTCTCGAGGAGCGGAAAAAATATCCGATTCATATAACCTCCGAGCCCAGCGGGGCAGTGGTCACGCTCAACGGTGAAGCTATCGGTGAGACCCCGTTCACGACGATTGTGAGAGAGAGGATCGGCAACCCTCGGGTTTTTGATTTTGTTGCTGTAAAGGAAGGCTACCAAAAAGGTCAAACCGTGTTGAAAGAATTTTTGCCCCAGGAGGAAAATGGTGCAGTTTTTGTCTTTCCTGAGACGCTACATTTTGAATTGAAACAGTGAACTGAATACTCTTTGCTGCAAGGAACTTGTTATGACTACAGAATGGAGTGTTGGGGTGATGCTGGGCGTCTCCGGCGGATACTGGCGGGGGTGCGCCCTCCAGGCTGGGGTGCGGCTGAAGATTTTTTCGGTGCTCGGGAGTGGCCCAAAGGATGCGTTTGCGGTGGCTCACGCGATTGGCAGCGAGGTCCGGGCCACAGGATTGCTGCTTGATGCCCTGGCGGCGATGCACTTGCTTGTGAAAACCGACGGCAGCTATAAAAACAGCGAGTTCGCCGGGAAATTCCTGGACGCCGGTTTGCCAGGTTATATGGGACACATCATCCTGCACCATCACCACATTCTTGATGGGTGGGCTCAACTTGACGCTGCAGTTATGACGGGCGCAAAGGTGGTTCGGCGGTCCTACGGTGCCGATATTGAGAGGGAAAGTTTTCTTCTTGGTATGTTCAATCTGGCGATGGGGATCGCCCCGCGGCTGGTAGCTCAGTTCGATCTGACAGGTCGAAAAAGGTTGCTCGATCTGGGGGGCGGGCCCGGCACCTATGCCATTCATTTTTGCCTTTTAAACCCGGATCTCACGGCGGTCATCCTCGATCGTCCAACGACTGAGCCTTTTGCCAGAAAGACTGTCGCCCGTTTTCAACTGGCCGAGCGGATCGGCTTTATAGGCGGGGATTTTAATACCGATCCGATTAGCGGCGGGCCGTATGATGTTGCCTGGTTGTCGCATATCCTGCACAGTAATTCCCCGGAGGAGTGTCAAGAATGTATCGACAAGACCGTCGCCGCCTTAGTGCCCGGCGGCCTGATCCTGATTCATGATTTTATTCTCGATGACTCCAAGGATGGGCCGGAATTTGCTGCACTCTTCTCCCTTAATATGCTTGTCGGGACTGATGGTGGCCGGTCCTATTCACGGGCCGAGATATTTGCCATGCTCGAACAGGCCGGGGTCCGAGATGTCAGCCACAGGAAATGTTCAACTCCAAACGATTCTTCGGTTATCGTCGGGGTGAAAAGGTAGGTGGGAGGGATAGCAAGGACCTTTTTCCATGTGCCTCATAAAGTTTTGTAGGATTGAAAAAAACGCCCTTCAGTGCAAAAAATCCGCAAAATTTGTTGCGTCAGCCGAGGCAATCAGCTAGCATGAAGTCGCTGAAGTAAAGGAGGACGATCGGTGCATACTTAAAATGTATTCAATTTCAGTATACCGATTTTATCTCCTGTATTTTGACCAGAACACAGGGTCGTTGAGGATACCAATGTCGGCAATGGCGGGGCGTGAATGGAAAGTTCCCTGCCAGCGGGCATGGTCAACCGAACAAAAAGTTGTTACAACCCAAGAGGAGAAAAGTATGTCAAAGCGAAGGAATTCCGTATTTTCAATGATGGTAGCCGCAGGCATGAC
>JAHJLI010000258.1 GCA_018821785.1 Pseudomonadota bacterium
CAAATGTAATCTTACCGTCAGTCATCCCAGTCACCGGGACAAAAGTGACCACTAAAAAGAAACTGCCAACTCGACGCAATATTTAAAATAAATCAAATAGTTATATTGCAAAATTGCGAGCTTTTCTTTGGGGAACATCCGTTTTAAAAGCGAACCGGTATATGAGTTTGCATTGAAACGAGTAAGATCGTATCTGTAAAGATTTGAACTGGCAGTAATAGGTGATAAGATTCACTACAGGGTATAGATGTTTCCTGAGTCTTAGAGCCGTCTACTTCTTTTGGAGTTGGCCCTGAATAGAGCAACCGCAAGGTTTAGATTACCAAAGAATCTACAATGGAGGTGTAAGATAATATTCAAACATGATAATGAAAAAGGTCAGATCAAATCTAGATTTCTAAATTTCAGTCAAGCGTTTGCGCCCGAGACATGTAAATTATGCTGCAAAATTAGATCATTTTCATACACACATCCATCTTCAATAAGTTCCTCATTCGCCACCTTCACCATAAATCGAGCAACAGTTTTAGCTTCAACCGGACAATACTTTTTCAATGACCCTACCAAGAAGAGTTTCCAAAATGGACTCATAATTATCCCTATCCGCTCAGCCAATCGAAATTCATCTCTGTGTCCCAAGAGTAGTGATGGTCGAACAATTCTCAAGCAAGGATAGCCCAACTCTTTCAAAGCCTCTTCCATTTCGCCTTTGATTCGATTGTAGAAGAACTTGGACGAACTGTTTGCACCCATGGCGGAAATAACTATAAATTGTTCTGCTCCCTGCTTTCTTATCAGTTTTGCCACTTCAAGGACCAAGGAGTAATCAACTTTTTTGAAGGCTTCTTCTGATCCGGCTTTTTTGATGGTCGTTCCAAGACAGCAGAATATATCTTTTGAAGAGACATGGTTTAGTTTCTCATCCAGGTGGGTAAAATCTGTTTCAATAACCTTGAGTTTGCGATGCGTTTGAATGAAACGATTTCTTACGAGAATAGTGATCTCTGAGTAAAACGAATTTTTAAGAAGCAACTGAAGAACAAGGTTGCCTACAAGACCTGTTGCACCAACGAGTAGAGCTTTCTTCTGATTCATTGAGCGAAATGAGAATTATGAAAATTTTTTGCGAGCTTTAAGAGGTTGGACGGAATGTTTAAAAAACCACCACATCTGCTTTTTTCATATCATTTAGTAAGAACCCCATCGTTTTTAACTCTATTCTTTAGACTTCCATAATAACCGTGACTATTATTTACGACTTCCAGAAGGTTGCACTTTTGATTATTCTCAGCAGAATTTTTAACTAATCCATTATTGTACAAATATTCACAAGCTTTTTGGGCTGGCTTATACCCCTGGGCAGCAGCTTGACCATACCATTCCAACGCCTGAATATAATTCTGCTTAACAACTTCTCCTTTTGAAAACATTTCACCAAGCATATATTGAGCTTCAGTGTTTGCGCTTTTTGCAGACTTTATGAAATGTTGATATGCTTTTGGCTTATCAACACCAACCCCCTCACCTCTATAGTGCATTATTCCTAAGTTCTTCAAGGAAACTGGATCATTTTGATTTGCTGCCATTGAGAACCATTCATATGATTTAATAAAATCTTTGACGCAACCTTCTCCAGAATAATACATTTCTCCCAAATTTCGTTGAGATGGATAATGACCTTGTTTTGCTGCTTGCGAGTACCATATCAGAGCATTTTCGCTTGATACATTCACACCCTCACCAAGTCGATACATGTTGGCGAGGCGAAATTGTGAACCCATATCTCCAAATTTTGCGGCATTGAGTATCCACTTAAAAGCTGAAACTTTATCTTTCTTTACTCCTATTCCTTCAGAAAGCATGTATCCTAACTGTATTTGTGCGGAAATATCACCCTGTTCTGCTGCTTTTTTATACCAGAAGGCAGCTTTTCCAAGGTCTGTGGTGTTCGTCCCAATCCCAAAACCATTATAGTAGTTATCTCCCAGTCTGAACTGAGCTTTTGCATGTCCACGTTGAGCAGCTAAATCTAACCAAAATCTCGCCTTTGAAAAATCCTTCTTAACCTCTTTACCTTCTTCTAAAAGACAACCAAGTGTGTACTGAGCTTCTATATCTCCAGTTTTAGCAGTGTCGAACAGCACTTTTATGTCATATGCAGATGCTATCCCAGAACTGTTGCATACATAAAACGTAATCCAAATCAAGAAACCTATCAAATTTGATTTTAGAGTTTTCATGGACTTAAAATAGTTGTGGGTTAGGTGATAGTGATAAGCAGTCGATTTCATCGGGCTTCCCCAAAAAAGCCCTTGCCAACGAAGAGCGCTCCAATCCAATACATCAAAACTACCTTTTCCCGACAACTTTGGCAATTTTTTAACGATGAAACCAATAACTGGTATTGGCCCGAACTCATTAAGACCTTTTTCAGCAAAAACATGTCATTCATCACCGGAATATTGCAACAGTATCCCACCAAAGACGATTATCATGCCTGCCATAGATGACAGTCTCTTCATATTCTGGTAGGCAATCACCTAACAGTTCAACAATTACTTCCGAACTTTAGCAGTGTTGGTGAGCCGTGCTTCAACTGTAAAGATTTGCCATGGCAATCCTTGATAAAAAAGCACACATCCGGGTGAACCTTATTCCTGACAGGGTGTGACTGACTATTGGTCTGGAATTGTTCAGAAATGGAGTAACTGCAAAGAAGAGCTTACCAAAGATCAGTGAAGCTCAGTATCTAATCACCGAATTTAACATTGCCAATGCAAGTCTCTGCAATCGTGATACGCTGTGTCCCTGTAAAATCTCATGGACAAGGTCAGTTCTGGCATTGCGATTTTTCTGTTAGGTTTAATGTGGGTCTTATTGCTTCGATGCACAGTAAAAACATTAATTTAAAGCATTGGCAGAATACTAAGAGCTTCGAGATGGCAATATTAACGACCTCGTAATTGGCTCGTTTTTGATCGTCAGCGGCAACCCAGTCCGGCTGGGCGTGTTTATTTTTTCTTTTTTCTCAACCTAATTTTTTTTTGGGGGGGCTGTCGGAACGACTCTCTTCTGGTTTTGTTGACCTCGATATCCGGCTGATTCTTCCTCCAAAATACATTTTTTTCAATTGTCTATTCTCTCCTTTTCACCTTCGATGGTCTTCTCAATTCCACCATTGATCGCATGAGTTCGTCGTCTAGCCGCTAACTTTCCCCGCGCTTCAAGATCCGCGTAATTTTGAGTTGTGTCCGTAAGACACTCCACTCAACAGAAACATAGCCGATTCAGAAGAACTTATTTTATCCTAAAAGTAGCAGTTAAATATCTGTCATAAATGCCATAACGATCAAGAGACAATCGGATGGAGTAGTCGTCCGAGATGCCTGGTGGGTAACTGACCATAACAGGACATTCTCCTCTGCGCCATCCAGCACCGCTACATCTCCAGCACTCGTAGGGGCCAATATTCCCTCGACCATTACATGCAGGGCAGCGAAGTCGAACCGGCACTTGCAGACGAACATGCCCGCCTTTAGAGGCTTGGCCGGCAGTTAAAGCAATTGTCACCGTTCGTTCATTCCCCATCTCATCTATGGGACGATTTTGTTCGTTGATATTACTTGAAAGCAGGTCGAACAATGAATCAAATGATGGCATATAGGGAAAGGATGACCGTCTAAAAAAAGTATCTCCTTGCCCTATCGGTTCTTGTCCAGGAATGAGTGGCTCGACCGTATCTTGACGATAACCTGCCATCGGCTCAACATTTCTCGGTTTTTCTTGTCTTTGTCGACCAACCTGTATAATTTTATCATACATTCTTCGCTGCACAGGATCGCTCAATACCGAATAGGCTTCCTGAATAGTCAGGAACGGGGAATTCTTTTGGCCATAACGGTCCGGATGAAATTCCTTAGCCAGCCGACGGTAAGCCGCTTTAATATCTTCGAGTTTTGAGTTTTCAGAGATTCCAAGGATTATATAATAGTTTTTTGGCATGACAGTTTCTCCCGAACGTGAATCTTATCCAAGAGCAATTCGAAATTGTCTTTTACTTTTTCATCTGCCCCTTTTCATTTCATAGTAAAAGAGTTTCTTTTCCAGCCCGGTAATTCTGTCAAGCAGATCAAGTATCAACCCGCAGCTTGCCAGATTTACGCCGAGGTCAGCTTTCAGTCGCTTAATCTTACTGATCCGGACCAGAACGCTGTCTTCAAATAGCAGATCAGGTTTTTCAACCCGAGGATCAATCAGGCCAAGTATGTAATACCTGTAAATCATGTCAGGGTGCAGGCCAACAAAGCGGCCTATTTCATAAATGTCCAGCAGCGTCCGCTGGCTTTGCTGTTCGTATAGTATTAGCTCTCGATTAACCATAATTCCCTGCCCTCTGAGAGTGTTTATCACGAGGATTAAACCTAGATTTAGTGGAGAGTTCCCTAAGTAACTGCTCTTCTTCATTGGTTAAATGATCTGGCATTCTGATTTCCAGTTGCACAATTATGTCACCGGCAGCACCATCACGTTTCGGAATCCCCTTGCCGCGAATGCGCAATTTCCTGCCATTCTGTGATCCTTTCGGGGTTGACAGGGTCACGGCACCGTCCACGGTCTGGACCTTAATTTTTCCTCCCAAGGCAGCTTCCCAGGGTGAGATCGGCACAATGGTATGCAAGTCATGCCCATCTACTTGGAAACGCTGGTCAGGGGCGATATTAACCTGGAGCAGCAAGTCACCTGACACACCCTGACCCACTCCTTTATCACCTTGTTCTGCAAGCCTGATAACAGCGCCGTTGGTCATTCCTTTGGGGATCTTGACATTCAGTGTTCTGGTAACAGGACGCACCTGGCCGCTTTCATCCGCCTCGTAGGTCTGAAATGAGATAGTTTTTGAGGCACCATGACAGACGTCGGCCAATGAAACTGAAATTTCAGCTTCATGGGAGCGACCCGGCCTGTCATAATCGTAGTCCGGTCTGGTGCGCCTGTTTGCTACCCCTCCACCAAAAAGGCTCTCAAAAAAATCACTGAATCCCTCGGTATCCCTGGACTCACGGTTACCGCCGAAATGGAATGTTCGGGAAAAACCATCCCGACTCGTTCCCCGCGAAAACCCCTGCTTCTCCCAATGTGGCGGCTGCTGGGAGCCAGCCTGTTGCCAGTTTTTGCCATAGGTATCGTAGAGTTTTCTTTTTTCCGGATCCTTTAAAACCTCATTCGCCTCGTTGATTTGTTTAAATTTGTCCTCGGCAGCTTCTCCTTTATTTACGTCAGGATGATATTTCCGCGCAAGTTTTCTGTAGGCACGCTGAATCTCCTTTTGCGACGCGTCGTTGGATACGCCAAGTATTTTATAATAGTCCCGAAACTCCATGGTGTTTCCCATATCTTTTCAAGAAATGTAATCGCCAGTTTCTTTTCAAAAAAACAATTTGAAAGAAACTGTCATCAAACTTTTTATGTTCATCATCCCATGCTCATCAACCTTCGGATCCTTTCTGCAACAGGGGGATGGGTGCTGAACAAATGTGCAACGCCATCGCCGCTCAGCGGGTTGACAATATACATCTGAGCTGTCGCCGGATTGACCTGCATTGGCAGCCTGTTATTGAACTCCTCAAGTCGTTTTAAGGCACTGGCCAAGGCCTGAGGTCTGCCAGAAATTTTGGCGCCGGTAGCATCAGCCATATATTCTCTGCTCCTGGAAATCGCCATTTGAATCAGACCGGCAGCAAGCGGAGCCACAATCATTATAACCAGACCTCCGAGAAGTCCAGGGCCGCTATCGCCGTCATCATCGCTGCCTCGGAAGCCCCCAAAGATCATTGCCCACTGGGCCATGCTGGCCAGATAACTGATCGCACCCGCCATGACCGCTGCAATGGAACTAATCAGAATATCCCTGTTTTTGATATGGGCCAGTTCATGGGCAATGACACCTTCCAGCTCAGCCCAGTTCAGAATGGAAAGCAGTCCTTCGGTTACCGCCACTGCGGAGTGGGCCGGATTTCGTCCGGTGGCAAAGGCGTTTGGGGTTCTGCTTGATATGACATACACTCTGGGCTTGGGAAGCCCGGCTTGTTCAGCCAATCGGCCAATCAGAGTGTGGAGCTCAGGGGCCTGCACGTAGGTCACCTCCCGGGCCCCGCTCATGGCAAGGGCCATCTTGTCGCTGAACCAGTAGGCGAAAAAATTCATTGACAGTGCCAGGAACAGAGCCAGCATCATCCCCTGTTCCCCTCCAAGTGCCTGACCGGCTACAAGAAAAAGTCCGGTCATACCGGCCATCAAGATGAACGTTTTTAATGTACTGTTCATGGTTGTCCCTCCCAAGATCAAACTGTTTCCTTTAAGGGAAAGCACATTTCATTTAGGAAAATCAAAATCATCCATAGCGTTTCCTTTGTCGACAATGGATCTTAGCTCTCGCTCGGTCTCTTTACACATTTCAATCATATGTTTTAGCAATATATAATAGTCGTCTTCCTTGCCAAGCAGACGAGATGCCTTCTGTAGCAACTTCCCCCCTTGCAGGAAGAATGCTTCGGAATCCTCATGTATTTGTTTTCGTTTCGTCTGTTTTTCATGTTCTGAATTTAATACCGGTACTAGCCGACGAATAGAAATTTCCACAAGCAAATCTCTCGGCATATTTTTCTCTCGGGCCATGTTATCCAGTGTGTGCAACGAGTTTCTGCTGACCACAAAGGTCTTTGGCCGCACATCTTTTCTTTCAACATCTTTGGCGTCAATCTGTTTTTCCACAAGTCTATCAAGGAGGTCTTTGTCCTCTACCAGTTGGTCAAGCAGGGATTTCTGTTTTAATCCCAACTGTGAGGCAACAACCGACAACAAATTAATTATTTCATCGGGTAATCGGAAAGTGGCCCGGACCGATTGTTTCTTCTTTAAACTTGTGGATGTGAGCAGGTCGCTCATATCCTGGTCGCTGACTGTGTTCTTTTTCGCCTCACTCATACAGGAAACCTCCGTGTAATGAACAGATAATCTCTATAATTACTTTGTCAATCATATCACAATAAGTAATTAAGCAGATAAAACGTAAAAAGTAAATAAATCTTTCTTGACACAAGATAAGGCATAATTATTTTGACGGACAAGAAAGCGAAGGCTCGTTGTAATAACAAATAAATGCAAATAAAAGGAGGTAGCTTATGTGGACAAGATTGAGTGATCTAGATCGGATGATTCATGCCATGGATTTGTTTCAAAACAGAATGAACAGGTTACATCCTGAGTACGCCAGGTTAAGGGCCGTCCCCGCTTGGGACATCGCTCAAGGCGGACCTAAAACCAATCTTTGCGATGCAGGAGACCACCTGGAGATGAGGGTTGAAGTACCGGGTGTTGCCAAGGACGACCTCAGCGTCAAGGTTCAGGGCAATTATCTTGAGATCAGCGGCTCTCGAAAATCTGATGCGCCGGAAGGTTATACCGCGCACAGGGTTGAACGAGCAGTGAAAACATTTACCCGAAGCTTCACCCTGCCTGCGGATGTCGATACCGGCAAGGTAGAAGCACAAATGGCCAATGGTCTGTTAACCCTTACTCTTCCGAAATTAGAGGCTGCCAAGCCGAAACAAATCACAATTAGCTAAAAGTATATCAAAGGCGATTTAATTGCACGGATAAGGAGGAAATTGTCATGAGTAAAACAACTGATCTTACAAGAAAGGAAGAATCACTCCCGGAAAGAAGTCGTGAAATAGCAGCGGTGGCCCCTCTTGTTGATATTTACGAAAACGACGATGAGATTCTACTGCATGTGGATATGCCAGGCGTAGACAAGAAGGATATAGCTGTAAATATTGATAACGGCCAACTTGTTCTTGGAGGCTTGCGTAAGGTTGAGACTACTGGAGCTGCACAGTGGGAAGAGTTCGGCGATGTTGAGTTTCAACGGACGTTCTCAGTGCCACAGACCATCGATATCGAGAAAGTAGGTGCGGAACTGAAAGACGGCGTCTTGCGTCTGCATCTGCCGAAATCTGAGGCGGCCAGGCCACGACAGATTGAGATCAAGGCTGCTTGAAAAAATCGTTTTTCAAAAGGCACTGTTCTCATCTGCCACCTGGGGACAGTGCTCCCAGATACATTATGGAGGTTAAAATGAAACTGTGGGATAGAATCCAACGAGGCATGGAGGCCGGTTTTGATGCGGCCATTTCCGCGGTTCATGTCATCACTGAAAGAGGAGGGGAAGGTGTAGAGACCATTCGGCTGAGAAGGGAAAAGGCAAGGATTGAAACGGAACTTACCAGGCGATTGGCTGAACTTGGCAATGGTGTGTATGAAAAAATATTGACTGAACGTCTTGATGATTTAGCTGAGAAATTGGGGATCAAAAATATGGTGCTGGAAATTGCCGAAAGCGATGCCCAAATGATTGATATAGATCGACGTCTCAAAAAAGAATTGAATAAAACCGAAGAGAAGAAAGGCTGAGAACACACTAAAAGAGGAGGTAGGTTATGGATATCAAAAAACTTGCACCTTGGAACTGGTGTAAATTCTCACAATCAAATCCAGTAATTATCTCAACAACCAATACCAGCCAATAAACAAACAAGACA
>JAHJLI010000259.1 GCA_018821785.1 Pseudomonadota bacterium
CGTCCCAGGAAATAATTACGTGCGGCTGGACATCCATAGGTGAGACAACATTTGCCCAAATGCTGTATAAGCCTGTTGTCTTTAAATTGGTTAAGCTTTTTTTTGGTGTTCTTGGTGACATCAGTCTGGCGGTATTGATCCGCATCCTGCCTTTTGTCAAAATCGCTGCGAAATCCAGTAACCCAGAACCTGTCCTGATACCAGCCGACGGCGGTATAGGCAAAGAGCGGCAGTGTCGGGGCACCTGGTTGGGATTGATAGCCGCTGGAGAAAATAGCTGTATGGGCAGGAGCCATGAAGGCGGCTACCGCCTGGACCGGCTTGCCATTTTCATAAGGGTTTTCTGCGAGAAGAACCGGTTCGTCTGAACTTGGATCCCAACCGACGGGCAGCCGGCCTGGCAGGGCAAAAAGCTCACTGCCTTCGGGTAAGGGGATTAAATCCTCAAGAGCTGGCCGAATGAAATTGCCATTGCTCATTCCGACCATCTCTAGATCTGCAAATTCTCTTATATTGCCATCTATATCGGCTAACAGAAGAGCCGGAAAGCTAGCGGGATGTTCCATCTATTCTCTTAGAACTCTGAAGACAGAATCAACTGCTCTGTATATATCAAGGTCATCACCAAAAATATCCTTAATCGCAGGATGCTCGATAAGATCTTCAACGATATATTGGGTAAAATACAGGCTGACAACATTAGGATCCTGGGCAATCGTTCGAACTGGGGCAATTTTCATTTGAAGTTCGAATTCTTCTATATAACCAAGTTTATTCAACTGATTTTCAAATGCTACCCTCATTTCTGAAACAGAAGTCGTTTCAATGATTTCTTTATCGATCAGACGCTGAACGAGTTTTGCGGCAAACTCTGGAGCATGATCTTTTGCTCTCATAAACATTTTGCGGCGTTCTTGTTCCCGTTTGCGATCAATAGTGCGGATAGTTTTGTCTGTGGTTCTGTTGGGGCTGATATTTACTTTGGCCATCAAAATCTCCATATAGTTGTCATCTCAAAAAAGGAGATGGGAACATTGTTTTTTGCAGGCATGAGTACCTTGGGAATTCTTTTATGTTTTTCCACCAGGCTTGGGTGTTGGAAAAAGTAAGATAGAATTTTATAAAGATACTTATCCCATTTATCGAGTTCTCTATAAATGCTTTATAATCTGAATATGCAATAATCACTAGCGTAAATTTGCATTTGGTCGGCAAAATTCTCTGTCTTCCAAAGGTCATGTCGTGTTTAGTACCTTACTCTATAATTCCTATCTCTTTTTTCAGTACCCCCCTTTTGAAGCATTAAACTGAATCCTGGCATATCTCCCGTTTACCGGGGTTATACATATCGGTGCTGACCTCTCACTGGATATTGATGGAACAGAAAGACTTTTATATTGGATATCTGTAATCGTCAAAAAAGAAATCAGTTGATATTTTAGCTTTATTTTGTATAATCTGGCCGTTATAAACGAAATTGAGAGTGTGGGGCACTGCCTCACTGCAATTGGCGCCTTGATGTTATATCGTTGTAAAAAAATCTTAAGAATCTTCAGGAGGTTCTTCCATGGTAAGTAAAGTGAAAGCTATATTGCCCGTATTACTTTGTCTTTCTGTTATGACGCTGTCTGGTTGTGGATCAAAAAAAGGTACAGATCAAGCAATGAAGGAAGAGGTTAAACCAGTAGCTATGGGTGTCGAAGAGTCGCTTGATTCAAAGTCCCTTGGCATCGGCGAAGGCCGGACTACCGAAGGAATGCTTCCGGTATATTTTGATTTTGATAATTCAAATATCAGAAAAGATCAGGTCCCGCGCATTGAAGTTAACGCTGAATTTGTAAATAATAAGAAGGACTATGAGATTAGAATCGAGGGGAACTGTGATCCTCGTGGCACAAATGAATACAATATGGCTCTGGGTGAGAGACGTGCTTTAAGCGCCAAGAAATATCTCGTTAACCTTGGTGTGGATGAGGCTAAGCTTGGTACAGTAAGTTATGGTGAAGAGAGACTGTTGCTCCAGGGTCAGGACGA
>JAHJLI010000260.1 GCA_018821785.1 Pseudomonadota bacterium
AAACAAGCTGGAACCTTTTATCATAGTGGCACCCTCTTTGGTGTTTGGTGATGGAATTTTTATTGGCGTAAAAATCTTACACCACTAATCACCGAGAGGGTATTTTGTTTAAAAGCTATTTTGGACAAGAGTGATCTTGTCATATCATTCTAAGTGTCAAATTTTCAGGTAATGAACCTCGTTCAGCCTCTTTTTTTATGAAGATGATACCGCTTATTGCTCTACGATTATGCCGGTACAAAAGATGTCGTCAAAAAATGACTACAAGGAAATAAAAGAGGTGTTTTACAAATGGTCAGGCTTGGTTCCCAAAGAGGAAAAATGAGGTCTGCCAACCAGCTAATACAGGCGAGCCCAAAAAGCCGGGCCGCCTGATTAGCACGTTACACCCTGCAAACAAGGCATGCTCTACATAGAAACCAATTCATTGGACCAACAAATCGAATTGATAAAATTTTTCTCATGTAATGGAGAATATGATGCAATATTTTGGTTATTCCCAAAATCAAAATCTCGTGAAATTTGCGATCTAAAGTTAGCACCCAAAGATCTTCTAGAAGGTAAGCCAGTTACTACATATGGGGACGGTTACAAACCCCATAAGACAAGAAGAGTGAAATTGACCAAAGAGTTTTTCTATAAAATTAGTGATTCAAGAAAAAGCATAGAAAAACAATGCGACAGTGTAGTCATATACAAACCAAATGAAGAAGAATGGCTCGCATGTGCTATAGGGCACGAAAACATGTGCCTTGTTAGAGACGAATCTCTCAAGCCGGAGTTATCCAAGTTTGGTTTCAAAGTAACATCAGAAAAGCCTGAGTTTTGGTAAATTAATTAAAAATCTTGTGTAACAAATCGTTTCTACGGAATCCGCAAAAGACGCGGCTCCCGCAGAACTCCACGAGCCATATTCATGAAAATACATAAAATATTTGCATATGCTCTTGTTTTTATTCTCTTATCTTTGAAAAATTGCTATTCAAATGAAATTATAGATGAATTTTTACAAATTGGATGGGAAGTTGAAAATATTGGAGATGACAATGATTCTTTCCTACTAATTAACTATAAAGGCAAAAAATCTACTTTTTCTCTGTCCCACAAAACCTTCCTTAGTAATAAGGAGTTAGAGTACAGCAACTATATTATTACCCAAAAAGATACTATTGAATATTTAGAAAAGGAATACAAACAAAAACACAAAGATTACGGCTACAAAACTATCGAGATATTAGGAAACAGTTACAAGGGGCTTGCGCTTATTGTAGATCCTCATGAAGACTTCATTCAATGCCATATATACCTTACAAATGGAAGTCAGGAGTGTTGGGGAATGTTTAATGGACCTAGGGAGCATTGGGACAAGGCACTAGATATACTAAAAAAGATAGAATAAAAGGCGAACCAGGCGTTTGAGTCGGACTCGCTGAAGCTCGCCGCTCAACTCATTGATCAAAATATAAATATGTCTGAATTAATAAGGAACCTCACTAATAGCAGAATGCTTAAGAAGACCGGAAGCTGGATTTACTGTACTAGATGTAATAAAACAGTTGGGTATTTATGCTACACCACTTATCAACAATTTAGATTCCAATTTGAATGTAAATGTGGAGCAACTGGGAGTGTAGAATATAAAATATCCAACTGAACAAGATATAATAATTAAAATAACACATAGAAAACGTTGCGGTTGGCCGCACAAGGCTGCGGCAACTGAGCTTTCCCTTAGATGCTCTATAACACCACATGAACTATCAAAGGAAACCGATAATGGCAATTTTGAAAACTTGCCGGGTAGCAGGCGCTGTTACAGAAATTGATAAAGAATAATTTGGATATAAAAAAATGAACATATCATTAGACTCAACCGCTTTGACTTATTTGATTGAAGCTATTAACCCGAATTACAACCCATTGATTGACGAGCAATCAAATTATTTGCAACGAGTTTCAATTATAAGAATATTCCTGTATGGAGGCGTCAGTTGTTGCATTCTCCCACAGGTATTCAAGGATGTAGGTGATCTTTCTGAATACAAATTGAATGAAAATAACGAATCCACTACTGGGTTTTTGTTCCACGAGGTAACACCAAAATGTTCAGAATTGGATTTAAAAAAGAGAAAAGAAGAACTACTAAAAGCACACCCGCAGGAAAAAGATTGCACTTTATTGGCTGAGGCTGAATTCGCAGGCATTGATGTGTTGTTAACCAGAGATGAACAATTCAAGAACCGCTTAAATCCACTATCTAGCGTCGAAATATTATTTCCGTCTGACTACTTAGCTTTGTTGAACACTCAAAAAGATAGCAAACCAAAACTCCGCCCACTTGAGGCAAATCTTCAATTTGGAAAGTCATGGTGGAAAACACAATATACGCGTTTATGGAAAGCCATGTTCCGGTAGAGCCTAGACTATTTCGTTACGTCGAACATTTTCGCGTAAGCTACTCAAACTCAGGGTGAAAAAATAATACGGGTCAAGCAAAGACTTGACCCGTATTTCAGTATGTACCCTATTTGCCAATTGAAATTATTCACAAGGTGAGGCTCTTATGAAAAAAATCACGATTGCTGTTGGTGCCGCATTTTTGTATCCGATGCCCATGGTATTGGTAGGTTCTGTTGTTGAGGGCAAAGCAAATTTTATGGCTGTAGCCTGGGTTACAAGAGTCAATTCCAGGCCGCCTTTGCTTGCGATAGCATTAGGGCCGCACCATACCAATAAAGGTATTGAGGACAACAAGGAATTCAGTATCAATATTCCCGATCTTTCGTTGATCGAGAAAACCGATTATTGCGGACTGGTTTCCGGCAGCAAAACTGATAAATCGGGGCTTTTTGATGTTTTCTACGGTGATTTAGGCAAAGCACCGCTTATAAAAGAGTGTCCGGTTTGTATGTCATGCACGCTTTTTGAGGTCGTAAAACTGCCGTCTAATACGCTTTATATCGGCGAGCCGAAAGAGGTTTTCACAGAAGAAAAATACCTGACTGATGGTAAGCTGGACATTAAAAAAGTTAATCCGTTCACATTATCAATGCCGGACAATACGTATTGGTCTGTTGGGGAAAACCTTGGACAGGCCTGGAATATTGGTAAAAGTTTAAAGGTTCAGTAAGGGTGATGGCCCGAAAATCATACCATGGGAGAGTACCTGCTTGTGGAGTTTTCTGCGGAGGATGCCCGACCTATACAAGGGAAAGACAGCCATGTCCTGGGGCTGATAAAAACATCAAAAGATGTGAGGGGTGTAAAACATTTCATTTATGCTGTGAGGAAAAAGGAATACGCCATTGTCATGAATGCAGTGATTTTCCTTGTAAGCGGTTTAGAGATTTTGCCAAGAGATGGCTAAAATATGGACAAGATTTCATTGACAATCAAAAGATATTAAAGGAAATCGGAGAAGAACAATTTTTAAACCACTATAATTCTGAAAAAACAAAGAGATAATAGTGGATACCCTTTTAATATATCATATGTCCTGACACTACTCAATAGTAGCCAGACGACATAATATTTAATGCCTTACAGATTATTTTCGTTCATAAAAAACAAGAAAACATTCTGCTCAAGGTACTTATCCCGCTTTTCGGGGTCAGGCACGCTATGACTGCAATCAATACACGGCAAAAAGTTCGAAAAGGCATAATTTTATTATCCTTCTTTATATTTCCTGCAACTTTCTATTATCTATCCCCCGTCCTCATTGTTCAGGCAAGCTCTCAAGGCATTATCAACGGCAGTTTTGTCCTTTTCGTTCTTATGTTTTTGAGCTCTCTTTTCTTGGGGCGAGGTTTTTGCGGATGGATATGTCCTGGTGCCGGTTGCCAGGAGGCCATTTTTCTCGCAAGGGATAAAAAGGTTGTAAGGGGGAATTATATAAAATGGCTGGTCTGGGTGCCTTGGATCAGCGCCATCACCTTCTTTGCGATCCGCTCTGGAGGCTATAGGGAAATCGATTTTTTTTATATGACGACACACGGCTTTTCCGTGTCTGACGTTCAAAGTCTTTTTATCTATCTCTTGGTTCTTTTGCTCCTTATAGTTATGCCGGCATTTGTTTTTGGCAAAAGGTCGTTCTGCCATCATTTGTGCTGGATGGCTCCGTTTATGATTTCCGGCAGAACAATCAGGAATATCTTTAACTGGGCATCGTTGCAGTTGCAATCGGCCCCTGATATGTGCAAACACTGTCACACATGCTCCGAGCACTGTCCGATGAGTCTTCCTGTTGAGGAAATGGTAATGAACAAGTGCTTGGAGAACAAGGAATGTATTCTCTGCGGCACCTGTGTTGATGTATGCAAACAAGGCACTCTTTCGTTCACATGGGGCAAGAAAATACCATAGTACAGAATTTGCTGTATCTATTGGACACAATTTAAAAAGGACGTGATTTGCATGAATACAGGTGACACCGAAGTTATCATAATCGGCGCCGGTTTGGGAGGCCTTACCAGCGCCATCCTTCTCGGGCAGATGGGCATCAAGGTGACGGTCATTGAGCGCAGCCCATTTCCCGGCGGGCTGTTGCGCAGCTATGCACGACAGGGTGTTGACTGTGCCGTCGGGCTCCACTATTTTGGTCCTGCCGGAGAAGGCGAGTTGCTTCGGCAGATGTTTGATATTCTCGGTGTTACCGACAAGCTGAAGTTGCGGCGTATAGGAACACAGGGGGTGCTTGAGCGCTATATTTTCGATGATGTCACATTCGATCTTCCCTCAAATCTCCCGGCTTTCAAGGAGGCATTGCTGGGCTTGTGTCCGACTGAAAATGACGCAATAGATGCCATAATTGCAGCTCTGCAGACCATGTCGCAGGGGCTGCGCCTTGACGAGGGTGGCAGATTGCAGTCAAGTCCTTTCTCATTCGCTGGTCTAGATCAGAGCATGGAGGAGTTTCTTGCGGCAGCCGGTTGCTCGAAAAAACTTCACGATATCCTCACGGTCCACGGGTTTTGGACAGGCCTGCCCATGGACAAATGCCCCGCCTATCTTCTTCTCTACACGCTCGGTGCCCTTCTGCTGTCGGCCTGGGAGCTTGGCTGTACCGGCAGGCAGATGGCCGATGCTTATTCCGAACGTGCTCTGGCAACAGGGGCTGACTTGATACTGGGCGATCCGGTGGAACATATTCTTGTCCATGATGGCCGCGCCTGTGGTGTCCGGTTAAGGTCCGGCCGCAGCCTTACGTGCAAAAAAATTGTGGCCGGTATTCACCCCAAGCTTGTGCTGCCCATGCTTCCCGAGGGGGCTCTTTCGGCTGCGTATAAGGATGGCCTTTTAAAGCTTGCGGAAACCGGCAGTGCAGTCTGTGTTCATCTGCTGGTGGATGAGAAACAGCAGGAAGCACGCGGCTATAATATATTTCGCATTCACAAGATCGATGGCGTCCATACTGATGGAACGTTTCTCCAGGTGCGGCAAAGTGGGCGTTCCGGGTACAATCTTGTAACCATAATCCGCGGTTCAGAATACTCTGACTGGAAGCAGTGGTATGATACGTTCACTGGTAAAAGGGACGGAGAATATAATCAGGCAAAAATGAAAGCTGCGCAGTCGATGATAGAGATCGCCGGCAAGGTGCTGGGCCCCCTTGGGGATTACACGATTCTTGATATTTCAACACCGCTGACTCTACGCGATTGGGCAGCAAGCCCGGAGGGTTCGATATATGGACTCATGCGGTCGGTAACCAACGATCTGCAGTTCGCTGTGCTGACACGCATGCCGGTGCGGTCTCTTTATCTTGTAGGACAAAATGCCATTGCTCCGGGGCTTTTGGGCGTAACGCTGAGTATTTTGCGCGGCGTGGGTGAAGTCGCCGGGCGAGGCAGATTTCAGAAATTTCTTGCTGAAAAGCTCGCGGAAAAATCGTCCCTTTCGAGCCAAGCAGACACCGATTGAAAACACATGTTTGTTCGAGTTATTGCCGCTGAACTTTCAAAAGTTGCGTTCTATTGATGATAAGACCAGCCCGGCCGTCAGAGGCAGAGGTCCTTACCAAAATATCCTTTCAGTCCAAAGGATATTGGGGCTACCCAAAAGAGTTTTTTGAAATATGGACGAGTGAACTGACGATCAATTCAGCCTATATCGAAAATAACGATGTATTTGTGTCTGAACAAGGTGGTGTGATTGTTGGCTATTATTCACTGGTCGAACTGAAAGACCATGTTGAGGTTTCCGGAATCCGGATCAATAAAGGTTTTTGGCTGGAGCACATGTTTATTGAGCCGGGCAGCATTGGCAAGGGACTCGGGTCAAAATTGTTCGCTCACCTGCGGGAAATGTGTCATGTGAGGGGTATCAGCCAGTTGGGGATACTCGCCGACCCGCATTCGCGGTTGTTTTATGAAAGAATGGGCTGTGAATACAAAGGGGAGTATCCATCAACAATTAAGAATCGAACTACCCCTTTCCTGTTGTTGAGAATCTTCTAATCCGTGCAATATATAAACACGTCAATTGTTTTCACCCTCTTGCGCCTGACATCTTTTTTCATGCTCATCAATCCGTTCGGAGCAATGCCGGTGTTCTTGTCGATGACTGATAGAATTTATTGATATGTGCCTATTGGGTGGCCAATTTGTGAGGTGCTGGGCAGGCTCGGTGGAGGTTTTGGGCCATCCTGAACGATTGCCGTAGAGGCCAAGGCCCGGGAGTGCTCCGTAGTTAGAAAATCGATGATCATCGACGCAGTTTCCCGGGGCTTCTGTAGCTCCAGATCGTGGATTCCATCGTCAAAGGAGACCAGGCTGACGTTGGGCAGGTGGTTTCTGAAATAGTCGATGTTGGTTTCCGTCATCTCGCGGAATGACGATTTATCCCCCGAGAGATAGAGGACAGGTGCCGTAATGACCTTGGCTTCTTCCGTGAAATCCTGAGAGGTTCGCAGCGCGCGGGCGAGGCTGAGCCAGGTTGGACGCGAGGCAGCGTCAGTGTAATGGGATATGATTTTTTTTATTTCAGCTTTGTCGCCTGCTCCCATATTGGGCCAGGCATGTCCCATGACATCCTCGGCGATTATCGTATCAAGGAGTCCTGAGCGGATAAAGCCAATAATTGCGTCGCCGATGATCGGGGTGTTGAGCCCTTGTTCCATGAAGAGATAGGGGGAAGGTTTTGGCATGATGACAGCACCCTCAATGCAAACCACGGCATTGACTCTCTTGGGGTAGCGCGCGGCAATATTCAGAGCGATCATGCCCCCGTAGGAAACCCCGATGAGTGTGCAGTGCGGGATCTTCAGCTCATCCATCAGTTTGACGATCATATCGGCCTGTTCGGCGACTGTATACCCAAAGTTTTCGTCCGGCATGTCGGAGTCGCCTGTGCCGAAATTGTCCAGGGCGATAAGGCTGAAATGTGGAGCCAGAAAAGGAAGCATGCGGGAAAAGCCCCGGTATGTTCCAAAGAGACCGGGAATGAGGATGGCGGGGGGGCCTTCCCCGACCTCAACATAATGGGCATTGTGTTTCTGCTCGGTGGTGAACCTGTCGACACCATATTGGGCAGGAGCTTTTGCTGCGCGCAAGGTGTCGCTGTTTTTGGCAACCTGAGCGCAGGATGTACAGAGGAAGAGGAGCAGAAGGAGCTGGGTTTGGAAAGCCAGGGTTTTAATTTTCATAGTCTTGTCAATTTGATAATTGGGGCATGTCTGTGAACTTGAAGCCGTTGATATGTGGTTCATAAAATATCGGAGAGTTAAAAATCTGCAACCGAACTTTGAGGCACATACAATATTTGAAAAAATCAAAGCAAGCAACAAAGAATCGAAGGCGAAAAGGGAAGGATGAAAAGAAAAAACGGGGGACATCGTAGCTGTTGCACGTTGACCTAAGCTTTCTTCCGTTGTAGCTTCTTTCTAATTATAAGGAGCAGGTCTTCTGGCCCCGGGTGTTTTCCCCGTTTAACACCGCCCGGCGCTGGAAAATCCGGTCTTAAAACCTTCTTCACGATGAAGATAACCCTAGGTTTTCACAAAGGAGTCACCAATGAAATTGTTGTCTGTTCTGGTTTTTACCTTCCTGTTCGTCTCCCTCCCTTCGGCCTATGCCATCGATTTCGATCAATACAGGATAAGCGATCTTGATCAACTCTTGGCTGCCCCGAAGATCAGGTCAGGGATAAAAATGGTGGTGCCGCAACAACTCCAGTTTCGGGCAGTCCTGGCCGCGCCGGTGCAAAACTGCAACACCGATATTCTCAAACGAACCATGGTAATGCAGGGCAACAAAAAAGAGGTGGTCGAGAAGATGGCCCTGACCAAATGTTTAAATATCAGATCGGCAAAAAGGGCATCGACCTCGGTTTTTATTGAGGACAAAGTGGCTGAACGTCTGTCGCGTGAGGTTAAACCCGGCGAGGTTCTTGAGTTGTTTTGTTCGTATTTGTACATTAGTCCTGCCGGCCCAACCCTTCTTGTGAACGGATTTAAGAAATTAAAATAACGAAAAAATACATCCTTTCGGTCGTTGTTGTTTTCAGTCGAAGGTTTGATCGAACAGTCGGAGCAGCTGCTCGTCAGACCAACTGTTCAGGCGCAGGTCTTTCAGGTAACCACAGTGGCCGCCGTACCGCGTTCTATTGATCGCTACAGATGCTGGTTGGCCAAGCAAGTCGATATCGGATTTGCTGGTAATAGGGTCATCGTCTGAGACGATGATGTGGGTGGGGATCTGCATTTTAGCGAGCATCTCGCCGGATAACCGGTAGGCGGAGAGGTAATCGCAGGTGGTATGATAGTCAGTGTGCCGGGGCACGAAATAGTCGTGCATGGCGGTCAGCGAGCGAAGTTTCAGTAAAGTGTCGCCGTATCCCAGGTCAGGGTGGAAGGCAAGTTTTTTGCGCAGGGATTTTTGCCATTTTTTGACGAAATAACGGTGGTAGACGGGATGATTGGCCTCCAGGTTTCTGGTGGCCTCAACAGGGTTTATCAGGGGGCAGATGACGGCAATAGCGGTCAGCTTGATACCTGCTGCAGGGGCCTGCAGCCCGACGCGCAAGGCAAAATTTCCGCCCAAGGAAAAACCCGTCAGGAAGGTTCGGTCGTGCGGGAAAAGACGGTGGATTTCGGCTAGTGCGTTGACCACCTCGGCAAGCCTGGTGGAATTAAAGAGGCTCCTGTTGAGATGGTGGCTGTTGCCGTGATCCCTTAAATTCAGGCGAAACACGTCGTATCCGTGGTTGAAAAACATGGCTCCGGCCGACAGGATATAAGCCGAGTCGATGCTTCCCTCCCAGCCGTGGATGAG
>JAHJLI010000261.1 GCA_018821785.1 Pseudomonadota bacterium
AACTGTATCCTTCTTGAAATTGGACTTTGTTTTTCGGCATGTCAGTATCTCCTCTGGTTTTGTTTGAGAAGATTATGACATACTGGGGGTATCATAGAGCGAGCCCCTTGTAGCTTTTTACTCTAAAGCTGAGCTTTAGGGGTAATCAGATAGTAAAATTATAATATTTTGTAATTGAAATTTCCATTTTTTGAGTTGAAGTCTAAACTGAGTTCCTTCACAACAAAAAAGTAATAACGCGAAAAAGTGTTGATTTAATATTCTTGCTATAAAATGTAACATTACGTTGGGAGTTGTTGCGTGGTGAAAAATAAATATACACCACCTTTTCGTGAATAAAGAAAACTACTTTCGCTTTCAGTTCCTGATTAGCTAAGGGGCAATTTCACATGATGTGTTGATCATTGCTTCCGAAGAAAAATTTTGTGATTATCTTGATGTTGATAGGGGAGCTGCCAAGAATTAGGCCCACCAGTTATGTTTCAGAAGTGCGTATAATTCCTGAAGCATAGTAGCATTGATGCCTGCCTGTGTTCCTTGCCATGTATTGTATATTTGTACATCATTGAGCTAACTGAACCCACTTATCTTATTGTTTTTGACCTTCTCTAATGTATCCTTATCTATTTTTATTATATCTAATACCCTATCAGATTCATTCTATCTTTTCACGAAACATCTTAGGGCTCTCAGTTATCAAATGGGTTGGTATATGCACATTAATCGCCGCCTTTTTTAAAGAGGAGTCAAATGTAAATAATAATGGGATATTCCATTCTCCCATAGCAAAAATGTTTTGCCTCTATTGTTTTATACCCTTTGTTTTTTTAATCCTTGGAGATCGAACAGAGATAGGAAATGCAGAGCAATCGTATCTATCCTTTTTCCTGTTTTTCTATGTGACAATGAAACTTGTTTCCTCCTGGAAAGAAGTGGGTCAGGTCATCTGGGCCCTAGTGATCGGTATGTTCGTTGGCTCACTTTACATTATTAGAGAATATATCATTTATAAGGGAGCGATGGGCGCTAGTTACAGGACATTCGGTGCGACATTTGGTGATCCGAATTACTATGCTCTGTCAGCAATACTTATTCTTCCTTTCATCTTTTATCTGTTTAAGTTTTCCAAGAGAGCATTAGTAAGATATGGGCTTATAGCTACGATGGTTGTTTTTGCCTTGGGTATCTTTATCACCCAATCACGTGGGGCACTGTTAGGTATAGCGGTCATGCTACTTGTAGCATTTTTGATGTCCAGAAAAAAACTGAAAGCGTTAGTTATTATCTTCCTCGTTGTCCTGATCGGTTTATCCTTGGCTCCGGACAACCTCAGAAAGAGGTTTTCAGAGACCAAGATTTCTGAAGATCAGGAATCTTCCGGCGATGAAGCATCTACCACCAGGCGTTGGTATCTTTTTCTAGCTGGAGTTGAAATGGTAAAAGATAAGCCATTAACTGGGGTTGGCCTTGGGAAATTCAAGGAAAAATCTATAATCTATTATCCTAAACTGGGGTTCCCTGGTATCGCTCACAGTACTTATGTTAGTATTATGGCTGAGTTGGGAGTTCCGCAATTGCTACTCTTTTTCACTCTAGCTGCTTTCACCTTTCGAGAATTGCTGAGACTCAAGAAAAGACCGGATATTAGGCAAGATGAGTTGTTTTTAATCAACACGCTTATTGTTTCTCTCAC
The DNA here is from genome assembly GCA_018821785.1 of Pseudomonadota bacterium. Lineage (GTDB taxonomy): Bacteria > Desulfobacterota > Desulfobulbia > Desulfobulbales > Desulfocapsaceae > Desulforhopalus_A. The sequence continues at coordinate 1,694 of JAHJLI010000261.1, forward strand.
TGGGTTTCTTGTCGCATGTACCTTCCTAAGCGGTGAATACACAAAAATATTCTGGGTTCTTGTTTTCGTAACTATTAAACTTCAAGCAATCTTTCTCGAACGAGATCATCAATATTTGACTCTTGAGAAAAAGATAGTCACTCAATTATAATGCAAAATGCTTCTAAACTTACCCTTTGCATAGATGTGGCGGACAATGCAATAGGTCAAGAGATTCTTTGTGATTGTGTGCTTGCTCTTGAAAAAATAGCTGATGAGGTGGGATGCATTTTGTCAGTAATACTTACCGGTAGTTTTTCTCGGGGGGAAGGTTCTGTCCTTTTTATGCCATCTGGTGAGGCACTAATTCTTGGAGACATAGAGTTTATTGTTGTTACAAAGTTGGGTTCTGATTTGGGGCATATTGCTATGTTGCTTAAATCAGCCGCGAAAAAAGTTGAATTATCGTTAAAAGAAAAATCTATTAGCTGTCTGATTGACTTCTCCCCTGTTGCACGAAGTTTCCTGAAAAGAGCAAAACCTAGCATATTCATCTACGAACTGCTGCTCAATGGCAAGGTTGTTTATGGTGACAGCAATATTCTCGGCGAGCTCCCTGTTTTCACTGCGTCTCATATCCCGAAGTGCGATGCATTTTACCTTCTTTGCAATAGGATTGTTGAACAATTGTCGTATTTCAAGAAGATGTCTTTGTCCGATCTGACAGATGTGGATATGTACTATCCCCTCGTAAAACTGTACATGGACATGGCGGGGTCTTTTCTAATTATTACTGATCGCTATGAACCCTCTTATTCCCTGCGATATGAAAGGTTTGCCCAGATGAACGCTTCAGACTGTTTTGTGGACGGCGATCTGTTCTCGGTTTTTGTAAAGCGTCTGGAAGAAATGACAAAATTTAAGTTACACCCAAATAATGCTAATGCCATATTGTCAGATATTTCTCCTGAAACTGTGCGAAACATGTTTTGTGATTCTATAGAGTTTGCTCGTCATTTATGGTTATGGGAGATTCGTCAACTGACAAACAATAAAAATATTTATGATTTAGGTGTCAGTTTTCAAACAATAATGAAAGTCTTTCCAGTAAAAGCCAAGGTGCGAGGATGGCTGAAATTTATAAAAATAGCCTCCGATATTAGCGAACCTTTGTCTTTCAAAAAAATATTTAGATTGTATTTTGTAGGTCCGCCGCAGATACTCATATATTGTGCGGCCGCTGAACTTTATTTCAGCCTGCAGCGGGGTGAAGAATGTGATGTGAAAAAGGTCATGCACTTTTTACCAACACAGGCGACTGCGGCAAATCAACAAGAAGCCATTTCTGCTGTTGTTGATGCCTGGAACAAGTTCATTCGGAGTGTTTAATGAAGAAACGTGAGATCGTCATTTTTTTCCTTGTTGATGCAATGGGATGGGAATGGATCAAGAATCGTCCGTTCCTTGATGATTGCGTGGTTTATAAACAACCGGTAAAAACGATTTTCGGTTTCAGTTCAGCAGCTATTCCTTCGATACTGACTGGAAAATACCCCGATGAGCATGGGCGATGGAATCTTCTTTTTTACTCGCCTGAAGCATCTCCATTTCGATGGACCCGTTTTCTGCATTTTCTGCCCAATTTCCTGCTGGAGAACCGGGTAACCCGTAAACTGATCACAATCATCACTAAAAGAATGGTGAAAGCTGACGGTTATTTTACAGGGTATGTGGCTACGGATAAACTCTGCTACTTTGACATTTGCGAGAAATATAATATCTACCGACCCGGTGGAATTAGCGGAAGTACTACCATTATCGACTATCTCGCTAAGTCCGACATTGCCCATAAGGTGTATTCGTATCACGATTATTCAGACGCCCAGGCCTTTGCTGCCCTGCGTCAGGATCTGCATGAGAGCTGCCAAGTTTACTTTGCCTATCTGCCGGAGTTGGATGCATTCCTTCACCTTAATGCTGACAAGCCGGAAGCTATCTCCCAAAAACTCGATTGGTATGAGGACAATATTAGACAGATCAGGGATGAGGCAGTGGGGCTGGGAGCAAATGTAAGGCTGTTTGTTTTTTCAGATCACGGAATGGCCCCGATAACTTGCCATTATGATTTGATTAGTGAATTGCGAAGCCATCGGATTGATCTTGAAAAGGATTGCATAGCGGTATTTGATTCGACAATGGCTCGGTTCTGGAGCAAGTCACCCCAGGTATTAGACAAGATCAGGAACATACTCGCCGATTGTTCGGCTGGAGATCTTCTGATTGATAAAACATTGAAGGAAATGAGAGTTTTTTTTCCTGATGGCCGTTATGGTCAAGTTATTTTTCTTATGAAACCAGGGACCCTTATTTATCCGAATTTATTTGGTAAGCACAAGCCAAATGGAATGCATGGATTCCATCCTGATGACGCTCATTCTTATGGATCTTTTCTGGCATCTGTCTCAGACTACAAACCCGAATCAATACTAGATCTTTATCAGGTAATGCGTTGCGAAATTGATAGGATTGGAGACCGCCAGGATGATTGAAGGCTGGGCCGCCAGACGAGAAATAATTCGAATCGCTTATATCTTGCCCACCGAAGTACGGGGTGGGGTTGAAGAGCATGTGTTGTCCCTGGTGAAAGGGATCGACAAGAGCAGATTCCAGGCGTTCATCGTTGCGCCGGCCAAATTATTAAAGTCACTGCAGCAGGATTTGGAGCCCGGCGAAGCTGAGCTTCTACCTCTTTGGATCAGTTGTATATGGGATTGGCAGGAAATGTTAAGATTTTTTCGTTTTCTCAGGAAAAATCGAATCCAAATTGTGAACACCCATATGTTTATTGCCACATTTTATTACGCTCCAATTGCACGGCTGGCAGGTGTTCCTCTGGTCCTGGAAACTACCCATTTGATGGAAAAGTGGCGACTCGGCAAAGGTTTTTTTCGTAGAAACTCCTTTTTACTTGATCGAGTTTTTTATCTGCTCCTTGACAAGGTTCTGGCGGTTTCCAACTCCTGCAAGCGGGACCTTATTGCAATGAGAGGGATCTCTGCTGATAAAATTGTAGTTATTCAGAATGGTCGAGATCTTGAAAAATTCCAGCCAAAAATCAACACACAACGTGGTATTGAGCTACGAAAGAAGTACAATTATGATACCGAAGATTTTATCTTCGGTGTTTTAGCCCGACTTAATCATCAGAAAGGGCATAAATACCTCCTGCAAGCTATTAAGATTTTGCAAGACAGGGGCGTTTCGATAAAAGTAATTTTTGTCGGCGATGGTGAGTTGAAAGAGTCTCTCCTAGCACAGTGTAATGCGTTGGGAATTGGTGACCAGATTGTCTTTGCTGGGTTCCAGAAAGATATGCCAGCTTATTTTGCAATGATCGATGTTATGGTGCTTCCATCGTTGTATGAAGGACTGCCGCTTTGTGCAATAGAAGCTCTGGCGATGGAAAGGCCTGCTATTGCTACTGCAGTTGATGGTACCCCGGAGATTGTTATTCCCGATAAGACTGGTATTCTCGTAGCAGCAAAAGATGGCAAAGTACTGGCAGAGGCAATCGTTTATGCCCTTAAGAATCAAGAAACAATGCGTCAGCTTGGAAGAAATGGCCGGACATTTGTATTGGAAAAATTCTCGCTTCAACGCCAGGTAAATGAAACTGAAGCACTCTATGATAAATTGTGTTTCAAGAAGGGGATTCTGGCTTGAGAGCAACGTCCTGTAACAACATAATATTGGAAATTATTCTAGATTGTTGAAATGAAGATATTGATCCTATCTGCTCGTCTTCCCTATCCGTATAACACAGGGTCAAAAATTCGTTCGTTTCAGTTAATGGGTGCATTAGCTTCTCGGCATCAGGTAACACTGCTCTCTTTTTATGGTGATGTGGAAGAAGAAGTACATTTTAAGGTAATTGAAAAAATGGGTATCAGGCTGGTGCCCATTCTTAGAAAAAAGATTGATGCATCTGTGGGAATAAAAGAAGTTTTGGGTGGGATGGTTTCTCGTCGGCCATTTACGGTTACCAAATATCACGATAATCGAATGTCGACAGCGTTGAAAGAATTGCTCGACGACCATGATGTTGTGCATTGCGCACATGTGCATATGGCCCAATATTTATCAAAAGGACTTGGCATAATCAAGGTTTTAGATGCACAGAATGTTGAAGCTCAGATCGCGGAGCGGCTCGTTCATTTTGAAACAAATCCGATAAAAAAGGTTTTATTGTCATGGAATTCAATGGCGATGCATCGTTTCGAGATGAGTATCTGCAAAGCGTTTGATCTTGTTTTGACAGTATCAGCCCAGGACTGTAACTGCTACACTCAACTTTACCGGGCAAAAAATGCGAGGGTGCTTGAAAACGGTGTTGATCTAAATTTTTTCGGGAAGGCTCCGGCAGCAATTGAAGAACGCTTGAAGCTGGTATTCGTAGGAATGATGGGGTGGATGCCAAACAGTGACGGAGTGAAATATTTTGTCTCAAAAATACTGCCTACAATTAAAAAGGAGTTCCCTTCGATTGAAATCGACTTTGTCGGCAAAGATCCTCCGGAAGATGTCCGCAAACTTTCTGAAATATCTGGTGTGAGAGTTACCGGCACGGTGGATGATGTGCGACCGTATGTTTGGAACTCGCAGGTTTATATTGTTCCTTTGAGGTTTGGAGGCGGTACCCGTCTAAAAATACTTGAAGCTTTTTCGATGCAAATACCGGTTGTGTCTACCAGTTTGGGATGTGAAGGGATTGAATGCCGGCATGAGAAGGAATTGCTTATTGCTGATACGGCATCTGAATTTGCCGATGCAGTTATCAGGCTTCTGCGCGATCCTGCTCTTCGAGCTGAATTGAGCAAAAATGCCGAACAACTCGTTAAAAGGTACTATGGTTGGCAGTCTTTGGGTGAGAAACTGTTGCAGTATTATGATGACTTGGCGGTTTGTGATCATCACTTGGCAAGATAACCATATGGGAATTGTATTTGAAGACTGATCTTTCCTCCATATTCTTTTTGCTATTGATATTGCTAAGTGTTGTATTTCTAGCAATCAATTTCTTTCTTGCACCAGTGCTCCGTCTACGTAATGCTTTGTCTGGTTGCAGGAGAACAATAGCTCCCTCAGATCTCAGAAGTATCTCAATTATTGTTCCAGCATATAACGAAGAAAAGGGCATTGGAAAGAAGATCGAGACCCTCAGCAGCGCATTGCAAAGAGTCGATCTGGATGTAGAAGTCATCATCGGTTCGGATGGGAGCACCGATCGAACTGTTGAGATAGCTACAGAGTTGTTGCGGAAGTTGGGCAACCCCAAGTGGCAGCTTGTCGAGTTCAGCAATGAAGGAAAATGTAAAACCATAAACAAGCTTGTTGGCTTGGCCCGTGGCGATGTGATTATCTCCACTGATGCGGATATACCTCTCCCGATTGATTCTATTGAACGTGCGGTTCAGGCTTTTCAAGCTGATTCATATCTTGGCTGCCTGTCATGTGTGCCCTGTTTTGAAGGCTTGGAAATAGGTAATCAGAAATCCTATTGGAGTATTGAGGACCAGATCCGACGTGCAGAATCAGGCCTTGGGAGACTGATTGTCGTAACCGGAATGTTCTATGCCTACAGGAAAGAATTGTTTGAAGAGATACCCACCGGAGTGATGGCTGACGACCTTTGGATTCCGCTGAATGTTTTACTGAAAGGTTTTAATTCAGTTCAAGCTGAAGGTCTCCTTGTTCCCTATGAAAAAACGGATGAGGAGAATGAGGTGCTACGCCGCAAAAGGGTGATCACCGGTGGTATGGATGTGGTCAGGCGTCTGTGGCCACGACTTGTTAAATCACCATCCATTTTTTGGCTCGTCTTCTTTCACAAGGTCAATCGTTGGGCTTTCCCTTTCTGGATGTTGTTGTTTTTACTCGGCACAGCCGTTCTTTTTCCCTGGGTGCTGGTTGCTTACACATTGGGGCTTGGAATAGTGGTATGTTTCCTTGGAGGAAAAAGATTTTTTACCCTTGCCTATGCCGGGATATCCCCTCTCCTGTCTTTTGTCGAGGTGATGCAGAAAAAGGATTTTGGCCGCTGGCAGCATACTAGAAAACACTGAAGTGAGTTTTTTGGAGGTTTGTTGGGGATGAAGATACTTGTAACTGGAGGCAGTGGGTTCATTGGTACTCGACTTGTTGGTGAACTGCTTGAGGGCGGGCACGAAGTTAGGATTCTCGATAAGGTTCCAAGTACACATTACTCAAATATCTGCCAAGTTGGAGATGTTCGTGACCTTAAGGCTGTTGATATGGCAGTCAGAGGGGTTGATATTGTCTATCATCTTGCGGCCGAACATCGTGATGATGTTCGGCCAATCTCACTCTACTATGAGGTTAATGTTGATGGAACACAGAACCTTGCCAATGCATGTGCTGCGAACGGTGTCCACCGTTTCATTTTTGCCAGCAGTGTGGCGGTGTATGGGCTTAATGCTGGAAGTCCCTCAGAGGACAACCCCACAAATCCTTTTAATGAATATAGCCGGAGTAAGCTGCAGGGTGAGAATGTATTGAAGCAATGGGCCGGGGAAAATCCTGGAGCTTCATTGACTATTGTCCGGCCTACAGTTGTTTTTGGCGAAGGCAACAGAGGCAATGTTTATAATCTGGTGAAGCAGATTGCCTCCGGCCGATTCATTATGGTTGGCAATGGGGATAACAGAAAATCAATGGCCTATATTGGAAATATTTCGGCATTTTTCAAATATATTGGTGAGGCTAAGCTCACTGGCATAAAGATATTCAATTATGTGGATAAGCCGGATCTTTCGATGAATGAACTTGTTGGATCGGTCAGGAATTTTATCGGAAAACCTTCAAAGCGGTTTCCACGGCTTCCATATGGGCTTGGGATGTTAGGTGGATTCTGTTTTGATATGATAAGCACCTTAACTGGGAAAAAATTCCCCATCAGTTGCATCAGGGTAAAAAAATTCTGTGCAGATACAACAGTTTCCATTGGCGCATTGAAAGAAACCGACTTTGTCCCGCCCTACTCAATCAACAAAGGGATCGAGTTTTTTTTGAACAATGAATTTCCAAGAGATTAACGAAATTTTGATGTATTAATCATTCTGCTGCAAATAGTTCCATACTGCAACGCCACCTTGTATTTGGCGGAAAATGGCAAAGTGAGATTTTCTCTTTTAGGTTTTTCAATGTTAAAAAGAGCGGGGTGTCAAATAATTTTCCCCCATAGTTCCTGGTTTTTATCCAGCCTAGATACGCAGACCTGCCTAAAGGCCGCAATTATTTTTGGGCCGCTTCTCCTTGACATAGCTTCGTATAATGATGTAATTATCGATAGTTGTTTCATATTTTCAATCACTAGTGTCCCAACGTTGAAGATCAACCTTGCTATAATATGTTGAATATCAATTAAAAATTTCACAAAATGCCATTTAACGACTTGAAACATTTTCCGGTTGTCAGTCATCTGCGTAAACCAAAACGCGGAGGGCTGAACTATGTACACTGGAAAAATAATCTTCTCCCAATTAATGGAGCATCTTCCGCTCCACGTCTTTCACAAGTGTGTGGATCGTTATCAGGGCGATTTCAAAGTCAAGGCATTCACCTGCCTCGACCAGTATCTCTGCATGGCCTTTGCCCAACTTACGTATCGCGAGAGCCTGAGAGATATCGAAGCCTGTCTTCAAGCTCAGAAGAGCAAGTTGTATCATATGGGAATTCGCTCTTCCGTTTCCCGCAACAACCTGGCACATGCCAACAAAGTCCGCGATTGGCGGATATATGCCGATCTTGCTCACGTTCTCATCCAGACCGCCAGAAAAATGTATGCCAGCGACAATTTCGCATTGGAGTTGGAAAACACGGTCTTTGCTCTGGATGCCACCACTATCGATCTGTGTCTTGCCATGTTTCCATGGGCCAAATTCCGCAAAAACAAAGGAGCTATCAAGCTGCATACCCTGCTCGATCTGCGTGGAAACATTCCAACCTTTATCCATATCTCCGACGGCAAACTGCACGATGTCAATATCTTGGACATCCTGCCGCTGGAAGCCGGGGCTTTCTATGTTATGGATCGAGGATATTTGGACTTTACCCGGCTATACACGATCTCGCAAAACAGCGCCTTTTTCGTTACCCGTGCCAAGTCCAATCTCAAATATCGTCGAATTTACTCGCATCCGATAGACCGGAGCACCGGCCTGATCTGCGACTGGTACTACCAACAAAAGGGTTACCCGGAAATGATGCGTCGTGTGAAATATTACGACGCCAAAACCGACAAGACTCATGTTTTCCTCACCAACAATTTTTCTCTGCCGTCAATGACCATTGCCGAATTGTACCGAAATCGTTGGCAAGTTGAGTTGTTTTTCAAATGGATCAAGCAGAATCTTCGCATCAAAACCTTTTACGGAACTTCCGAAAATGCGGTCAAAGCTCAGATCTGGATAGCTGTTTCTGTCTATCTCCTCGTCGCCATCATGAAAAAGCGGCTCAAGATCGAAGCCAGCCTCTACACAACCTTACAGGTCTTAAGCGTGACTATTTTCGAACGAGTGCCATTATTACAAGTACTTACCAGAGATCAACACACACCCGAGATTGTCGACAGCTGTAAACAGTTGCTTTTATTCAATTAAACATTGGGACACTAGTGATATGGGGTACCAATTGATCATTGATGTCGGTTGCGATGTGGTTATTGGAAACAACGTAATCATAGCCGATAGAGTTACTATCCGCAGTTATGACGGGCACCCTGCCGATCCGACAAAAAGACATTTGCCGGCCCCTCCTGAGAGCAGTAAGCAAATTATAATTGAAGATAACGTTTGGATTGGTCAAAGTAGCATTATTCTTAAGGGAGTAAGCATCGGAGCGGGCTCCGTAGTAGGAGCCGGGAGTATTGTTACCAAGGACGTGCCGCCCAATTCCTTGGCTGTTGGGAATCCCATTCGGTGTATTCCTCTTAAAATTGCCAACCCCTGCGGCTGATTCAATATTCACCTCTCACCGCAAGATAATAATACGTCGCAATCACTAATGCTGAACACTTCACAAAAGCCAAGCCCTTTTCGAAAAACATCACTTCTCCTTTTGTTGATCGTGGCATTACCATTTGCTCTGATCCCGTTTAGCGCACCTTTGCTTGAAAATATTTTGGTGGTCAATACACCTTTGCAACATGCAGATGCCATTGTGGTAATGGGCATGCGCTGAAAGGCTATGAAATAGATATCTCTATTTACCCGGTAAAATCGATTAATGTCGACACCAGGGGAGTACTCGTGGAGTATGCGAAATATGTCTATTACGTTCTGAAATATGGTCTGATAGGTTTGGTGCCGGATTTGAATGAAGTCACTTTGAAGAAAAAGTGATCTGAAAACATACATAAACTCCTTTATTACATCTGCTTATGTTCTTGGAGCCACTCAACATGGTCTGGATCGTTTTCACACTACTAACTTTTTCCCTCGTCACCCTTGAAGTCAAGCGGGCACAAATTGCAAAAAGTAGCGATTGGTAGAGCATGGAAGACGATATCATTGATCCTGAAAGGGAGAATTTTATCTCCGGAATAGAACAGCACCCCACGGAGAAATCTGTCGCCAGCATACTCGGCAAAGACAGACAGGCCTGAAAAATCTTCCGGCTTGACGCTCATTGATGCTTTGATTTCCACGCCTATCACCTTGCCGTCGCTCCTTTCAAGAACCAGATCAATTTCATGCCTATTTGTATCTCGAAAATGGTAAAGATTGGCATCTTCTTCCGACCAGGTGGAATGTTTCAGCAGCTCACAAAAAACGAGATTCTCAACCAAACCTCCGAAAAACTGAGAAATATGGAGCGTTTCAAACTTCTTTAATCCAAGAAGATGGCAGGCAAGACCCGTATCGAGAAAATGGAGCTTGGGCATCCCGACAACGGTTCGTTTGGCACTATTACGCAGATACGGGTGTACACGGCGGATGATAAACATCAGCTCAAGTATCTCCATGTACCGTTTTACGGTCTTATCATCCTGCGACAGATCATTAGCTATGTTGGCATACTTGATGAGGTTGCCGGTCAAGCCTGCCAGGTTACGGATGAGAGCCGAAAGTTTTGTATGATAGTCACCCTTGGCATGATGCATAACTTCAAAATCTTTTAGCAAGCGCCCTTCAATATATGAAGCAAACCATATACTTCGTGAACGGAAACTTTTATCTATCGCTTCAGGATACCCTCCATCCATAAGGAGATCCGCCAACGATTTCCTGTCCAGCGGTTTCAACAACATCTTTTCGAATGTGCCATGGAAAAGCCAATCAATCAGGTTATGCTGTTCCCCTGAACGTTCAGCCAGTGACAAAGGATAGAGCTCCACCCGTGCCATATGTCCCGGCAGCGATTCCTGAACCTGTGCAGAGCGGAAAATGTCAGATGATCCAGTAAGAAGAAAGAGTCCTTTTTGACCATTGGCAGCATCAGAAATCATCTTAATAGCGTTGATTAAAATGGGAGCCATCTGAAATTCGTCAAGAACCAACGGAGTGGGTAATGAAGCGAGCAGTCCATGGGGGTCGTTTCGGGCGGAAGCCAGCAAAGCAGTATCATCAAGCGTGTAGTATCCAAGCCCCTTCTCTCTTGCTATCTCCTTGACAAGAGTACTCTTTCCTGACTGCCTTGGACCTGTAAGATACACAATCCGAAAATCATTCAGCAGTTCGATCAGTCGTGCCTTTATATGCCGTTTATATAACATGTTCCAGCCTCCATAGCCTGAAACAGTACAGAATAATCCGAGTTCTGTAAACATAAAATCCGAGATTATTGGTTATAAAACCCGAGAAAATTGAGGAAACAACCCTTTCTGCCGGTTGTAGCATATGCCATTAAAGCGGAATAAACCTTTCCGGACTGTGACGAAACTGTCTTCCCTCTCAGTCTTGGTTTTTTAGCCTGTACCACTTGTCCAAACCAAATTCTTCTATCTCACCATCAATCGCCACTCTCCGCAAGTACGCTGCGGCCTGCGCCTGGAAATCCACATGGTGAAGTAGCTTGTTTTGTAATTATTCATTCAATGAATATTCATTCAAAGGAGGCATATGATATGGCTTCTTCAATTCGCCTTACTCCTGAAACCGAGCAGCGGCTTAACTTCCTCTCATCTCAAACAGGGCGTACCAAGGATTTTTATCTGCGGGAAACCATCGAACGCGGAATTGAGGATTTGGAGGATTATTACCTCGCCGCAGATGTAATCTGCCGAGCGATACATTGACAAATAGCCATATTCGGCTAAACTGAAACGAATCATCGTAATCAGCTTGGTGTGCCAGATGTCATCACGCACAGCGAGAGAAATGTCACCTGAATCATTGAAACAATTTCACCGCTTTCAAGCGGATTCAAGGGTACTTCAAACTGTTTTGTCTGGAAAAATGACGAAAGAAGATAAAATAAAATATTGGCTCAAGACTGCTGATCACGATTGGCATGTAGCCAACCACCTGTATGAGAAGGGTGATTATTCTTATGCTTTATTTTTCTGTCATTTGACGATAGAAAAACTCTTGAAGGCGATCTTTACAAAGAGAGAAGATAAAACCCCGCCGTTTTCTCACAACCTTGTATAATAAAATCATCCAGATCGAGGAGTTGAAAAAATGGCTTCTACAAAATCTACAGTCATAGATTTGATAAAAAAATATATAACCCGTTTAAATCAGAATAATCTTTCGGTGCAGAAGGTATTTTTGTTTGGATCATACGTGAAAGGGACACAACGAGAAGACAGTGATATCGATATCGCGGTTATCTCACCAGCATTTGCAGGAGATAGGTATTCCGACAGGAGGATTATTGTCCCTTTCAGGCGAGGAATAGACAGTAGAATTGAGCCAATGCCCTTTACTCCAGAAGAATTTGCCGCAGGTGGAACTCTTATTGACGAGATAAAGAAGACTGGCCAAGTAATAATGTAATGGGCTATCCACTTGTGTATTCAATCGTCCGCATGTAAATTGTCCATCAAAGCAGCAACGCTTTTAACCTTCGGCAGTCCTCCCTTGCGGGCTTCCTTCATTGCTTCAATGGTAGTTTCATTCGGGATCAGCAGATCAAACGGGAGTGCTTTTTCCTGTGCAATTTTGGTTAACATGAGACGTACTGCATCCGAAATGGTAAGACCGATCGCGGCAAGCACGGTGGCGGCTTCTTTTTTCACAGCACCATCTATGCGGGCCTGTACGAGTGTATTTGTAGCCATAATTTTTCTCCTTTTATTTTATGTATTACATTGTAATTCACGACAAGGAAGGCGCAATGTTTTTTATTCCTGATCCTCAATGAGTTGAGGGGGCCCAAAGTGCTTAGAGTCTTACCGGTTGAGAAGAAAAACATGAAGAAAGCAGTAAACCGTTTCACTGAAAAAGCATTCAGGAAGGGCAACAACTCTTTCCGCTTGTTGCGGTATATGCGCAATAAAGAGGAATAAAAGATATTCTTTGCTCCGGCAGTTCACTGAATGGGCGCATTGAGAAAACCAGTGCATTTCCGCAATTCCGATACGTCTCTATAAAAAGATGCAGACTTTTCAAACTGCCTGTGGCGCCGCTTTTAACCTCAACCGGATGGATCATCCCACCCAGTACTGCAAGATAATCCACTTCGGCCGAACTGCTTTTTGCCTGCCTGGCCCAATAGTAGAGACTTCCATTCTGGGAAACGGCCATCTCCTGGCCGACAAACTGTTCTGCCATGGCCCCATGATAGATAGCATGCAGATCATTTTTGGCGTATTCTACCTCGGACGGCATTCCTGAAAGGTAGCGCATCAGTCCAATGTCAAGTATCAATGCCTTGAATGTCTTTGGCGAAGCGGAGGCGCCAAGCGGGAGGCCTGATGGGTCAACAGATGGAACCTTACGGGCAACATTAGCCAGGCAAAGAAGGTCGAACGCTTTTTTTAGGGTTGGATTTGAGTAGCCATCACCAAGGTGTGCATACTTGATTCGCCTGCCGCCGGATTGAGAGATGGAGGTAAATACCGCATCAAGGCAATACCGGTCAACTTGTGGTTTGTATTTGGCAAAGTCCATCCGGTATGATTCTACTATTTCACCCTGGACCTCAAAAGCATCGCGCAGCGAACCTTCTTGATTATAGGCAAGTACGCAGGCCGGCATTCCGCCTATGAAAAAGTATTTTTTCAGCTCATTGCATAACAATTCATGAACGACCGGCGAAATCGCACCGGGACTTTGCAGGATGGCAGAAGAGGCCTCCGGATTGCCGATTGCCTCAAGATATTCTGCAAAACAGAGGGGATACAAATTAAGAAATTGAATCCTGCCGACCGGAAAGGAGGTATCCTTCAGGGCAAACTCAAGCAGCGAACCGGCGGTGGCGACATGTAATTCCGGCATCTCCTCGTAAAAATAGCGCAGAGCAGTGATGGCTCGGGGACAAGCCTGAATTTCATCAATGATCAGCAGTGTGTTTCCAGGAGTAATTTTTTTCCGCAGGAATACTTCCAGATCAGCGCACATTCGTTGAGCGCTCAAATCTCCATCAAATACCCGGCGAAGGGTAGAGTTACGTTCGAGATCAATGTGCGCCACCGTTTCAAATTGGTTTTTGCCAAATTCCTTGAGAGAATGGGTTTTGCCAACCTGTCTGGCGCCCCGCAATATTAGGGGTTTTCTGCGTTTGTTTTCTTTCCACTTAATCAACTCATCATCAATAAATCGCTTCAAGGCATCACCTTTGGTCATTAATATTTAAAAACACAATGGTAATATAGACTTAATAAATTTAAAAAGAAAGGGTGATATGCTGATTTGTTTTTATTTGAGAGGATGAAGTGATTTCTCATCGCTTAGCTTAATATCAGCAAATGACATCTTTCTTGACTTGGCGTATGCTATACGCACAATTACAGATGCTGTTCGAAAAAATGTGGACATGATTGCTAGAAACCCGATAGCATGAGGTGAACCCCTTAGAGGGAATTTCCGAGGTTACTCTAGCTGTCCTGTACGAAAAAGCTTTTTGATTATTTTTCAATATTGTTCAATATGTCGCAAGAATAAAAATGATGCTATTGTGTTATGTTTCGATTGTTTAACATGCGGTGATGATACAATTAAATTTAGTGCTCTTGGGCTTTATGACAATGCTATGTTTCATGTTCCTTATAACCATTTTGAAATAATTTCCTTGCCAACCGAGCCACCACATGCCTGTAATTTTTAACAGATACTACTCTGCCAGAAACCTGAGCTTCTTTGTTGGTGAAGGCTGCCTCATGTTCTTGTCGATCATGCTGGTCAATTGGCTGTTCAAGGGCACTGTTATTTTCTCGATCGACATTTTCGATTGTGCCCGGCAGGCCATGGTCGTCACCATTACCTTCCAGCTTTGCCTTTATTTCTTTGATCTGTATGATCTGAGTTCAAGCATTTCGATGCCGGAGACGGTCACTCGTATTACCCAGGCCTTTGGTTTTGGGTGTATTGTTCTGGCTGTTATCTATTATCTGGTACCCGATTTGCTGATCTCCTCCCGAGTCTTCTGGACCGGCTACCTGGTAATCTGTCTGGTTATTTTTCTCTGGCGTGCCTTCTATTATTTTGTCTTGCGCAAAAGGCTCTTTGTCCAGGCGGTGATTGTTGTCGGGACCGGGAAGTTGGCCTGCGATATTGCCAGGGAGGTAGAAGGCAAGCGGGACTCGGTATATAAAATTGTTGGGTTTATTGGCGATGATGAGCCGGAATTCAATCCTAATAAGGCGCCGATCTACTCGCATCTCGAAGAAATGGGCACTGCTGTTTCGCTGCAAAATATTGAACGGATTATTGTCGCGCCGGATGACCGACGTGGCTCGACACCGGTCCAGACACTTTTACAGTGTAAGTTGCGGGGGATCATTGTTGAGCATGGGGTGAGTTTTTATGAGCGGATTGCTGGCAGGATTCTTGTTGAGCGTGTTGTTCCGAGCTGGATAATCTTTTCCGAAGGTTTTGGATTCTCCCGATTGAAGCAGTCGATCAAGCGGGCTGCTGATATATGTCTGTCCAGTATGCTCTTGGTTCTGGCTTTGCCACTCATGCTGCTCTCGGCTATCATCATCAAACTGGAGTCGCCGGGGCCAATTTTTTATAGGCAGGAAAGGGTTGGCCAGTATGGTATCTCCTTCCGCCTGATAAAACTGCGATCCATGTATCAGGATGCTGAGAAAAATGGAGCGGTCTGGGCTTCCGTTGATGATGAGAGGGTGACGCGATTTGGTGCCTGTATTCGCAAATTGCGGATTGATGAGCTGCCGCAGTTGTGGAACGTGATCAAGGGTGAGATGAGTTTCGTCGGCCCCCGTCCGGAACGGCCGGTGTTTGTCGAGCAATTGGTAAACGATATTCCCTATTACGGCATACGGCATGTTATCAAGCCTGGAATTACCGGTTGGGCGCAAGTCTGTTATCCCTATGGCGCCTCACGGGAGGACGCCCTTAAAAAACTTGAGTACGATCTCTATTATCTGAAGAATTTCTCCGTTGCTCTCGATTTTGTCATTATCTTCAATACCATCAAGACGGTACTTGGTCAAAGAGGGGCTCGTTGAGGCGGTTAAAAATTCCCGCAAAAAGGGAAATTTACTTGATTTTGCGTCATGGTCTTGTGTGTCATGCCAAGAGGGGCTCGTTTCGCAGTCCTTTGGCAACAGTATTACAAGAGGAGCTGAAGAATGCGGATAGCTGATGTGTTTTTTGAAAAGCTCCTGACAGTAGGTGGCGATACGGTCGGTGCGGTAACGGTGCGTGCACATTCATGAATCGCTGCCCTCTCAGTTATGAACCCTGTGCGGGTATTGAAGTACCTCTGCATGGTCTGGTGTATGGAAAGGATGGCGCTTTGACATATTGAGTTAAACGTTTTTCTATTGATTGGAAATCAACCAAATGATGAAAGTCCTCTCCGTTTTCGGCACGCGCCCGGAAGCCATAAAAATGGCCCCGGTTATAAAGGAGCTTCTGAGGTTTCCTGCGGCCATCGAAAGCGTCGTGTGTGTTACCGCGCAACATCGGCAGATGCTCGATCAGGTGCTGGATCTTTTTGCGATCACTCCTGCATATGACCTGGATATCATGCAGCCAGGGCAGGACCTTTTTGATATAACCGGCAATGTTTTGCGTGGCCTCAAAGCGGTGCTGGAAAAAGAAAAACCGGATATCGTCCTGGTGCATGGCGACACTACGACCACCATGGTGGCGAGTCTTGCCGCCTACTATTGCCGGATCAGGGTCGGCCATGTTGAAGCCGGGTTGCGGACGTTTAAGAAGTTTGCACCTTTTCCGGAAGAGATAAACCGAAAAATTACCAGCACTCTTGCTGATATCCATTTTGCCCCTACTGAAACCGCCAGGGCCAATCTTCTTGCCGAGGGGGTGGCAGAGAATACGGTATTTGTGACAGGCAACACGGTTATCGACGCGCTGCTGGGGATTATAGAAAAACTGCAGATGGACGATGCCCTGAGGCGGAAATATGACGAGCAGTTTTTCTTTCTTGATGCAGGCAAAAAGCTGGTGTTGGTCACCGGACACAGGCGAGAGAACTTTGGCGAAGGGTTCGAAAACATCTGCAGGGCCTTGACGGAAATTGCCGGCAAGCATCCAGATGTCGAGATTCTTTATCCGGTTCATCTTAATCCACAGGTACAGGAACCGGTCAAAAGAAATCTTGGTGCTGGTCGTATTGATAACATTCACCTGATAGAGCCGGTCGATTATCTGCCGTTTGTCTACCTGATGAGCCGCTCATATCTGATCATCACCGATTCGGGTGGAGTGCAGGAAGAAGCGCCATCGCTCGGCAAACCGGTGCTGGTTATGCGAAATACAACTGAGCGGCCGGAGGCACTGTCTGCCGGTACGGTGAAACTTGTTGGAACCGATCAACACAAGATCATAAAAGAAGCTGACATCCTGTTGACTGACAGGATCGAATACCAGAAAATGAGTGGGGCCCATAATCCTTACGGCGACGGGAGGGCTGCGGCGCGGATAGTCGCAACACTGATGGAATTACAGCGTGGCCAATGGGCCGACAAAGAGTGATCAGGAATGGTTTGTGGGTAACCGCTAAAAGTGTATGCCTGCCTAGCAAACAGCTGTCCATCAAAGGCTTGCCAAAATAAAAGAAAAAGGATAGGCTTCTCTTGTCTTCGGTTTTGCTATGGCCGAAGATTTTCTGGAAAAGGACACCTGGCGGGATCCAATCCTGCAACGAACCACCATCAAACAACCAAGGAAAGGGGGCACTCATGAAAAAAAGATTGTCTGTGATGAGAAGAATTGTCTGCTGTTTGGTTTTTGTTACTTTGCTTCTGGGAAGCGGCTTTGCGATGGCAGCCAATGCTGACAAGGCTGTCAATGTCATCTTGAAGAATGGCTCGTCCAATGGTGTCACGGTCGAATTGATCGACCAATATGGGGGCAATTTCACGGTGACAGTGGACGGTGGTACGAGCCAGAATCAGTCGCTGAAAATGAACAGCAAAATCACAATCGGCGGGAAAGCCGTTCACGTTGTTACCGCCAAGGATGAAGGCAAAGAAGTGACGATAGGGCAGTAGTGCATTGGTGGGAAAAAGAGCTGAACAGAAAAAAGGCGTCTGTTTTCTTGCAGACGCCTTTTTTCTTTGAGATAGAGCAGAAAGGAAAAGGCCTACGAATTGAAGCGTTTCTCCCATTCGTATTCCCGACCGGTAACTTTGTCTTCCATGCGACGGATTCGCCGGTCAAGGTCGTGAAATTTCTTTTTCAGCCGCTGGGCCGCACTTCGTGGCGAGTGCACATAGCTGTCATAAAATTCCTGCTCTTCTTCGCTTGCGATCGGCTTGACCGGTTCCGGTCGCATGAAAAAGGCGGCCACCAGATAGACCCCGATAACCGGCCAAAAGCCGCTGAAAATAAAGACAATAACCAGTGCTGTCCGGACCCAGAACACCGAGAAATCAAAGTATTCGGCAACCCCTTTGCATACCCCGAGAAAAACCCCGTTTCTTGAGCGATATATACCGCCCTGCTTGTTATAGTATTCTGTCATTTTTTGTATCCATCCTTTTCCTGACCTTCCGCCAGGATCGTTTCAAGGGATTCGATCCGCTCTTCCATGCGCTCCATGCTCTGGTAGATTTCCTGGATGATTCTTGTCTCTTCGCTGTCGCCGGCACCCCGGTTGCCTTTCCGCGCTTTAATGATAATTAACACAGTCCCGCAGATGAGGGTAGCCAGGGCAATAAGGGAGCCGAAGACTATGGAGACGGTAATAATACTCAGCATGATGATTTTCTCCGATCAGTGGTGCTGTGTTGTTATAAGAAATCCCGTTTATCGGGCTTAGGATCAAACTGTTTCGTTTTTGTTACTGTATTGAGCAGCCTTGATCTTGGCAAGCTCATTTTCAATCTCGACATCGGTGGCGAGGTCTTCGAATTCTTCGTCGATCGTAGGTTTTCTGTTGGCGTTGACCAGTTCAGCCTCGGCCTCCATCTGCTCTATTCTGCTTTCCAGCTTGTCGAAACGGGCGATGGTGTCGCTGCTGTTGCTGCGTCGGATCTCTTCCTGCGCGCGTTTGCTGCCTGTTGCACTTTTATGTCGCTGCACGAGCACCCGTTTCTTGTCCTTGGCGCTGTTGAGTTTGTTCTCGAGTTCGAGAATGTCTTCCTGGTACTTTTCAATAAGATTGCGGTACTCGCCTATCTCTCTGGTGAGGGTTTCAGAAATTCGCGAAAAGCGGCGTTTTTCAACCAGTGCTTCTCTTGCCAAATTGTCGCGGCCCTTGGCGACGGCCAGGGCAGCACGCTCGTCCCAGAGTTCGGTTTTGCTGTTGATTTCTTCAAGTTTTCTCTTGATTTTTTTCCGGCCGGCAATAACCCCGGCGCAGGAAGACTTGAGCTCGATGAGGGTGTCCTCCATTTCGTGGATCATCAGCTTGATCATTTTTTCCGGATCTTCTGCGTGGTCGAGCATTGAGTTGATGTTGGCGCTGACTATGTCTCTAAAGCGGGTAAATACTCCCATGATGTTCCTCCATGATAGATTGTTGATCTTTGTCATAAAGATAGCAGGAACCGTGCCGGGAACGTAAAAATGTTAAAATGATGGTAAATCAGGGTGTTGATGAATTGACATCTGAAGTGAATGTGGCTAATATGGCCATATATGGGTTTAAAATACTAAACATAGGTCAAAAAAACTATTTAACGATATGGCAATGGACAGCGAAAAGGTCTTTACTGCTTCCCGCAATGAGGCTCTCGGTCAATCCGAAGCGTTCCTTGATTTTCAGGAGCGGCTTTCCCGGGTGGCACCGGTCAATCGGCCCGTGCTTCTTATTGGGGAAAGAGGGACCGGCAAGGAACTGGCGGCTAATCGGTTGCATTTTTTATCAAAAAGATGGCAGGGGCCCTTTGTCACTTTGAATTGTGCGACGCTTTCCCCGGCACTCATCGAAGCTGAGCTTTTTGGTCATGAAAGGGGTGCCTTTACCGGTGCCGAAAAGCGGAAAACCGGGCGATTTGAGGCAGCTGACGGCGGAACCCTGTTTCTTGACGAGATAGGATCGATCCCGATGGAGGCCCAGGAGAAAATCCTCCGGGTCGTTGAATACGGCGCATTCGAGCGGGTCGGCAGTTCCGTGCCGGTCGAGGTCGATGTGCGCATTGTTGGGGCAACCAATGTTGATCTCTCGGTGTTGGCAGAAAGGGAAGATTTTAAGAAGGATCTTCTTGATCGTTTATCCTTTGAGGTGCTTTTTCTTCCACCGCTGCGTTATCGGGGGGAAGATATCATGCTGCTCGCCAACCACTTCGCCACAAGAATGTCCTATGAACTGGGTCGGAGTGGGATTCCTGTTTTTTCATCTGCGGCAGCCGCGAGGCTTGAGGGCTACAGCTGGAAAGGCAATATCCGTGAGTTGAAAAATGTTGTGGAGCGGGCAGTATACCGTGCCGACACTGGGATCATAGAAGAGGTGACGTTTGATCCCTTTGTATCACCGTATGTTCAACTGCCGCATGCCGCAGAGGATGATCGAAATATTGAAGTGAAAGAATTACCGGCAACTGAATCGAGTAAGGGTTCCCTTGAAAAAAAGATCGCCGATCTGGAGATATCCCTGTTGCGTCAGGCCCTTGCCGATTGTCGGTATAATCAGAGGCAGGCTGCGTTCCGCCTGGGTCTGACGTATGATCAGCTGCGGGGAAAGATGAAAAAATACGGGTCGGCGGTGGCAGTTGGCAATGGCTAGTGATTGGCCATATAGCTTATAGCGAGCTGCCTTGGAGATGATTTGTCATTCAGCGGTTTTCATGCTAGAGTTTCTAATGTACCTCAGTTTTGTAACAAACAAACGCTGGCTGGGTCAACAATATCTGGTGTGGAGACTGTGACAGGATCTGGAGGGAAAAATGAACGGAAGAATGGTCGCAATTGTTGTTCTGCTGTTTCTCATGGCCGGTGTGTGTTATGGCAGTGAAAAAATCGTCACTCTCGCCACCCTGACGGACTTCGCGCCGTTTTGTTTTCCAAAGGAAAACGCTAGGGTTACAGAGGTTGAGACCATTCCACCCGGCTCAGATTCCAGCCAGCTTCAAGGCTATAGCTGGGATGTCGTCAGGGAAAGTTTTCACGCCATGAATTATAGTATCCGCTTGTATGTCGTGCCTTGGGAGCGGGGGATGCACTACCTCGCAGCACGCAAAGTGGAAGGTATATTCCCCGCCAACCACTCGGTTGAACGGGAAAAGGAGTATGCTTTTTCCAAGGCGTATGTCGACCAGGTAAAGATGGTAATGTATGTGCGGGCAGATTCCCAGCTGACCTGGCAAGGCCTGGAGTCATTGAATCGCTTGCCCATCGGTTTTGTCAGGGGGTGGTCCTACGGGAAAAAATGGGAGGCCAGCGACCTGATCATCAAGGAACCGACCGATACGATCGATCAAGGTTTTGACTTGGTCGCCAAGAAACGCCTGGTTGGAGTGGCAGGGTATCAGCTGCCCTATGACTATGCGCTGAAAAAAGCCAAACGTACCGATTCTTTTAAAATTGTCGGCCATTTCGATACTATTGATGAATATCTCATGGGTCGAAAAAATGATCAACATAGCTTGCTGAACCTGGATATTTTTGATTCTGGTCGAAAAAGGATCGATGAAAACGGGGTGTTTTCAGAAATAGAAAGGAAATGGCGGTAGAGCTTAATGACCATGAAAAGCGAAAATAAGGAGGCGCCCCGAAGCGGCAAGAGCCTCAGTCGCCGCTTCGGAATAACGCTGGTAATTGTGGTTACTGCCATTTTGATACTCTTCTCAGCTGTGGTGGGATGGTATAACTATGCCGGAAAAGAGGCCGAACTGCAGAGACAGCTTGGGCAAGCTCTGCGACTCGCAGAAACGTCCTTGCCGGAAGCGGTGTGGAAGCTCGACCATCGGTCAATAAACGATATTCTCCGGGCGATTCTTTCCAACGATGCGGTGGTGTACGTTCGGGTTTTGGTTGATGATCAGCTGGTTGCCAATCAGGTCAGGCCGGAGTATGAAGGAGAAAATCTTGACCAATTCGGCGATGCGTCGTCCTTTATAGTGAGCAGCGCTGCGATTCGTCGCGATGGCAATCAGGTCGGAAGCCTGCAGGTTGTCATGTCTAAGAATGCGATATACAAGGAACTCGTGTCAACTACGGCCGGTGTTGTCGGGCTGTTGCTTCTACTTATTATCGCCATTCTTGTCACCTCCATGCTTATTCTCAGGCACTTCATTTTTCGGCCGTTGGCTATGCTTGAAAAATCGGCAAAGCGTATTGCTGAAGGTCATCTGGAGACCCAGATTACCATTGATGCTGACGATGAGATCGGTAGTCTCGCGTCGACTCTTCGGATTATGACCAGGCGCCTGCAAGAGAGCTTTGAACAGTTGGAACAGAAAGTGCGGGAACGCACCGCAGATCTCACAGAGGCCAAGCTTGCCGCCGAAGAAACCAGCCACCACCTGTCAGTGGTTGGTGCCGAGCTGCAAGCCTTGCTTGACAATTCGCCGGTAGGTATAGTCTTTGTTGACAGCAAGGGTTTGATAAAGAGGGCAAATCAGGAGATGATGAACATCACTGGTTATGGGTCGGATGAGCTTATCGGCTATACTCCCAGGCTTCATCATGCGAGCGATGAGGCGTACAAAAAAATGACCGAGAAAGTTCAGCCTCTCCTGAAGCGTTGGGGATATTGCGCAATACAGGCGGTACTGAAACGCAAGGATGGGGCGGAAATCATCTGCCAATTGCATGGCCGCGTTGTTGCGGCTGAAGGTGGGCTTAAGGGTGTTGTTTGGAGTGTCGAGGATATTTCAAACCGTATTCGAATGGAAAACGAGCTGTTGAAGACCAAAAAACAGGAGTCGATCAGTGTTCTGGCCGGAGGTATTGCCCACGATTTTAATAATATTCTTTTTGCGGTGATGGGTAACATCTCTCTTGCCGAGCGGTTGGCGGAGGAATCGAGTCCGATTCGAGATTATCTCCAAGCAGCTCATGAGGCTTCAATTCGGGCCAAGGAGTTGACAGTAAAACTTCTCAATTTTGCCGTTGGTGCGGAACCGGTCAAGGCAACTGTGTCGCTGCCGGAGCTGGTTCGGAATGCTGTCGAGTTGGTATGTTCCGCCAGTCACAACAAGATCCAGTGCAATTTCGAGATTCCCGAGGATCTCTGGGCAGTCTCAATGGACAAAGAACAAATCAGCCAAGTTATTACCGCGTTGATGCAGAATGCTGAGCAGTCCATGTCGGGTGGTGGCACGGTAATCATAAGCTTGGCTAACAAGGAACTGGTTAACGACCAAAAAGTTGGCTTGAATCCCGGCAAATATGTGAAGATTTGTTTGGCCGATGAAGGGCGGGGGATTGAGGCGCAATATCTTGATAAGATTTTTGATCCCTATTTTTCCACCAAAGAAAAAGACAGCAAAAAAGGGGCAGGTCTTGGCCTTGCCATTGTTCATTCGATTATCAATAAACATGAGGGGAGAATCACCGTCGAATCGACACCGGGCAGAGGAACGACCTTTACACTCTATCTGCCGGCCTTGCCAACGGACGGGGGCAAAGCACCAAATAGAACAACCATCCTGCCTAGCGGAAAAGGAAGGGTGCTGGTGCTGGATGATGATATCGCAGGGCGTGATGTGGTATGCGACATGCTTATACATATTGGTTACAGTCCTCAACCCGTCAATGACGGTCCGGCCGCCATGCAAGTGTATCGGGAGGCTTTGGAAGGAGGAAACCCCTTTGTAGCAGTGGTAAAGGATCCTGCCGTTCCGGGAAGCATGGAGTGGGTTGCAATGGTGGCTGGATTTCGTGAAATTGATCCGCAGGTTAAAATCATTGCTGCCTGCGCCGACGATTCGGTTTTGCAGGACTTTGCTGCTTCCGGTTTTTGTAATACCATTACCAAGCCTTATCAGCTGCTTGAGTTGAACAGGGTGATGGTGGAGGTGAGCGGGAAATAGGGTCGGCAACTCTTTTTTCCGGTGATCGCCGGCGTGGCCCGGTGGGGAGGCTATTATTTCACGAACTCTGTCTAACTGCCATCAGGGCATAAGCCGTTTCGGTCATTTCAGGGATAAGGGGATCGACACCGGTCCACAGTTTGAAACCAGCCGCACCTTGATAAATAAGCATGCCGAGGCCATGGACTATTTTACAGCCCTTGGAGTGAGCGAGTGCGAGAAGCCTCGTTGTATGCGGGTTGTAAACGATATCGGCGACAACCAGGTGTTTAAAGAGACACTCCTCGCTGATTGGCAGCTCTTCAACTCGGGGATGCATACCTAGGCTGGTACCATTGACGAGAATGTCACAGAGTTTGATGGTTTCCGACTGATATTCGGGCAGTGCCTGCACGGTTTTGGCGCAGTTGCGGATCTTTTCGTTTATTTCCGCGGCGAGTGCCTCGGCTTTTGCAAGGGTGCGATTGCAGATAAAAATCTCTTCGACACCTCGGAAGGCAAGGGTTATGGCAATGGCGCGGGCGGCACCACCACAACCAAGCAGGAAAATCCGTTTATTGCGGACGGAAATCTTGCCTTCTTCTTCCAGGGACTGGATAAAGCCTTCTCCATCGGTATTGTGGCCGATTGTCTTGCCGTCTTTGACACAAATGGTGTTGACCGCGCCTATGGTTGCGGCCAGGGGATGAACGGTGTCAAGGTGCTCGATGATGCTGATTTTATGGGGGATGGTGACATTGAAACCGGCGACATTCATTTTGCTCAGGCCGGTAAAGACCGTTTTGAGATTTTCAGATGTCACCTGTACTGGCAGATAGCAATAATCAAGGCCAAGTTTTTCAAACACTCGGTTATGCATAGGGGGAGAAATAGAATGTCCCAAAGGATTGCCGAGAAGGATGATGAATTTTGTAGTAACTGTCGGATAGTTCATGGTGTTATTGCCTGAAGCTGCTGTTGGTAATTTTGCCTTCTTTTGTGGTGTTTCCGATCATTATTGTCAGGTTATTGTATTACCATGATGTTTCGCTGGATGGCTAGAGCTAATCTTCATTCACTCGGGCGTGGGCAATGTTTGCGCCTTGTTATTATGTCAATAAAACAGGTAACTCATGTCAACTTTTACTATAAGTGGAATAGAAATACCTCTTGATATCAAGCCGTTGCCGGCTGAAACGTTGCAGCTGGCAGCGGCGGATTCGAGGATTGTTGCCGAGGATATCTTAGCCCTGTCGGCCTGTCCGCCCCACTCTGAGTCATTGCGGGACGGGTATGCTTTGGCACCCCGCAAAAGTGTTTCTTGCCACGAATTGCCACAGCAAAAATCACAGGAAGGGGGGGGAGAAATCTATTCGGTCGCAGGCGAGATAGCCGCAGGGACACGAATTGCAGGACGTCTTCAACCCGGCTCGGCCTGTCGAATTTTCACCGGTGCAATGATTCCCGAAGGCGCTGAGCGTGTTGTTCCCCAGGAGGAATGTCGGGAAGTTGCGGGAAGAGTACAGGTTGCTGCGGCCGCCCTGGCCACGGACCGGCTGTTTATCAATAAGTCGGGAAGTGAAGTGGCCTGTGGTGCGACGGTCGTGAGAAAGGGGACCCGGCTGGAGATTGATCACCTGACGCTGCTGGCGGCAGTCGGTGTGCATCAGGTGAGGGTTGTGACTCGGCCACGAGTCGCTTGTTTTTGTACAGGCAGTGAATTGGTGGCCGTAGGAGAGGTGCTGGAAGCTGGGCAGAAGCTGTCCCTGAACAGTATGCTTTTGCAGAATCTCATTCCCCGCTATGGCGGCGTGGTGGCGGAACTGGGCATTATCTCCGATAATCAACAGGACATCACGAAAATTTTCAGTACGTTGAGGGATGAGCGCTGTGATCTTGTAATCAGCACAGGCGGCATGGGGCCTGGGAAATATGACCTGGTAAAAGATGCATTTTGCGGTGCGGGCGGCAAAATTATTTTGGAAAGTCTGCCGATGTTTCCCGGTCGATCAATTTTGCTTGGAACCTTCGGTAACACAGTTTTTATCGCTTTGCCTGGTCCCCCCAACGCCGTACGTACCCTGGTCAATGAACTTGTCGGACCGGTTCTGCTGATGATGCAGGGGGCGAAACACTGTTGGCCGAAGGCACTGCAGGCCAGGTTGCTGGATAACTGCAGGGTCAGGAAAAGCGATCTTTTGCAGCTGAAGGGCGGCGTCCTCTCACTGGAAAGTGGCAATTGCATGGTACGCCCGGCTGAACGCCTTGACCCGGTATCCTGCTTTATTCTTTTTCCTGCCGGCAGAAAAGAGTTTTTCAAGGGAGATGTAGTTGAGGTGCATCTATCCGCGACAACCGCCGATAGCGTAATCTTTCATTTCTGACATCTGGGGCAGAAGTAACTGGCCCTGCCGCCTAGGCTGATTTTTTCAATTTTCTCCTGACAGGTTATGCAGGGCTCACCCTGCCGGCCATACACTTTGAAATTTACCTGGAAATAGCCTTTTTCCTGCCGGGCGTTAATGAAATTGCTGATGGTAGATCCACCGCAGTCAATGGCGTGCTGAAGAATTTCGTGGATAGCCGAGACCAGTCTGCCCCAGTCTTTCTTGCTGATGGTCCGTACTTTTCTGGTGGGGAGAATTCCGGCACGGAATAAACTTTCGCTGGCGTAGATATTGCCAACACCTGCCACAACCTGGGTGGCCATGATAAAGACCTTTACCGCCTGTTGCTTTCCCTTTGCCAGTTCGTGCAGATACTCGGGGGAGAATGCGTTGCTGAAGGGTTCAGGCCCGGTGGTTCTGAAGACGGTTTCTTCCAGGTTGGCTGTTTCCCGGCTTTTAAGTACCTGTATGGAGCCGAACCTGCGGCTGTCGTTATAGCGCAGTTCCATGCAGTTATCTAAGGTGAAGCGGAGGTGGTCATGCTTTGCCGGTTCGTTTTTAGGGGGAAAGAAACCAAGATTGCCGGTCATGCCGAGATGGATGATGAGCATCGATCCGCTGTCCAGGCTGATCTGCAGATATTTTGCCCGCCGACTCACCGCGATTACCTGGTGCCCGATCATCTCATGGCAGAGAAGATCGAACGGCACAGGCCAACGGAGTTGTTTGCCGCTGTGATAAATTGCAGTGATCGTCCGGCCCACCAGGTGAGGGCGGATACCTCGGCAGATAACTTCTACTTCCGGCAGTTCAGGCAAAGTGTTGCTCCTTTGCTAAGATGCAAATAGCAAGTCCATAGTTCTTGAAAAGTGTTGCCAGAACTGTAACGGCATCAGGCATGAGTGGGTTGTTCTGGACCATGACAGCCAGGGTAAAAGAATGGCAGTCGTGGTAGGTCTTTGCCGGTCGGGTAAGCACAAGTTCTAGAAATCCAGGCATTTGCCGGTAGCTGAGAGCCTTTTTCGCAGCCTCCTTGGCCGCCCAAAGAAGGGAGAGTTGAGGCAGAAGCGATACGTTCGGGAGAAGCTCTGCCAGTAATTGCATTTCTTCCAGCGAACAATATTTTTCCCTGACGCGCAGAAGGTTCTCCTTGTGCGGCTGGATATCTATGCCGCAGGGTGTATCAGCCGCCAGGGCAGCGGCATATTCTCCACCGTGGGTTATGGAAACATCGGGTTGTGGTGAACCCTCTTGGCTATAGAGGCAAACTAGAGGACGGCCGCTCGAGTCACCTTGAATCTCAACCGTGCTGAGCAGTGGTGAAAGGCACCGACCCCGGGATGTCCAGAAGCTCTGAAGAGCCATTTTTGCACAGATCCTGCCGGTAAGGAATTCAGTCCGCCTTTTAGCCAGCCGGTAGCTGTCGAGTTTTGCGATTTCATGAGGGTGGAGGATGGTAGCAATAGGACTAGGTTCAATTGCAAGAATGGCTGGGATTGTATCAGCCGGGGCTTGTTTCAGGATAATTGCCGCCAGGGCGGGCATTCCGAGAAGGGTGTTTGCGGCCTGTTTGAGCGCCGCGGGAAAAAAGTCTCTTTGCAGTTTTTGCATTATTGGGCTATTCCGGACTGTTTCAGAAAAAGCTTGCAGTTTCAACAGTTCCTGCTAACTTTGCAGAGTGGCTAGCGGCAGAAAACAAAGATTGAATCATAATCGGATAGGGAGCTTATGAAAGGTGTTTCAGGCGCGACATTGTACGATTTGGTAGTAATCGGCCTCTTCGTTCTTTTGATTGGACGTGGGTTATGGCTGGGTCTCCTCAAGCAGGTGACCGGGCTGCTTGCCTTGTATCTCGCCTTTTTTGCCGCCGGTCAATATCATGACAGAATCTTTCCGTTTTTGCGAGATATATCAACCAATCCGAAGGTCATCTTTCTCACCAGTTATGTACTGCTTTTTATTGCCACCTATGTGGTGGTAATGCTTTGTGGCAAGGCTCTCAGTTTTGTCCTGAAATTGACTATTACCTCCTGGTTTGACAGTCTGCTCGGGGCGTTGGTCGGGTTTGCCAAGGCGGTTATTCTGGTTGTTATCATGCATGTGATTCTCGGCTCTGTTCTCGCTCCTGAAAACCAGATGCTGCGAACCTGCGTCACCTGCGAGACACTCAATGGGGCAGCGGACCTGACCAGAGAACTGATCCGCAACGAGGAACTGCGGAAAACGCTCATGCAGGAAAAACCGGCTATTGCCATTGATGCGGTCAAGGAATTTCTTTCCCCCAGCGGGCCTGAGAAGAAAACTCCGACGGATAAACCGTGATTTCCCGTCAGGCTTGTGGTCGCTTCGGACCTTTTTCTGATCCGCCAACCCGCCTGTCGTTTTCCAGCTTTCCTTGTATTTCTGGTTACATTTTCGATATAGCAGCAGGCTAACCGTTTGCAAACATTTTCTTGCAGGTGAGCGAAGATGAAACGGATAAAAGTAAGAAAACCTGAATCGTATGTCGAGCGGACCTATCGGACGCTCCCGGAACACGGCCTGGTTTCTTCTTTCGCCAAAATCAAAGATACCGATCTCCATATCCTGGCCGACCTCGAAGTGTCTGCCTGGGCGTTTGAACTGGCCTTGCAATACCGTCTGCAGATAGAAAAATATATTGAACTGCGGCCTGAGTTTCTCTCGGCCCTGTCACCGCTTGCACCGGACGCCCTGGCACCGCCGATCGTCAAAGAGATGCTTGCCGCCGGGCAAGTTGCCGATGTCGGACCAATGGCGGCAGTAGCCGGGGTGATTGCCGAGTATGTCGGTAAGGCGCTTTTGCAAAGAGGCTGCCGCGAAGTAATGGTGGAGAATGGTGGAGATATCTATATTAGCCGGACCAGCGATTGCACAGTGGCAGTCTTTGCTGGACAGTCAACGCTCAGCTTGAAAGTCGGAATAAAACTGACAGCGGCGATGATGCCGGTGGCTGTCTGCACGTCTTCCGGTACGGTTGGTCATTCTTTAAGCTTTGGTCTGGCCGATGCAGTGGTCGTACTCGCCGGCTCCACCGCTCTTGCCGATGCCGCGGCAACCCGACTTGGCAATGAAGTCGGTACCTCGACTTCAGGTGTTGAGGGCATAAAACGGGCCTTGCGGGTAGGGCCGACCATTGAAGGGGTGCAGGGGGTTGTAGTTATTTGCGGGGAGAAAATTGGCGCGGTGGGAAAGATCGAACTGGTCAAGTTAACCTGAGAGGGTATGTATGGACATCATGGAAGAGGAAGGGAGGAAACAGGATTTGCGCGAGGTAGACCGCAAGTATCTGGTTTTCTATCTGCGCATCTATGACGGCATGAGCAGCAAAATTCTCGGTCATCTGGTCGATATTTCCGAAAAGGGTATGATGCTGATCTCAGACAATCCAATTTCAGTAAACGAAAATTACCGTCTGCGCATGCGCCTGCCAACACAGATGAAGGAGAGGAGTGAGATCATGTTTGATGCGATGAGTCGGTGGTGTAAAAGTGATGCCAACCCCGACTTTTTCCTGGCGGGCTTTCAAATACACAATCTTGAACAGTCAAGCAGGGATCTTGTTCTCACCCTTATCAGGGACTTCAGCTATAACGAGGAACGGTGAGGCAAAGGTTCCGCATCCTCATGTGGGTGATCAGCTTCGGGCCTCGGCAAGGAGTTGCTCCCGGTTACCAGCAACAAATTTGTCTATATCTTCCTGCCAACTGACAAAGGTTGCGATGCCGGCGTCCTTTAGCACTTTGTTTTCGAGAATTGAATTGGCCGGTCGGTGTGCCGGGGTCGGATACTCGGCGGTTGTACATGGCCGCATCGAATACGAAACACCCATGGCATCGAGAAAATAACAGGCGGCTCCATACCAGGTAGAGTGCTCCTCTGAGGTGGCGTGCATTATCCCGGTAAGATCGGAGCGCAAAATTCGGTTTATTTGTTGGGTCAGGGTCAAGGACCAGGTGAGGGCGCCATGCTGGTCATCGACCACTTTCAGTTGCCGTTCAGGGTTGCCGAGCACCAGTTTTAATATGGTTTTCAAAAAGTTTTTGCCATAGGCCGAATAAAGCCAGGCAGTACGCAGAATCACATGGTTGGCGCAGTATTTGGCAACCGCCTGTTCGCCTGCCAGTTTGCCACGACCGTACTGGGAAAGCGGATTTGGGGTATCAGTTTCGATATAGGCCTGTGGGGCAGGTTTGGTGCCGTCGAAGACATAGTCTGTTGAGATATGGATGAGACGGCTCCCCAACTCTTCCGCGGCCTGGGCGAGAAATTTCGGTCCTTCGGCGTTGATTTTCCAGGAAAGATCAAGCTCAGTTTCACAGGCGTCAACCGCCGTATAGGCGGCGCAGTTGACGATGACGTCAGGCCGGGTTTCGTTAAGATAGGCATCGACACTCGCCTTGCTGCCGATATCGATACGGGGAAGGTCACAGCCGATGGTCTGATTATTGGCGGAAAGCAGGTTGCAGCAGTCAGAGCCAAGCTGGCCGCCCGCACCGATGATGACTATTTTCATTGGTGCACCCTCTGGTTCTGTTTTTCTTCGGCGACAAAGCTGGCGATATATTGGCCATATTGATTCTTGAGCATATCTGCAGCAAGGCGTTCCAGCTGATGTACATCAATGTATCCCAACTCGTAGGCAATTTCTTCGATACAGGCGATTTTCAAGCCCTGTCGTTCCTGCACTGCCTGAACATAGCTTGAGGCCTGCTGCAGGGATTCGTGGGTTCCGGTATCGAGCCAGCAAAAACCCCGTCCGAGTGGCTCTACCCGCAGTTTGCCGCTTCGTAGATAGGCGTTGTTAATGTCGGTAATTTCCAACTCGCCCCTGGTGGAAGGCTTAACCTCTTCAGCAATGGCGATGACATCGTTGTCATAAAAATAAAGACCAGGGACCGCATATTTTGATTTTGGCTTGGCCGGTTTCTCTTCAATACCGATTACCTGGCAGTTATGGTCGAATTCGACGACGCCGTAACGTTCAGGATCCTTAACCAGATAACCGAAAATAAGACCTCCGTGGGCAAGCTCGGCGCTTTCCCTGAGGATTTTAGAAAATCCCTGACCAAAAAAGATGTTGTCACCCAGGATCAGTGAAACCGTATCTTTGCCGATAAACTCTTTGCCGATAAGAAAGGCCTGGGCCAGTCCCTCGGGGCGGGGCTGCACCGAATAGCTGATCGAAAGGCCAAGATGTCCGCCGTCGCCGAAAAGTTCGCGAAAGCCGGGGAGGTCGTGGGGGGTCGAAATAATCAGGATCTCCCGTATTCCGGCTAGCATGAGCACCGACAGGGGGTAATAGATCATTGGTTTGTCGTAGACCGGCAGCATCTGTTTGCTGACGACCTTGGTGAGTGGGTAAAGCCTGGTGCCGGAACCGCCGGCGAGGATAATGCCTTTCATGAGATAGTATTCAAAGGGGTTAGAGGCAACGATTTTACCTTGATTAAACAGGTTGGTTCTTGCTGTCGGAATGAATTTCCTTTACAATCTGCCGCCGAAGAGGTGATCAATATAACGAAGCCCCACCAAAAAGGAAAACAAAAAATGGTTGCAACCATTCTCCCCGCGTTTAAGGCCTATGATATAAGAGGGAAAGTTCCGGATGAGCTGAATCCGGAACTGGCGGCAAATATTGGTCGCGCCTTTGCATCTGTCTACTCCCTGAAAAAAGTGGTTGTAGGGAGAGATATCCGCCTCAGCAGCTTGGCTCTCGTACAGGCCCTGACTTCAGGTCTTATGGAGATGGGAGTTGACGTTCTCGACCTGGGGCTCTGTGGTACCGAGGAAATCTATCATGCCGCTTTCAGCATGGAATCGGCCGGTGTCGATGGTGGCGTTGTGGTGACCGCAAGCCATAATCCAGCTGATTATAACGGCATGAAGTTTGTGGTGAAAGGGGCGCGTCCAGTGACCGGCGAGTACGGTCTGCAGGAAATGGCAAGGCTGATAACCGGCGATCGGCTGCAAGCTCCTGCAGCAATATCTGGAAATCTGAGTGTTCTGCATAATAAGGAAGAATATATTCGGCATTTGCTTGGCTATATCCAAGTGGGAAAACTGCAACCCTTGAAGATTGTCGTCAACAGCGGCAATGGGTGCGCTGGAACGATCATAGACCTTCTGGAGGGGCATCTGCCCTTTCAATTTGTTAAGGTGCATCACCTACCCGACGGCAGTTTCCCGCACGGGGTGCCGAATCCGTTGTTGCCGGAAAAGAGGGCCGAGACTACCCGGGCCGTCCTGGACACCGGCGCGGATATGGGGGTTGCCTGGGATGGAGATTTCGACCGCTGTTTCTTCTGGGATGAAAAGGGCAATTTCATCGAGGGATACTATATCGTTGGTTTGCTTGCTCGGGAGATGCTGAAGAAAACACCGGGTGCAAAAATTCTCTTTGATCCGCGTTTAACCTGGAACACCCTCGAGCAGGTGCGAGAGGCAGGGGGAGTGCCAATAATGACCAGAACCGGCCATGCCTTTATCAAAGAGCGAATGCGCCTGGAAGACGCAGCGTATGGCGGAGAGATGTCCGCCCATCACTACTTCCGCGACTTCGGTTACTGTGATTCGGGGATGATTCCCTGGTTGTTGGTGGCCGCATTGCTCAGCCGCGAGGGCATGAAATTGTCAGACCTGGTAACTGACCGGATGGCAGCTTTTCCTGTTTCCGGTGAAATCAATAGCCGGGTCGCTGATCCGGATGCGATAATAGCCCGGATCGAAGAAAAATACCGGGACGGGCAAAAGGACTATACCGACGGGCTGTCTGTTGCCTATGATCAGTACCGTTTTAATATCCGCAAATCAAATACCGAGCGGCTCCTTCGCCTGAATGTTGAGAGCAGGGGCGATGCGCCGCTGATGATGGAAAAAACCGAGGAATTGCTAGCTCTTATTCGTTAAAAGTTGCCAGTAGGGTGGACAGATTATCAAGTGTAATAGCATTATTGGTGCATAAATAACAAAGGAGAAGAAGTGGCAAAAATACAACCGATTATTTTGGCTGGTGGTACCGGTTCAAGGCTTTGGCCCTTATCTCGGGAGCTGTATCCTAAACAATTGCTGCGACTGACCAACCATACCTCTCTATTGCAGACTACTCTTGTGCGGGTTGCGCAGCTGCCTGATGTATTGCCGCCAGTCATTGTTGTCGGAGAGGTACACCGTTTTATTACTTTGACGCAGATTGAGGAACTGGGCAGTTTTCCCAACTATGCCATCCTCCTTGAGCCTATGGGGCGCAATACTGCTCCGGCTATCTGTGCTGCCGCCGAATTCTGCCGCAATCTGGGTGATGATGTCATCCTTCTGGTGTTACCCGCCGACCATGTTGTCCTCCAACCTGAGAAATTTGCCGAAGCTGTTCGCCGGGCAACTGTTCTTGCCGAGTCTGGGGCCGTGGTAACCTTTGGGGTCGAGCCGACCGGACCGGAAACCGGTTACGGATATATCGAGCAGGGTGAGGGGGTGCAAATCGTCTCTTTCAAGGAAAAACCGGATCAGACGGTTGCCAGGCAGTACGTTGCAGCCGGCAACTACCTATGGAACAGCGGGATGTTTGCCTTTTCCATCAAGACGGTTTTGCGGGAGATGGAGGAGTTTGCCCCGGAAATGCTCGCTCGCATGCAGGAGGCGGTGCACAAGGGTGTCGGTGACGGGCGGTTTTTTCGTCTTGATGCCAAGGCTATGGCCGCATGTCCGAGCGACTCCATCGACTATGTGTTGATGGAAAAAACCGCCAATGGCGCTGTTGTTGCTGCAGACCTGGGCTGGAGTGATATTGGTTCCTGGAAGGCCTTGTGGGACGTTCTCGCTAAGGATGAAAGTGGCAATGTGGTGCAAGGCGATGCGATGCTGACGGATACCAGGAACTGTCTGGTGAAATCAGAAAGTGTGCTGGTGGCGGTAGTAGGGATGGAGGATACCCTGGTGGTGGAAACGGCCGATGCAATCCTGGTTGCCCCTTTGTCACGATCGCAGGATGTAAAAAAGGTTGTTGCCCGGCTCAAGGCTGGGGCGCGCAAGGAGTTCAGTCTGCATACCACTGTTTTTCGGCCGTGGGGAAGCTATACGGTGCTGGAGGAACTGCCGCGATTTCAAATCAAGCGGATAACGGTTAATCCCGGGGCCAAGCTGTCTTTGCAGATGCATCACCATCGGCACGAGCATTGGGTGATCGTATCCGGGACGGCGAAGGTGACGAACGGCGATGAAGAAATCCTGCTCTATGAAAATCAGTCAACGTACATTCCTGCTGGGACCATGCACAGGCTGGAGAATCCGGGAGTAATCCCGCTTGAGCTGATTGAGGTGCAGATTGGAAGTTATCTCGGCGAAGACGATATCGTGCGGTTCGAGGATGTTTATGGACGGCAGGATGAGGGCTGAAGGAAACCTTCGAAATTGGAGCTATTTTACTCTGCTGCTTCAAGATTCTGTTGAGCCAGTTCCATTTTTCTTTTACGAAAAGCCTCGACATATTTGGCAAACACTCGCCTGCCGTTTTTGGTAATCTTCAAAAAGGTGATTCCGGAGACAAAGCGGCCGTTGCAGGGAGCAGCATGGGTTGTTTGACCCTCAAGGTCGATGAGGTCATCCTCCAAGCCAACAGTTAACAGCAGGTGGGTGTTGGCCTTCAGGGGGTAGATTGTTTCCAGCTTGAGGCCGTCGATACTGACGTCGATGGTTCGGCCCATCGAATACATCCCGGTTTTGCCATCCTCATCCAAGACGATATAGTCAAGAAGATGCAAGGCATCGTAACGGATAAATTTTCTGTGCTCTCGTTGTTTCATGATTTGTCCTGAAGCCTTGTTCCCTCAAGATGGCCTGCTTCCGGGAAGAGCTGGTGGATAGCGTTTCGTTCCGGTTTGACAATGCCTCTTTCAGTAATGAGGCTCTCGACCAGCCTTGCCGGAGTGACATCAAAACTGTAGTTCGCCGCCCTCGTTTCCTCGCCCGCCAGAAGCACCGTCCTAAGTTTACCTTGAAAATCTTTGCCTGTAAGAGTGGTGATTTCTTCTCCTGATCTTAATTCTATGGGTATATCCATGCCATTGTCAAGTTTCCAGTCAAAAGTAGATGAAGGAAGTGCGACAAAAAATGGTATATCAGTGTCTTTTGCGGCCAGGGCTTTGAGGTAGGTACCGATTTTATTGACCACATCGCCGGTATGGGTCACCCGGTCGGCACCGACTATAACCATATCGACCTGGCCGAGCTGCATAAGATGACCACCAGCATTGTCGCAGATCAGGGTGTTGGGGATGCCTTCATGATAGAGCTCCCAGGCGGTAAGCCGTGAGCCTTGGTTCCATGGTCTGGTTTCGTCGACCCAGACGTGTACGGGCAGCCCTGCATCGCGCGCCGCATAGATCGGTGCGGTGGCGCTGCCATGGTCGACGAAGGCCAGCCAGCCGGCGTTGCAGTGGGTGAGAATGTTG
Source organism: Pseudomonadota bacterium (assembly GCA_018821785.1). Lineage (GTDB taxonomy): Bacteria > Desulfobacterota > Desulfobulbia > Desulfobulbales > Desulfocapsaceae > Desulforhopalus_A. The sequence goes on from JAHJLI010000261.1 coordinate 37,102, forward strand.
ACCGGTGCGCCGTTCTTTTTACGGCTGATTTCTTCTATTATCCTCAGGCCATGCTCGCCGATGCGACGGCAGAACTCTGCATCTTCGTCGGCGATGATACAGGCGGTAGCATAGGCAGTTGCCCTTTTTTCTTCGGGATTCGTGGCTTGTGACATCGCCTGCAGGATGCGCTCAACGGCCCACATAAGGTTACGCGCCGTCGGTCTGCTGGCATCAAATTTTTTGGCGGCGGCGGCCATGAATGCATCGAAGGATGTGTCCGGTGCCTGCAAAGAGGCAAGGTACATTCCGAAACCGGCGGCAGCGCCTATCAGTCCCGCACCGCGGACATGCATATCCCGGATGGCTGTAACCATCTGCTCGGCAGTATCAATTTTTTCAACAATAAAATCATGGGGGAGTTTTCTCTGGTCAATGATACAGATCTGTTGCTCGTTGTTGAGATCGGGCCAGATGGTTCGATAGTGAGTGCCATTGTAATTCATAGGTCTGATGATTTGTAGATGATTGTCGGACTTGGCTGTTATCAATGTTTCTGTGGTTTCAAACATACATCTTTCCCGAATAATTGTAAACCTCGGCTAGTCTGGAAAAATTGCCATTGTCTGGACATTGTTCAACGGAGTGCTGTTTTCGACAAAAATGTAAGAAAAATTGGATGAAACGACAAAATTGTAACATATGATGATGTTGCAATATTCGTGTTATGAAGGAATATCGTAATTAATCAGGTTGTTATGTGGAAACGTTGGTTTTGGCACGACGGTTGTAATAGACGAGTACTGGAGTGGTAATCAGAGGTCGTTTATTACAATAATGTTGTCATGGGTAATTCCCTTCTTTCTTGAATTTTGATCGGGCCGGCAGACAACAGCAACTTGCAGAGAGGAGAAAAAGATGAATAAGGCAGATACCGCATTTGTCCTGGCTTCGGCCGGGTTGGTGCTGTTGATGACTCCGGGGTTGGCGCTGTTTTATGGCGGTATGGTCAGAAAAAAAAATGTGCTCGGCACCATACTGCAGAGTCTGATTCTCATTTCCCTGATTTCAATAGAATGGGTATATCTTGGCTATTCCATGTCCTTTGGTCCCGATGTCGGTGGCGTTATAGGTGACCTGTCGTGGTTTGCCTTGGCTGGTGTGAGCAATGCACCAAGCCCAGATTATGCCAAGACCGTTCCACAGACGGTTTTCATGATTTATCAATGCATGTTTGCAATCATTACCCCGGCCCTTATTACCGGAGCCTTCGCCGAGCGTGTTCGATTTGTGCCTTTTCTGGTATTTTCGTTCTGTTGGGCGATCTTCGTCTATAACCCGGTGTGCCACTGGGTATGGGGGAAAGGAGGGTGGCTGGGAAACATCGGCGTGCTTGATTTTGCCGGCGGGTTAGTGGTCCATGCGACTTGTGGAGCAGCTGCATTGGCCGGGGTTTTGGTCCTGGGTCCACGCAAAGGTTTCGGCAGGACCAGTTTCATGCCGCATAATTTACCGATGACCATGCTTGGTACCGGTTTGCTGTGGTTTGGCTGGTTCGGCTTTAATGGTGGTTCGGCCTTGGCCGCTGATGAAGTTGCTGCTACTGCTTTTGTCGCAACGCATCTGGGTGGAATGGCGGGGATGTTGATGTGGGTGGTAATGGAGTGGGTTACCCGGAAAAATGCGACGACTCTTGGTGCCGCATCAGGGGCGATCGCCGGTCTGGCAACCATTACCCCTACTGCCGGTTTTGTCGGGCCCAACTCTGCGATACTCATTGGCTGTCTAGCCGGTGTGGTTTGTTTTCTCGCAGTCAATGCCAAGTCGAGATTTGGCCTTGATGATTCCCTGGATGTGGTAGGTATTCATGGCGTTGGCGGCATTGTCGGCACCCTCTGCCTTGGGCTTTTTGCCTCGACCTCAGTTAACCCCGGCGGGGTAAACGGACTGCTGTTCGGAAACCCGGCACAACTTGGCATCCAGTTGCTTGGGGTTGTTGTGGTGGTGGTTTATGCCTTTTCGCTGAGCTGGATCCTTTTTAAGGTAATACACAGCCTTTTGGGAATGCGCCTGGCCGACGATGCGGAGGTTCAAGGCCTGGATTCGGCAGAGCATTCAGAAACTGCATATAACAATTAGTACCTTTGGCATTCGTTTCTTGGTTTTTATACGAATTTCCAAGATATTTTCATTTTGATTCCGAAGTGGCGCTTGCTGGTAGGCGGAACTTGATATAAGGTAATATCCTGCGGAAAAAATGAGTGGTTAATTGGTGTAGGGCGTGCCTGGATATTTGACAGGCGGGCCTATTTTTAAGGTCAAGAAACGACCGGCTGTTTGACCGAAAGACATAACAGGGCAAGGATGAGGAGGAGAGTATGAGAAAAATTGAGGCGATAATTAAACCTTTCAAGCTCGATGAGGTGAAAGACGCCCTGAACAGCATTGGTATCACCGGGATGACCATTTCCGAGGTCAAGGGCTATGGGCGGCAGAAAGGACACACCGAGATTTACCGCGGGGCTGAGTACGTTGTTGATTTTATTCCCAAGGTGAAAATTGAGATCGTCGTGCCCGCAGAACAGGCCGATCTGGTGGTCGATAAGATTCGGACAGCTGCAAATACCGGCAAGATCGGTGACGGCAAGATTTTCGTTTTGCCGATTGAGCGGGTTGTCAGGGTTCGAACCGGCGAAGAGAATCGTGACGCGGTGTGATAAATGATTGCCGCGTTTCGTGCACAGCGAAAAGCCCTTGAGGAAATCTGGGCCAAGGCGAGAAGCGGTGACGAAGAACTTCGCAGTCACAGTCTGGCGGTTGATGAGTATATCATAAACTGTTTTCAGCAGGCGGATATCAAAGATTGCGGGCAGGATGTGGCTCTTGTTGCGCTGGGTGGCTATGGCCGACGGGAGCTGTTCCCCTTTTCCGACATCGACCTGATGATTCTCTATCGCCTGGAAATAACAGACCGGATAGAGCGCATAACCGACGCCATTCTCTACCCGCTGTGGGATACCGGTCTTGAGATCGGCCATGGTGTACGTACCGTTCCTGAGTCTTTGGTTCAGGCAGGGAAAGACTATTTTTTTCTAGTGGCTCTTCTTGATGCCAGATTGATCCACGGCTCGACCAAACTCTACAATGAACTTCTCGAAGCGTATCGCCTGCGGTTTGTCGAGGGGCAGCGGGAGGATTTTGTCGAAAAGATGAAGGGTCATCGCCAGAGTCGTCGAGAGCGTTACGGCAGTCACAGCTACCTTCTTGAGCCCCATATAAAGGAGGGTCGGGGAGGCATGCGTGACATCCAGGCGATGATGTGGACGGCCAGGATGGTGTTCGGACTGCACGGATTGGAAGGCATTGAGGAAGCAGGATTGCTGGTTGAGGACGAGAAGCGGGAATTTCTGGCTGCCAGAGACATGGTGGTCAGATTGAGGGCATTTATGCATTTTTTCAGTAAACGTAAAAATGACCAGCTTTATTTCGAGCAACAGGGCGATGTGGCCGGAGCCTTCGGCTATAAAACTCGGGATGGTATGCTCGGTGTTGAGCATTTCATGCGTGATGTGTATGGCGCCCTGCAAAAAATCAGTGTGATAACCGACCTGTTCTTTGATCATGTCGACGAGGTTCTAGGTTTGGCCGGCAGGGGGGGATTAGTCGCCGATAAGGTTGTCGAGGTGGGGATTGAGGTGAAAATGGAGCGGGTACATTTAACTGCGCCGAGATCCATGCTTCTAGCGAAGCCGCAAACACTCATCAGGGTGTTTCTCGCCATGGCCCGGACAGGCTTGCCTCTACACCACAGAACTCGCAAGGTTATGGCCGGATCAGTCAATCTTATTAGTGAGAAGGTGCGCACCTCGCCCAGGTTGTCAAAAACCTTTTTTGCCATTCTTCTTGAAGCCAAGGATATTTCCCTGGTTCTCGAAACGATGCTCGAGACCGGCGTGCTGACCGCCTGCATTCCTGAATTTGCAAAGATTTCGACACTTGCACAGTATGATTTGTACCATATCTATACAGTCGATCGTCACTCCTTACAGGCAGTGGTGGAGGTGCAAAAACTGGTTACAGTCTGGACTGTTGTGGCGCAGAATGTCCGGAGTATGAGGGTGCTCTATTTTGCCGCATTGCTGCATGATATAGGCAAGGGATCCGGACGAGATCATTCTCTTGAAGGTGCCGGCCTGGTGGAGCAGATTGGTTCGCGGTTTCTGCTTTCGGATCAGGAGCTGGAGGCGTTGGTGTTTCTCGTTCGCTATCATCTCTTTATGCCGGAGAGCGCGCTGCGGCGTGATCTCAACGACGGTGTCTTTATAAAAAGATGTGCTGAAACCATTGGTGATCTCGATCGCCTCAGTATGCTTTACCTGCTCTCCGTCGCCGATTCGAAGGCTACCGGGCCGTCGGCCTGGAGTGATTGGAAAGGGAGTCTCCTTGAGGAGATGTACCAGAAGGTCTATCCGTATCTCGATATGGGCCAGCACGGCGTGCATGATGTGACGGCCCATGAAGAGCAGGGGGTAGAATGGCTGCGCGAACAGGTGCGAATGCTGCTGAAGGGAGAGCGCGACCTTCGCGTTGATATTGGTGTTCTTGGTGCCGACTATATACTTTCCTTTTCGCCGGAGGCTGTTGTTAAACATGTGTTGACACAGCGTGACAATTACCAGCTTCTGCGCCAGAGAGCTCTGATTGTCGCCGAGGATGCTGAAGATGCCTGGCAGCTGCTTATTATGACGGTTGATCGTCCCGGCCTGCTCGCAAAAATCTGCGGAGTGATGGCCTTGAACAGCCTTACCGTGGCAAGGGCACAGATCTTTACCTGGGCCGACGGTACGGTTGTTGATGTCATTGATGTCCGTTCGACGGATGGTCTCAGTTTTGCTGAAAAAGATTGGGGACTGCTCAACGAGCAGCTTGATCTGGCTATCGAGCATCGAATGGGACTCAGCCACCGGCTGTATCGAAAACTGTCGTCCAGCTCCAGTCGGCGGGTCCAGGCGGTTGGGGAGATCGCCTCGAAGGTGGTTATAGATAATAAAAGTTCAGAAAACTATTCTGTCATTGAGGTCTATGCTCCTGACCTCCCTGGGCAACTCTATCATATTACCCAGGCTATGGCCGATTTTGGTCTGAATATCCATAAGGCCTACATCGCCACCGAAGTCGAGCAGCTTATTGACGTTTTTTATGTACTTGATTCTCAGGATCAAAAACTGATTGACGAGGATTTCAGGCAGGAAGTTACGCAGGGCATTCTTCATTCTATTGGCCGAGCAGGCAAATAAGTAAAGGAGAGTGTCATTTGCAAGGCGCATGGCTTGTCGAAAAAAATGACAAACATGTAATAAAATCTCATTTGTTTATTGCAAAAAACTTCAGAAATGTTATATGAAAGGGAATTGATTTTTGTTTGCAAGGATGGGCAAAGGGAAAAATACTATTGAATTTACAGAGGAGACCGTAGAAATGACCAGAGAAGAAATTATGCAAATTATCGAGGACGAAAATATTCAATTCTTTCGTCTCCAGTTTGTGGATATCTTCGGATTTATGAAGAATGTTGCCATTCCGAAAAGCCAGATAGAAAAAGCGCTGGACGGAGATATGATGTTTGACGGTTCCTCTATCGATGGTTTTGTGCGCATCAATGAATCGGATATGTATCTCAAGCCCGACTATAACACCTTTACTATTCTGCCTTGGCGCAATAAGTCAGGTGTCGCAGCGGCGCGTATAATCTGTGATGTCTATAAATCAGACGGAACTCCGTTCGCAGGTTGCCCGCGAGTCAATCTCAAACGGGTTCTGGCCGAGGCCAAAAAGCTCGGATATACCATGAACGTCGGTACCGAAGCTGAGTTCTTTCTCTTTGAGAAAGACGCGGACGGGCTTCCTACCACCGTAACGAACGATGTCGCCGGATATTTCTCCCTTGATCCCGAGGACAAGGGTGGTGATTGCCGCAGGGAAATTATCGAAACCCTTGAGAAGATGGGTTTTGAAATTGAAGCATCGCATCACGAGGTAGCCGAGGGACAGCATGAGATAAACTTCAAATATGCCGATGCGTTGACTGCTGCCGATAACACCGTGACCTTTAAGTGGGTTGTTAAATCTATTGCTTCGAAATACAATCTCTACGCAACCTTTATGCCGAAGCCGATTTTCGGTATAAACGGCTCCGGCATGCATACCAACCAGTCACTCTTTAATCTCGATGGCACCAACGCCTTCTTCGATGAAAATGGTCCATTGAAACTGTCGAAAGTTGCTTATTCCTATATTGCCGGTGTTCTGAAAAACGCCAGGGCCTTTTCAGCTGTCACCAATCCATTGGTAAACTCCTATAAAAGATTGGTTCCTGGTTATGAGGCACCGGTATATTGTGCCTGGTCTGCCTCCAATCGCTCTGCTCTTATCCGCATCCCGGCGGCTCGCGGTTTGTCAACGAGGACCGAGGTACGTTGCCCGGATCCGACCTGCAATCCGTATCTCGCCTTTGCCATGATGCTCAATTCAGGTCTTGACGGGGTGCAAAACAATCTTACCCCGCCGGCCGAAGTAAAACGGGACATTTTCAAAATGACCGCAGCCGAAATGGGAGAAGTGGGTATTGCAATTATGCCGGCAAGCCTGAAAGAGGCCGTTGAAGAACTGAAAACCAATGCTATCGCCATTCCAACTCTTGGCGAGCATATCTTCCATAAATATATCGAAGCAAAGGAAAAAGAGTGGGATAGATTCCGCATTGCAGTAACCGAATGGGAAATCGATGAGTATTTGAGCGTTTACTAAACGCCTCCCTGTCTGTTATCATTCCGTCGGCCCGCATTCCTCGTTTGAGGGGTGCGGGCCTTTTTCGTTTCCGGGTTTTCCGGCAGAGCTTGCCAATTGCCTTTTTTCTCAGTAAAGAAGGAGGATCAACCTTGGAAAAATGTATATTGAGAAAATGACCAAAGTAAGAAAGAAAAACGATCATCAAAACACCATTTCCGACGTCCTTCCCTGGCTCTCACGGAATATGGGTTGGGAAAAACAGCTCGATCTGTATTCAATCTTTGTCAACTGGCAAAATATTGTTGGTGAAGAGTTTCGGGAGCATGCAGAGCCGATAAAGATCGAGCGGGGTGTGTTGTGGCTTGAGGTTGAAAATTCATCCTGGTTGCAGCAGTTCCAGTTTGCTAAAATCGAACTTATTGACAACCTTAATCGGTGCTTGAGGCTGACCAGCATCAAAGACATCAAGATGGTCCTGCCAAAGGGCGATGTCCATAAGAAGATTGAGAAACCTGGGCCGGCAGTGACCTTCGTTCGGCCCAGCGCCGAGAAAATATCAGCCTTCCAACGGCAGGTAGAATGCATTTCCGATGAAAAATGTCGGGAAGCTCTCATGCAGTTCTGGTATCTTGCCGAGGCATGCAAAAGAGACACAAAGTAATACCTCCTGCCGAGCATGGTGCGCGCGGAGGATTTTCATCGAGGTGTATTGGGCTGAAGAATGTTACACGACAATGTTTTAAGTGCTATAGGTAACACCCCTCTTGTTAGGATTAACCGTCTTTTTAAAAGTGACACGGTACAAATTTTTGGCAAGTTAGAATCGTGCAATCCGGGTGGGTCGGTCAAGGAGCGCATTGCCCTTTCCATGATCGAAGCGGGGGAGGCCAGCGGTGCACTGACCAAGGATAAAATTGTTCTTGAGGCAACCAGCGGCAATACCGGTATTGGTCTTGCCATGGTTTGCGCTGCCAAGGGATATCGGTGTGTTCTGGTGATGCCCGAGTCGGCCAGCATTGAACGGCGCAAGATCATGCAGGCCTACGGGGCTGAACTCCTCCTTACCCCGGCTTCTCGGGCGACGGATGGTGCCATAGAAAAATCCTATCTCATGGTACGAGAGTTTCCTGACCGTTATTTTCTTACCGATCAATATAATAACGAGGCTAACTGGCGCGCTCATTACAATAATACCGCCCCGGAGATCTGGCAGCAGACAGAAGGCAGGGTTACCCACCTGGTAGCGACTCTCGGTACTTCGGGGACGATCATGGGGCTCTCTGCATGGTTTCATGAATTTCAGCCACATGTCAAGGTGATCGCTATCGAGCCACACCTGGATCACAAGATCCAGGGCCTGAAAAATATGAAGGAATCGTATAAACCTGGGATTTTCGACAAATCCGTTCCTGATAAGATTGTCCTCGTCGATGACGATAATGCTTTCAGCATGGCGAGACAGCTGGCGAGTAAAGAAGGGTTGCTGGTCGGCATGAGCAGTGGCGGCGCCATGGCTGCGGCTATCGAATATGCCAGGGACCTTACGAGCGGGCTGGTCGTCGTTATTCTTCCGGATGGCGGAGAACGTTATCTCAGCACACCCCTTTTTACTGCGCCGAAGAAGAACGATGAGAAAAAAAAACAGCTGTGGTTTTTCAATACCATGAGCAAGAAAAAAGAGGTGTTTGTGCCCCAGAAGGAGGGCCTTGTTACCTTTTATTCCTGTGGTCCAACGGCCTTTGAAATTGCTAATCTCGCCCTCTGTCGAAGATTTGTCGTCTCCGATTTGATCACGCGAGCACTTCTGGCAAAGGGCCTGCAGGTTGATGCCTACATGAATTTTACCGATATCGACGATAACACCATCGAAGGAGCGGAAAAGGCAGGCAAGCCGCTAAAGATTTATACAGAGGAGTTTATTGCCGGTTTTATGGAGGATGTGGATGTGCTTGGCGTAAAACGTGCCAAGGGATATCCAAAGGCCTCGGAGAATGTGCCGTCGATGATTGAGATTGCCCAGGAGCTTCAGAGTAAGGGCTATGCCTACGAAAAACACGGTTCTATTTACTTTGATATCTCAAAATTCAAGAAATACGGGCGACTGTCAGGTATTGATCTGAGCAAGATCCAGCTTGGCAGAACAGTCGACCTCGACGACTATGAAAAGGACAATCCCCGCGACTTTACCCTTCTCAAGAGATCGACACTGGGAGAGCTGAAAAAAGGCATTTTCTTTGAAACCGAGTGGGGCAATGTCCGGCCCAGCTGGCATGTGGAATGCTCGGCAATGGCCACCAGAAACCTGGGGGCCACAATGGATATCCATACATCCAGCAGGCACCTCATCTTCCCCCATCATGAGAACGAGATAGCCATAGCCGAGGCCCTCACCGGGAAACCCCTGGCCAATTACTGGCTGCATTCTGAACTGGTGCTGGTTGACGGCAAGAACATGTCAAGCGATGCCGGCAACAATGTCACTCTCAAGGAATTGCTGGCTCGCGGCTATACCGGGCGGGAGATTCGTTTTATGCTGCTTTCGGTGCATTATCGCAAACCGCTCAATTTCTCCTTTAAGCGATTGGACAACGTCCGCACCGCTCTCAGGCGTCTTGACGAATTCACCTGCAAGCTAAATTGCCTTCCTTCTGGCAGGCCTCATCCCGAGGTCACCGCTTTTGTCACGGCAATGGAAGAGCAATTCTTTGCGGCGATGGATGACGACCTTAATGTCTCTAAAGGGATGGGGGCGATTTATAACTTTATACGGAAGGTCTATCCCATCCTCCAAGTCAACAACCTTGATAATGACCAGAAGAACTATATCCTCGAAACCCTTAGCAAGATGAACGAGGTTTTGAATGTATTCCATCTTCAGGGTTGCCCGTTGGCGCCGGATGTGAACGCCTTGATCCAGCGCAGAGAGAAGGCTCGGGTAAACAAAGACTGGCAGGCTGCTGATGCAGCCAGGGTGGAACTGGCCAGAAAAGGGATAGTCATTATCGACACGGTGAACGGACCGGTCTGGAAAAGGGCGCGCGATATCGAATGACGGGAAGAATGAAGTTGCTTTTTAAGAAGCTTTGAGTATTATGTCGACCGTAAAACACTGCTCCCCAATCCTTGCCATATGCGCTCGTAGCTCAGCTGGATAGAGCAACGGCCTTCTAAGCCGTAGGTCGCAGGTTCGAATCCTGTCGGGCGTACCAATAAATCAAGGAGTTAGGTCAATTTGGCTTAGCTCCTTTTTCTTTTCTTTCGATTCTGTGCCTCCTCTGTCCCTCCTTTTTTTGTCGACAAAAGACACTTGAGAGGTAGATAACACATCGTTATTGCTATATTTCGTCTTCTGTTGTCACAAAGTTGGGTTGAAAAATAGAGAATTCACATAATATTTATAGAACATTTTCAATGGTTATATTAGCCCATGTTTAACACCCTGAGTGTCCACTCCGGCTTATTCTGCTCCATCGCCCTGAAAATATCCAATCATTCCAGGCCAAGTTATGTTAGGTTGTTCTGT
>JAHJLI010000262.1 GCA_018821785.1 Pseudomonadota bacterium
CTTTTTCCACAGCTTCCAGGAACCGGATTCTGAAATTCCTTTCAATTGAGCCGGGGTATCCCAAGACCCATTGTCTGTACTGTCGGTTATTGAACCGTTGGTAAAAAATACAAAATCATTTTTGCCAAGGACTATTTCACTCTTGTCTTTGAAGTGCAGCGCGGTTGCAGTTTTCTTTTCCTCTGAAATGTCAAAATCAATATCGACAACTTCCTTATCCATACTGAATGTGACACCTTTTTCTTCGAGATATCTTTTCATGGGTCTAATAACAGAATCATATTGATTGTACTTGGTACGCATGACTCCGCCTAACTTATGAAGGCCAGCAACAAGATGAATAAAACGTTTCATATATCGTCTCATTTCGGCCAGACTGCTCCATTTTTGGAATGCAAACATTGTTGACCAAATAAACCAGAACTTCGTCTCAAAGAAACTTTCGTCAAACCAGTCTTCGATTCGTTTATTTCCCAAAGAACTTTCAGAAACGAAGGTGAGTTTTAAAAAATCTGCCTGTTGAGAGAGTGATAATTCATATGATGATACGTCTAATTTTTCACCCTCCTTCAGAAGCCTTGCCTGGGCATTTGAAACAAATCGTTCATTAAATTCATATGATTCATCACGCACTGAGATGTTTGGGTCTTCCAATGAAGGTAAGTGCGAAAGTAATTCCCAATAACATTCATAATGCATTTCATGCATTCTTCCTCCTCTTACAACAAAACCTTCTTCTTTATTACCAGCTCCATCACAGGCTCCACCCGAGATTTTGTCTTTTTCAAAAATATGGATGTTCTTTCCTGGTACTCTGGCATCTTTTTCCAAATATACAGCGCTTGCAAGAGAGGCAATCCCACTACCAATTAAATACACGTTTGCATCTTTGGGATTTTGATTCTTTTTTGTGTTCATAAATACTCCTTTTGTTTGTCCGTATGCTGATAAGCGGACATTAGATTCAGCGTCACTTAGCTGTTTTTTTTGGTATTGAGTTTAAAACATTTTGACAAATGAAGAGCAATCAAGCTGGAACATAGCATTCAAGATGTTTCGACAAAAAATCTTTAACAGGACATCTTAAAGTGAACCGCATATATTGCTGCGGCAAAAACCCGCCAGTGGCGTTGTAAATAATTTGTTAGATCTTTGGCATAATGGCCACTTACTGAGAATTAAAACGTGTAAGATAATGCCAGCTGATGCATATTCAATCCGGCATTATAGTCATAGATTCCGGCGTTTGATTGGTGGAAATAGAAATACCCAAAGTTCCAGTGCTGCCCCAGCATGAATTGAAGGCCAATCTTTGAATCAAACAGCATCGCCCCACCCAGATTGTGGTTTGTAAATTTGGTGTTTCCTATCATAAAACCGGCTCCGAATCCAAAAATAAAACTGACGTTCCGGTTGGGGCTGAAAATCAGTTGGGGCATGACTGAAATTCTGGCAGGTTCATCATTCGTGCTCTGGGCCTCAGTGATCATTGCCATGCCAACCTCAACGGCAGACAGTATCTTGAAGTCGTGATCGAACTCCCATTTGAATGGCAATGGCTCTCGTACATAAACCTCATATTGTTCTATATTGCTGTTATCACGAAATTCTTTACCGTACCCAAACCCTAATTCCGTCGACATCACAAGGGAGGGCGATGTAATATACAAATAGATTATGCAATTTAAAAAGATAATCTTTATCGCCTTCATATCTCTTGTTGGTCACATTTTTAGGTGGAATTTTGTAGATGATTCCGCTTGTTGGAACCATCTATATAACATAGAGGAAATGATTTATTTTCGAAGCTACTCTCCTTTACTAAAGCAATCATTGTACCAATTTTGAATTTTAAATATCACATCAGGCAGCATTCTGATTTATATTGATATATGGCAAAATTGAATTGTGTTGGAGGCAGTTAATCGCCAAACAATATTGGTTGTATTTAACCAATGATCATATGTGGCCATAGATTAACTATGATTTTTTTATATCTTGACCACTATAATGCTGATTGAGTAGCAAATTTTTGAGAGGAGTGAAAAATATTGTTGGCAAAATATAGGCTGATATAAAAATATGGATCTTGCTGTGATCACAAAAAGAGAAAAATCAGTGGCTATGTACGGTTTTGTTCGAGCATTGAAGATCATTGGCGAAACAGTTGTCAATGGTCAGAATGCTAAAGGATACAAGATGTCATGGAACGGCTATACGTTGCATCTGAATACAAACGATATCGGTTTTCCTCCACAGCAGAAGTCTATCCCGTGATCCTCAAAGACCTGGCGATCCGAAAGTCCTTAGCGACGATTTCGCCGATTGTTCTTTTTGACTCGTTCATTATCTTCACCTCATTCCCCCTGGCTTTTACCGTCTCGATTCTTTGGTCGGGTAGTTTTGCACTCTCTTTAGATGCAATAAGCCAGGAGGTTTACGATTAAATAGTCTCTGAGCTTCTCTCAAACATCATATAGCTTCATAGGAAAATTTCTGTCCTCCGAGTGAAAGCTCATACATGAGCCCGCCCATCGAATGCACGAAGGTAATCGTTCCTTTGAAATACTTGGGATTGGCTTGAACATCAGACTTTGGCCCGGCACTTGCGCCGGCACTGACACCCGTGGTTCCGCCCTGTACTTCGGCTCCCACCGTTACAGCGATTGCCTGAGCAGTAGCGTCGAACTCAAAGTTGCCGCTGATGAATTCATCGTAAGCGCTTTTGTCCTTAAAAAAGATTATCTCACTGAACGCCTTACCGCCAGCCTGGAAGCCTATTGAGCCCTCAATAACCGATGATTTTCCGGTTGCCTTGCCACCGCGATAAACCTGTCCAACCCCGTAGGAGCCACCGACTACAAAGCCAGCCTTGCCAATAGTTGGAAAGACGGCATAACCGTAGGCGGTCTTGAAGTATTCTGCAGGGATGGGTGAATCTCGAAACACATTTATGGTGCTCGAATAGTCCTCAGCTGCAGCAGCGAAGGTCGAAATACCGAAAACTAAAGCGGCGATGACTAATAATGCTAATTTTTTCATTCATGCACTCCTTTTTAATGTTATGTGTTTTTATCAAAAGATGATTCCGATTATTTGCACCTTATCTGTTCAGCATAGAAGCCCTCCATTCTTCTAGAGTTAGTATCTTTCCTAAACTTTTGCATACCTGTTGTTGTTTCCAGAAAGGATCAATGAAAAACAACGGAGCAATGTCGCACATCACCTTGACTACTTATGAATTCATAGGCCCGGCCAATTATCCTCCTGTCGCTTGCTTCATGATTGCAATAATGGAGTCTTCAACTTCCTGGTCCGCCTTGGGCAGTTGCGGAGCATCAAACATCGCAGCCAAAAGTGCGGTAGGCCTTAAGGTCGCCAAGACCGTCCTATCATCTTCCGTGTAGACAAATATCCGGCAGGGAAGCACAGTAAAGATGCTGACGTTCTGTTCAGAAGCCTTTCCATCCTGCTGGATCTGACCAACCTCGAAGACCATACATTGACGAACGAACTCCACTCCATGTTTTGTCATCAGTTCTTGAATGTCGTGAACCTGAACGATGTTGAAACGATGGTTTGGTACGGCAAGCGTCAAGGCAACCACAACTTCGGGAACAGTCTTGACGGTTGAAAATTTGATCAGCATGTTTCTCCTTTTATGTTTGAGATTCTTTTCTTTTTTGGGTTTGCTAGTAACAATCAATGAGCTTTTGCAAGTTGCGGAAGATACCAATGACCTGAACTACTGTGCTCGATAATCATTTCCTGAATCCCTGTAGAAATATTGACTCCCACTCCTATCATGTCCGTCACCTTTACCATGTCTCTCTCCCCTGTCGTGTCTCTCACCCCTATCAGGCCGTTCACCTCTGTGACGATCGGGAAAATCGAGATAACATCCGCTAAGAGAAACAAGAACAATTATTGACAATAACCCCAATACACTGGTTTTTTTCATTTTTATATCAAAGACTCCAATACCGTGGCAGGTATGTGCTTTTGCCGAATCGGCGCCAATCTTTGCTTTATAAACTCCCAAGAAGTCCTCACCAGGCGGACAATTTCAAACAGCCGTGGTGAAAATGGCGGCCAGAAATCATCCAGCGAGAAGAATTGTGTTACGGTTATAACCTGAGATGCTTCAAATATTGTGCCAGCTCTAAATATTCCATTAGTTACCAGCTATCATACTGTTTTTATGTGTTATATGTAAAAACAGACACGTGCCGATGTGCTCAAAAAACACCTGGAGATGGTCAAATATGCTCGGTGGGCATATTTGACCATCTCCCCACCATGGGGATGTCGACTTTGTCGGGTTTAAAACAGTCCAATCAGCCCGAGGTCGCTTGCTTCATGATTTTGACGATAGTGTCTTCCACTTCCCGAGCCGAACCTGCCAACTGAGGAGTATCGAACATCGCCAGCAGTGTGGTTGGTTTTAAGGTTGCCAAAACGGTTTTGCCGTCCTCCTGGTAAATGGAGATTCGACATGGCAACGCAGTAGAGATGCTCATGTTCTGTTCGAGAACTTTCTTCGCCTGTTGCGGCTGACAGACTTCAAAGACCAAACATTCACGGGTAAACTCTACACCCTTTTTGATCATGCTCTCTTTGAGGTTATGAACCTGCATGACGCCAAAATGGTTGGCTGGAACAGCAAGCTGCAAGGCAGCCGCAACTTCAGTTACGGTTTTGTCGGTGGAGAATTTTATCAACATGATTTTCCCTCTTATGGTTGAGATTGTATACCTTTGCGCCAAGCGGTTATCTGTTGGCGTGGGATATCACCTTCTTTCCAATGGTTATCCTCTTAGTCCCTCTTACCATTTCCAGTTCAGTATCTCCGGCATGTCCTTACCGTATTTGTAAATATACAGTTTGTGGAGGATGAGCTTGTCCTTTATTGTCCTTTTCAGCGTGTCGCCATCTTTGCCCAACTGTGGCAGCCGATGGAGCACATCCAGCACCAGGTGAAAGCGGTCCAGATCGTTTAAGACCGTCATATCGAAAGTCGTGGTAATGGTTCCTTCTTCCTTATAGCCTCGCACATGCATATTGTCGTGGTTGGTCCTGCGATAGGTTAACCGATGAATCAGCCAAGGGTAGCCATGAAAGGCAAAGACGATTGGTTTATTTTGGGTGAAAAGCGCATCGAAGTCCTCATCACTCAACCCGTGCGGATGTTCGCTTGGCGGCTGCAGCTTCATCAAGTCGACAACATTGATCACCCGGATTTTCAAATCAGGCAGAGCTTCGCGGAGAATGGATACAGCGGCAAGAGTCTCGAGCGTCGGCACATCGCCGCAACAGGCCATCACCACGTCCGGCTCCATCCCCTGGTCGTTGCTAGCCCAGTGCCATACGCCGATTCCCTGGCGGCAATGGGCAACCGCTGCGCCCATGCTCAACCATTGCGGCGCCTGGTACTTACCGGCGATGACAACATTGACATAATCCCGGCTCCGCAGGCAATGATCCCAGACCGACAGCAGGCAGTTAGCATCGGGTGGCAGGTAAACACGAACAATTGACGCCTTTTTATTGACAACGTGATCAATGAAGCCGGGGTCTTGATGGGTAAAGCCGTTATGGGCCTGTTGCCAAACGTGGGAGGCAAGCAGGTAATTGAGCGAGGCGATTTTCCGGCGCCACAGCAATTCTGCGGTGATTTTCAGCCACTTGGCGTGCTGATTGAACATTGAATCGATGATATGAATAAAGGCCTCGTAGCTGGTAAGCAGCCCGTGTCGACCGGTGAGCAGATACCCCTCAAGCCAGCCTTCGCATTGATGTTCGGAGAGCATCTCCATTACCCTGCCATCCGTTGCCAGAAACTCATCATTCTCTTCTGTCCTGGCCTGCCACTGTCGGTTGGTGACCTCAAACACTGCGTTCAAACGGTTGGAGAGGGTTTCGTCGGGGCCAAAGATGCGGAAATTTCGCGCTTCCTGGTTGAGCTTGATGACCTCACGAAGAAATTCCCCCAGCACGTGGGTATCAGCGGCCTGGACTGATCCCGGTGTAGGTATCTCTACCGCGAAACTCTGAAAGTCGGGCATAGTCAGATCGCGCAGCAAAACACCACCATTGGCGTGCGGATTGGCGCCCATCCGCCGATCGCCCTGTGGTGCCAGCTCGGCCAGTTCCGCTATCAGCCGGCCATTTTCATCGAACAATTCTTCCGGCCTGTAGCTCTTCATCCAATCTTCCAGCAGCCGCAGATGCTTGGGATGCGCCGCATCCGCTAGAAGCGGCACCTGGTGCGCGCGGAAAGTACCCTCTATTTGCCGGCCATCGACTACTTTCGGGCCGGTCCAGCCCTTGGGTGAATTGAGAACGATCATCGGCCAGCGCGGCCGGGAGGCATCGTCATTCTCCCTGGCATTGGTTTGAATCTGCCTGATATCGACAATTGCCTGCTCCAGCACCGCTGCCATGAGCTGATGCATTTTTTCCGGTTCATCGCCTTCAACAAAGTAGGGAATCCAACCGTAACCGCGCAGCAACTGGTCCAATTCTTCATGGGTGATGCGCGCCAGCACGGTTGGGTTGGCTATTTTATAGCCATTGAGATGCAGGATAGGCAGCACCGCACCATCGGTAATCGGATTCAAAAATTTATTGGAGTGCCATGCCGTAGCTAAAGGGCCGGTCTCCGCCTCACCGTCACCGATGACGCAGGCAACGATCAGATCCGGATTGTCGAACACGGCGCCGAAGGCATGGCTCAGCGAATATCCGAGCTCGCCCCCCTCATGAATTGATCCCGGGCACTCGGGTGAGACATGGCTGGGAATGCCGCCGGGGAAAGAGAACTGGGTGAAGAGTTTTTTCAGACCGTCCTCGTCCCGACTGATATCCGGGTAAATCTCGCTGTAGGTACCTTCAAGATATGTGTTTGCGACCAACGCCGGACCGCCATGGCCTGGGCCAGAAATATAAATCATATCAAGATCATACTTGGTGATTACCCGATTCAGGTGCACATAGATAAAATTCTGGCCCGGGGTCGTGCCCCAGTGGCCGAGAAGTGTCGGCTTCACGTGTTCGAGCTGCAATGGTTCCCGCAGCAACGGATTGTCGTAAAGGTACATCTGGCCGATCGCCAAATAATTGGCGGCACGCCAGTAGGCATCCATCTTGCCGAGTTGTTCCAGGGAAAGGGCTTCTGTCTGCATGGTTCTTTTCTCCTTCTCTTTGTTTGCTTGCTTTTGACCTGACATGCTCTTCACCGCTGCCACAGGATTCGTGTATCTTCAAGGGGAATTGCTATTCCAGCCGAATTTGCGATCATTCGTACCGTATACTCCTCCGGTGACCGCTCCGCAGAGACAGCCGCGATGTAAATAGTGGTGCCCGAAGTGGCATCAGAAAAGCCATATCTCTTCATCTCCTGCCGTACCGGTACACCACCGTTTATTGCATCGGCATACAACTCTATCCGCACTGTCGTCGGATCAAGGCCGGCAAGAAAGACATGAACCTCATAGTTATGCTGTATTCCAAGAGTCTCGACCTTCACCTCACCGAAGTGCAGTGTGGCCCATTTCTGATCCAATACATGTTGCCAATCGACGATCTGCCTGCCAATTGCACCTTTGCTCTCAGTGCGCAGGCGATAGGCGGCAGCGGCGGGAAGATAGTAGTTCTCGGTGTACTCACGCACCGCACGGTTGGCGGAAAATTGTGGCGTCAGGAGCGCCATACTTGCCCGCATCCGATTGACCCAAGCGATAGGAATACCATTCTCGTTTCGGTTGTAGAACTCCGGGATCACCTCCTGCTCAAGCAGGTCGTAGAGTGCATAGGCTTCCTGGACGTCCCATGCCGGATCATCGCCATGCTCCTGACTATCCCCCAATGCCCACCCCACCTCGGGAGTGTAGGCCTCGGCCCACCAACCGTCCAGTTCAGAGAGATTGAGCCCTCCGTTGACAAGCACCTTCATGCCGCTCGTACCGCATGCCTCCCAGGGACGACTGGGCGTGTTGATCCAGACATCGACCCCTTGCACCAGCTGCTCCGATAACAACATGTCGTAGTCGCTCAGAAAGACGATATGGTTGCGAATCTCCGGTCGGCGGCTGAAAAGTATCCATTCATGAATCAGTGCCTGGCCTGCCTGGTCTTCCGGATGGGCCTTACCGGCAATGACCAGTTGCACCGGACGCTCAGGATTGGTGAGCAGGCGAAGCAGGCGGTCAGGATCATGCAAGAACAGGTTCGGTCTCTTGTAGGTTGCAAAACGACGGGCAAATCCCAGCGTTAACACACCGGGATCAAAGATTTCTTGCGCTATCTTCACCACCTCGGACGATGCGCCGGAGATGGCCAGTTGCCGAAACGATCGCTCCCGAACATGCGCTACAAGAGACTTGCTGGCGGCGAGGCGAAAATGCCAGAGCCTGGCATCGGAAATCTGGTAAATGTCATCTTTCAGGGTTTTCACTGTCCCCAGCCAGCGGTCCTTGCCGCAGGCCTCCGTCCAGAGATCGTCGGCCTCTGCCGAATCCCAGCTCGGCGTATGCACTCCGTTGGTTATATGCCGGACAGGTACTTCATCCACCGGCCATTGGGGGAAAAGAGGGGCAAAGAGATGACGGCTGACTTTGCCGTGCAGGCGACTCACGCCGTTCACCCACCCACTCCCCCGGATTGCCAAATAAGCCATATTGAATTTTTCCGACTCATCGTCTGCATCTTTGCGGCCGAGAGCCAGCAAGTCGTGGAGGGCTATTCCAAGCTTTTGTTCGGCATAGCCCTCAAGATATTGGGCGATCAGAGCCGGCGAGAAACGATCAAAACCCGCGGCCACTGCCGTGTGAGTAGTAAAAAGATTACCGACTCGGGTAGCAGCCAGTGCAACCTCGAAGGGCTGTCCGGCTTTTTGCATGAAACTTCGGGCGCGCTCAAGCACGGCAAAGGCCGCATGCCCTTCGTTCAAATGACAAACTTCCGGTTGAATGCCAAGTGCATCCAGCAGTCGCCAACCACCGATACCAAGAAGCATTTCCTGCTTGAGACGCAGTTCCGGCCCACCGCCATAGAGCTCGCTGGTAATGCCCCGATGTGCTGGGTAGTTGGCCGCATCGTTGCTGTCCAGCAAGTACAGCTTCACTCTGCCGACCTGAACCTGCCAGGCGCGCAGCCAGACAGAATACCCCGGCAAGGCAATCTCCAATCGCAACCACTCGCCGTTCGCCTGACGCAAAGGGGTGATCGGCAGCTGACCGGGATCGTTATAGGGATAGAGGGCCTGTTGCACACCATCTTTATCGATCACCTGGCGAAAATAACCCTGCTGGTACAAGAGACCGACACCAACCACCGGCACACCCAGATCACTTGCCGTTTTCAACTGGTCCCCGGCGACATTGCCAAGTCCGCCCGAATAGATCGGCAAGGCCTCGCTCAACATGAATTCCAGGCTGAAATACGCAACGCAGGTCAAGGGGTTTGGCTCGTGATGCTGCTGAAACCAGGCAGGCACCTTCCCCTCCTGCCGCCTGGTCTGCACCTGGATGTCGACATTTTTACGAAAAACCGGATCGGTCAACACTTCCTTTATCCGGTCTCGCGACACCGTCTGCAGGACAACCCACGGATTATGGGTGATTTCCCAGAGTTTTGCATCAAGCTGCCGCCATACTTCGTCGGTGGCATGATCCCACGACCAGCGCATATCCAGAGCCAGCTCGGCGAGAGTATCAAACCCTTCAATTTCCGTGGGGATAAGAGTATGTTTGGCATTTGTCATGGCAATCACTGCCTCACCTTTCACGTAAACGCCTTCTTCAATGCCTCGAACTGCACGTGCAGCGACTTGGCGTGTTGGGTGACAGGTGGGATCTTTCGCTCGATACCCAGTAATTGGTAGACCGCCATCTGCGCCGCCCGGATTGAATATTCCACCGTGAAGACAACATCGTCCGGAATCTCGACAAACTGGCTGATAAACCCCAGGTTTTTCACACCGGGAGGCACTGGCAAAGGTCGGTCGTCCCGCATCCGGGGCATGAACATGCTGGTTATGTAGGGCATACGGCAGGGAATGCAGTTGGCCGAGGCGATGGTTTCCAAATCAAAGCGCAGGTGACCGCAGAGTTCCGCAAGAATTTCCGAGCCATTGCAGTCAGCCATTGGCTTAGCAACGAAATTGCCGATGCGGTCCGGAAACAATGCATATCCCCAGAACACCTGAATACCCTCCGGTTGATTGAGAAAATGCGGTTGATAAACCAGGACAATCGACATCAACCAGTTCGAATCCTTGAACGTTATCAAGCCTCCGGTGCCGGATTCGTTGCCGCTGAACTGGTACATCTTGTCAAAGAATGCAGTATCCTTCAAGGTGACGGTAAAGGACTCCCAGCAAGACTGCGAAATGCAGCTGTTAAAAACTACCGGTCTGCCGAAATGAGATTGGCCTTTCGCCAGTTTTTCCCAGAGCGCCCATCCGCCGCTGTCTGCTTTTGTCAGCTTCTTGGGGGCAGAGGTCATTGAACCAACACTGGAGCCATCAGTCATGGAGCCATTTTGCACAAACACAAAGTCGCCGTCACCAACCCTGATGACTTCACTCTTGCCCTGCCCCTGACAGTGGATGCCGGTAACAACAAAGAGACCGTTTTCAAGCGTGTGGTCGAGGTCTGTCACCGTGCGATCGGTAAAAATCTGGACACCTTGGTCTTTGAGCCAGGCTTGCAAGGGCAAAACCAGGGAGTCGTACTGGTTGTAAACGGTCCGCTTGACGCCAGCGAGTGTTTCGATTCTGGCAAATTCGAGCATGAACCGGAGGAGGTAACGCTTGAATTCAACGGCGCTGTGCCAGGGCTGGAAGGCAAAGGTTGTCGACCATAAATACCAAAATTCAGTCTCGAAAAATCCTGGTGAAAGCCAGTCGGTGATACAGCTTGCGGCCAGGGTCTCATCTTCGTCGGCTTGGCTGAGTTTCAGCAGTTCGGTACGGTCTTGCATGGAGAACCCCATCGACGTCACCGGCACCTTGGCGCGCCAGCGGTCAACCAGTCTCGCCGATGAATAGGATTTATGCAGTTCATTGAATGCCACTGTCTCGTCGAAAACTGTCTTGCCTGCATCGCTGAGGGAAGGGATCGACTTAAAAAGATCCCAGGTACATTCGTAGTTGTCGGTGGTCATCATCCTTCCACCGCGCATGGAATAGCCTTGATCTGAATTGCCGGCTGCATCAAGGCTTCCGCCCATGTCGGACGCAGCTTCAAGGATAGAAATATTTTCGCCCGGCAGGTTACCGTCCCGGATCATGAAGGCGGCTGCGGCCAGAGACCCGATACCACCACCCACGAGATATGCTTTTGATTTCGTATTCATAATAGAGTGTTCCTATAGGTATGTTGCTTTATTAAGGGGCGATTAAGAACTTTTCCGGAACATTCCAAAAATCTCATCGGACACCACATTTCAGCCCCTTGGCGGCGACCGGCTCAATTCTTTATATCGCAAGCAATGTGCCAAGTGTCGCCCTCTCAACCTGATTATTCTATCACCCTGCTTTATTGTGAATAATTACCTGGCAGACAGAGATTCAAAAATAATGCACACTCATCTCAAAAGGTCATATATGACCATGTGGTGAAATATGACCTGCGATGATATGCCCGGATGCTTTAGGTGAAGAAAATTTCGAATTGTAATATTTGATCGTAAATCAGAAGCTTGTAACAAATGGGACGCCACTAAACCGATCTGGCACGAAGTTTGGATATATAGTCATGGTGTGAGGAGCCAGCATGAAAAGAGGAATTTTTATTTTGCTAATTTCGATTTGCCTAATGGTTGAAGTTCCTTTTTATGCAAACGGGGCTGATGCTGTCGGTGGATTTCGCGGTATTCAATGGGGAGAACAGTTTTCAAATATTCTGGAACCCCTTATTCCAGTTGGAAGCAGTCAAGGCGATTATGTAGCTTATTATATTTCCGGAGACAATCTAGAGATTGGCGTATCTCATCCTGATTCAATAATTTATGAATTCTGGAAAAGGGAATTTGCAGCTGCGAAGATAACCGTAACAGGAACAGAGGAATTTAAAAGTCTCAAACTAGCAGTATTTCAGCAATTTAGGCACACACCCAAATTAAACGCCTCCTCCTGCCAAGAATGGATTTGGTTCTATGAATGGAATGAAGGAGATTCGCTTATCTCCCTTCATTTTGATGTATTTAAAAATCAGGGCCTGCTATCTCTTGTATCTTCTCAAATACTTTCCCAAGCTAAAGATCAAAGAAAACAGGAAGCGAAAAACGGAGCTAAAGAAGATTTTTAATCCATTCACTCTCTCCTCTCCCTGATCAATTTAATCTGTCGGCTTGTATCCGGCTATGCAGAGACCCAACGAAATGGGTCGTAAATCTCGGCAACATGGGTGCACCGAAATAAACCAAATAAACCAGGAGAAACACCATGAAATCAAGCACAAAGGACAACGCAAAAGGCAAGATGCACCAAGCAAAAGGTAAGCTCAAAGAAACCGTTGGGAAAATCATCAATAACGGCAAATTGGAAGCCGAAGGCATCGCCGAAAAAATAGGCGGGAAAGCTCAAGAAAAAATTGGCCAAATCAAGAAATTTTCTGGAAATTAGTATCTTAGAAATTCATTTCTTGTTTTTAAAAATGAATTTCATGGAGGGACTTATCCCCTCTGCTGCGGGAGGGGATGATAGTCCTTGGGTTGTGGGCGTTAGCCCGCTTTAGAGAGATGTCCATAACTAACGGCAAATGATCGGAAGCAACCAGGCTCAGCTTTGTCACGTGTGTTCGTAATGATACTATTTTTTCTGCTGGCTTGAGCCAGATTCGATCGAGTTTAAGCAATGGTCGGCGAGAGGGAAAAGTAGCGGGAGTTTGATAGGTTGAGAATATTTTGCCTAGTGCACCTAAGAGGCCGCCCAGTGGAAACCATTCATTAAAATCTCCGAGGAGGACGTTTATATTACTCTCGACCTCATTAACTAATGCAAGCAATTCTTTTGTTTGAATGTGCCGTTCACGGATGCCTAAGCCCAGGTGAGTCGCCAGCACAACAACTGTCTGGCCATTAAGATAGAAATCCACCCGGATCACACCACGAGGTTCTCTTCCTTTCACACTGATATCAGTAAGGCTGACAAATGCAACAGGTAATTTGGACAAGATAGCATTCCCATAGCGTGCGCCAGCTGCAGTAAGTGTGAAACCCTCAATTGCTACCATACCAACTGCTGCAGCTAAATATGCCAACACATCATCTGATTTTTCTGAATGAGAAGTGACTTCTTGAAGGGCAATAATATCGGCATCAATTTCAGAGAGAACAGCAGCGATTCGCAGGTAATCCTCGACACCGTCCCAGCCAACGCCTCGGTGAATATTATACGTAGCAACTCTCAAGCACATCAGGAACCACTGTGCTGTTTCTTACTAACATATCGGCTTTTTATCCATTTTCGAAAACCGATTAAACCTCCAGTGAAGAGTACAATCACCACAAGCAAAACTGTAAAATTTGAGAGGCCTGGTTGATGCAGAGATTCAGACAGTCTGTCAGAGATAAAAACTATTGCCACAATGCCAGGCACTATGCCAATCAGAGTACCTATAAAGAAATCCCGCAAAGTAATGGCTGACACTCCTGCAACGAGGTTAATTAGTGAAAAAGGCGCTATTGGAATAATGCGAAAAGCAATTACCGCAACAATACCTGACTCTGAAAGTCGCCCATTCACTCGGTTAATAAGGCTCCCAGCAAACTTGCCAACAATATTTTTGCCTAAAACATGCCCAACAATAAACATCACCACGCCACTCAGTGTAGTCCCAAGCAGCGCATACCAGCCACCCAACCATGGACCGTAAACAATTATTGTTGTCATAATCATTAATGTTACAGGAAAAGAAACCAGCCCTAAGACAATGTAGGTCAGAGGAACAAGCAAAGGACTAAGCGGGTAACCCTTCAGCCTCTCTGCGAATGTTGTTAAAGTGTCAAGGTTGAGCCAGTTACTAAGAGGAGTCCAGCGCCAAATCGCCGTAAGACCCAAGACCATAACTATCATAGCAATAATTTTAAGGAAATGACGATAGGCTGGGCGTTGGTGCTCTGGTCGGATAAAGTTTTCCAGAAACTCTTCAGGTTCAATCGGCTTTTCCGGGTCGAGAAGAGCTGATTCAGGCACCCACTGATCTACTTTTGTTTCTATTTCTCCTTCCAACAGTACCAGGGTACGATCTCCCCCTCGCAACGATTCTACTGCTTTTACAAGTGAATTGTGTCTGGCAATCGCCTCAGACACCTTTTTCTCTGTAACCCCCAGGTGTTCCGCCAGCAGCCTATTACGAAAAGACGCTATAGTCTCAGCGGTCTCGCTCTCATTGCTGCAGGCAACAGCAAGATCACATTCTGAATCAAAGCCAAGTGATCTATTACTGAGATTTGATGAGCCCACACGTGCAAAACATCGATCTATAACCATTACCTTTGCATGCACCATAAGGGTGACATCGGGATGCCCTGCCAATTGAGGGTAATAAACACGCAGTCGATCGTGAATATCGGCCTGTCGAAGGGTACACAACAACCTGTTGCGCAATACATCCATGGTATGCTGTTCCAGCCAGCCACCAGTCTGTAACGGCAGAACCATAACAACATCGGGTCCGTTTTCCTCACGCAGGCGCTCCGCAATCGCCTCTCCAATTCGATAAGAACTGAGGTATTGATTTTCAATATAAATAGAATGGTGCGCCCTTACAATGCTATCCAGGAAAAGCCTTTCAACCTCGCGCACCTCATCGTTTTCTTTGTATTGTGGAAATGTCCTTGATATTGCAACAGATATTTCTTTAAAATCTGGCTTCACACTGGCTGGCCATGGATCACCTACCTTGGCGCGATCCACCTCAACCGGCAGCTCACCACAGGCTTGTTTCCATCTTTGCTGAACCAATTGACCAAGAGCTGCTGCAACCTGTCCATCAACTATCATCTGTACATCATGAAACGGTGGATATGATTTACCGTCAGGACCTACACGCAGCTTATCATCTGGCAGGTGCGCAGAAGTATCCCAGCGCCACTTGCTGATATCAAAACCACCAGAGAAGGCAACGGCATTATCAATAACAACCACCTTCTGGTGCTGGGATGCACCGACTGGATGTTCCCCATCAAGACAGAAATGGATGTTTTTATGTGAGCACCATTTTAATTTATATCGCGGAAAGAACTCGCGCTCCATGGCATAGATCATTGCAAAATCCCACAACAAGAGATAGATATGAAGCCCATCAGTTTTTCTTGCCAGGAAATCGAGAAACTTGCCAAGGGTCTCTGGATACTTACCGCCTTTGCTGCTACGTATCAGGCGCAAGTCACTGTGCAAGTCCCAGCCAACAATAATGATCGATTGACTGGCCTGCTGCATTGCTTCATGCAAAGCTCGAAAATAGACCTCCCCATCAATCAGGAAGGAAGCACGATGTGCTTTTTTAATCTGCCAGCAGTTTTCTTGTGGTTTGAAGATATCTTCCATTCACAAGCTCCTAGAGCATCATGAGTTTGCAATCCACCCATTTCCTATAAAACGAAAAGAATTTCCCGTCTACCCTGGTGAGTGTTCCAATTATTGTGCCAAGCTGATGCACAATAATTAACAACGCATATAGTTCTGTTCTGATTGTATAACTATAAGAAAATATATATTCCTGGCCGCGGCGCGCACATACCCCAACATGGTCACATATGCCCTGTGGTCAGATATGACCATTGCTGACCACAACCATATGACAGGCTGCACCCGCTGCGCTGCTCATCTAGGCATCGCCATCCAGGGGAGAGATCATAGGAACCGATAGTTAGATATGACCACTTTTTAGATTCATCTTTCGGCCCGGTAATGCCGATAATACTTCCCGTGACAAGAATATGTTTCCAAAAAAGCTGTGAAGCTGTTGGAAAGAAGGATGCTCCGTAGCTTCCGAAAGCATAGGCATACAGTGAGAGCATGATGATGTAACTTATCCAGAGCAAGATGTTCACGCTCCCCGTCAACAACCCTGAGCCGAATGCCTGGTCCAAGAATGCGGCTGTCCCCCCCTGACTCTGATAAGTGACAGAGAGCCGTACGTAAGAATAGGAGGTAACGAGGGCGACGATACCTGCAATCAGGAATGCTACGGGCGCTCCTCCGCTGGTTAACTCAACTGCCAGGCCAAGAACAGCAAAGATTCCACCACCGACCATACCGCCGACACCTATTGCTGTTACCTCCCAAAAACCGAGGCTCTTTTTTCCGGGCTTGCTCATTTGGCTAGACCATTTCTGTATTTCTATAATAGGCGACTACGTTGAATTCAGAAAAAATCCCTTTTGCCTATATAGTCATTTTGATTCATCAGCCCAATTTTCAACAGTGAGCTTTGGCACTCTTTTAAAGTGTTTGTCGTTGTTGGTTACAAGGGTCATTCTTCGACTTCTGGCATGGGCTGCAATCATCATATCCATTGAGCCGATAATCTTTCCTTCAGTCTGGAGATATGCTCTAATGTTGCCGTAATGCTCTGCTGCTGCTTCGTCCCATGGAACAATAGTTAAGTGCTGGACAAAATCATCAATTACTACCCTGTTGAGTTTCTTTGATGATGAGTGTTCCACCCCATAAATAAGTTCTGCATATGTAACAACAGAGATACAGAGCTGTTCCATTTCAACTTGTTTGAAGTGCTCAAGCACCTGCAAGGGACGTTCTCTGATTATATAGCTACAAATATCAGTATCGAGCATGTAAATAATCATTTAAAAATATCCCTTTCTTCTAATTCTGGTTGTTCTCGGTCCTGCATAAAATCAGGGGTAGGCTTATTGCCGGAAAGAAAAAAGCCTTCCCAAGAATCTGGTTTTTCAGACAATACAACCTTTGAACCTTCTCGATGTATAAAGACCTCTTTTCCTTTGAACCTGAATTCTTTCGGTAATCGTACCGCCTGACTACGACCATTCTGAAATATTTTTGCTGTTTCCATCGTTTCACCCATTGGTTTAGATAACTTGACAGGCAAAATATAATATATATCGCGGTATATATCAAGATGTTTTTTTGTTTTCCACTATAAACGACCCACCTCAAACAACATGGTTGTCCAAAAAATCCCTCTTACCTGTATGTCATATCTCCCTTCGCTCCATTTTTTCCACCCATGTACCTTCAGTAACGAAAGAACGGTTACATATGACCATCGGTTACATACGACCTCTCCCGTGTGGAAGGTGACTGCCTCAATATCAATACTTTTCGTGTTACTTGTCCATTCATATCAGCAAGATGAATAACACCAAATACAAGGCAGGAAGGTTGGCCCAGAGCTTGCTTATCATACTTGAAACGGCACAGCTCTAAGGTTCTCATCAAGCACTTTATCAAATCTTCGGTGTCAGTTTTAAGCTTTTCACCGAGAAGTTTCCTAAAAAAAGAGAGGCACACTAAAATGGAAAAGAGAGAAGATTCTTCTGTCAAGGTTTATCTTAATGGTCTTGGCCTGGGCTCTATTGCTGCTGCGATGTATCTGATCCAGAAGGCGGACTTTAATCCATCCAATATCCATATCTTTGAGCAAAAAGGCGACAAGGATCTTGTTGGAGGAAGCTGTGATGCCTCAGAGATGATAGTGAATGACCAACCGGCGTACTTTATGCGAGGCAGTCGCATGTTTGAAGACAAGGTATATCCCTGCACCAAAGAACTGTGGTCTATTACTCCGTACAATGATAATGAATCGTGTCTACAAGACCATCAGAAGAACCGTGAAGAATGCAGAATTCACACTGTCGTTCGCCTTCTGCATGAGAATGGTAAGAAGGACACCGGATATCAACTTGATCTCAACACTGCTGAAAAATTGAAGATGGCAAAACTTCTAGCCACACCCGAGTTCTTGATTCCAGACGGTGCAAAGATTACCGACATCTTTGGAGAAGCGTTCTTCACCAGCAATTACTGGTACATGTGGCGGGCACTTTTTGCCTTCCAGCCGTGGCATTCAGCGGTGGAAATGAAGCGCTACATGCACCTCTTCTTTCACGAGATGCCGAACATGAACACGATGGTGTCTCTGGAGCGTACTCGCTATACCAACTTCCACTCGTTCATCCTGCCCGCCCTGCTCTTCATGCAGAAGAAGGGCGTGAACTTCCATTACAACTGCAGGATCTCAGACGTAGACTTCGAGATCGACTCCGGCAGCAAGGAGAGGTGGATTGAGCGCATCCACCTCGAGACCGAGAGCGGCGAGCCCAGGCCCTCCATCCAGGTGCGCGACACCGACCTGGTCTTCCTGACCATCGGCTCCATAATCAGCAACTCCTCGTTCGGCGCCCACGACCGCCCGGTGGACAAGCCCGCGGTCGGCAGCCAGAACCTTGGCGGAGCGTGGACGCTGTGGAAGAAGATCGCCGCCAAGCAGCCCGACTTCGGCCGACCCGAGCAGTTCCTGCGCGACATCTCGCAGTCCAAAATGATGACTTTCACCGTCACCTTCCGCGGAGGATTGTTCCAGCGCAAATTTGAGTGGTTAGTGGAACGCCAGATGGGTCGCCAGAGCCCGCTGCCCCTCACCGCCTCCCCGTGGATAATGCACCTCCACACGTACCGTCAGCCCGTGTTCCCCGACCAGCCCCGCGACACGTGCGTCATCTGGGTGACGGCGCTGGGGGACAACAACATCGGCAAGTTCGTGAAGAAGACCATGGCCGAGTGCACCGGTCGCGAGATCCTGGAGGAGCTGTTGGGCCACCTGCAGTTCGACCAGGACGAGGTGGAAAAAAACGAGATCCTCGACACCTCCACCTGCATCCCCTGCATGCTGCCCTACAGCATCAGCCAGTTCCTCAGCAGAGCCAAGGGCGACCGGCCTGCGGTGGTGCCGGCGGGCTCAAAGAACTTCGCATTCCTCGGGCAGTTTGTAGAGATTCCCAACGGCATCGTGTACACCACGGAGTACAGCGTGCTGGGCGCGATCCATGCGGTCAAGAAGTTCGTCAAGCCGTCGCTGGTGGTGCCGCCAATGTACTTCGGGCAGTACAACCCGCTCACGTGCATTTCAGTTGCGCGTGCTTTGGCCCGCTAGGCGTCCTCGCCAGCCGGAGAATACCGGCCCCGCCGCCTGCAAGATGCTGATTGGGGTTGTAAGCTCAAGCACGCATTTTTTTCAGGGAACACAACCGATTCCCTGGTAGTGAAAAAGATTGTAAACTGTCTGAGGCTCTGATAAGAGCCAGGTGCATCTGACATATTTCCCGTTGGCTCGAGGCTGCCACGGCAGCGTCTTTATTTTCCTCTTGAACAATTGAATCTGGAGTAGCCGGTGGCATGAAAAACCAGGATGAAAAAAGTGCTCAGGCAGGCGTGCTCTCGCGTCTGCGGTCCTGGTTTATCGACGATTTTCTCGGCATCATCCGCGACATGCGTTTGAGTTACGTCCCGCCACTGATGGTCTATTTTGCCGCAGGCATCTCCGGCTTCACCGGTATCGTCGAAAGTTTCTATGTCAAAAAGGAGCTCGGTCTCTCCGCGGTCTTCCTGGCCGGGCTCGGCTTCTGGGCAGGGTTGCCCTGGGCCTTTAAAATGCCTATCGGACACCTGGTCGATCTTTTCTGGCGACGCAAGGCGCTGTTTGTCTATTTCGGCGCCCTGCTCATGGCCTTCAGTCTGCTGATCATGGTCGGACTGACCGGACACAGGATACAGATGGAGCAGTTCCTCTCAGCGGGAACCTGGTACGTCATCGCCACCCTGCTCGCTCCCGTAGGTTACGTCATGCAGGATGTAGTTGCCGACGCCATGACGGTCGAGGCCGTGCCGACACTTGACGAGCGAGGCAGGCCAATCGAAGAAGAAGAACTCAAGCGCAAGCATACGACCATGCAAACCCTCGGCAGGATCGCCATTATCGGCGGCAGTGCGGTGGTTGCAGGACTGGGCGGATGGCTGGCCGAGACACTCTCCTATCAGACGATGTATGAGGTGGCCCTTGGTATTCCTGTAATTTCTGTTCTGGGTGTGACCTTCGGTCAGCTCAGCATACGGCAACGGCACCTGCGTATGGAGCAAGAGGGTATAGAGGAAGCGGATATCCGCCGGTCCCTTCACCAGGATGATCTTGCAGTGCAGCCAGACTACAGGATCCTTGGCGGTAGCGCCGGTTTTGTGCTCTTGAGTGTAGGTCTTGGCCTATCTGATCTCACATTGAAAAAAGAAGCAATATTTCTCGGCTCGCTCACTGCAGTCGGCTACCTCATGTACGTAATCATGAAAGGGCTGGATGTCCGGAAAAAACGAGATATTCTGGGGATTGCCGTGATAATCTTCATTTTCCGTGCCATGCCCACCATTGGCGCCGGTGCCAGCTGGTGGCAGATAGATGTCCTGCATTTCGACGAAACCTTTTTCGGCACCCTTCGCCAGATATCCTCGATCCTTGCCGTCATCGGCCTGATGGCCCTGCGGGGCTGGATGAGCAGGAGCCCCATTCCCTACCTGGTGGTCTTTCTCTCCTTCTACAGTACCGTCATGATGCTGCCCTTTGTCGGCATGTTTTACGGCCTGCACGAGTGGACGGCCACCCATCTCGGCTTTGGTGCACACACCATCGCCATTATCGACACCATGGCCGATTCCCCTCTGGGCCAGGTGGCCATGGTCCCCATGCTGGCCTGGATTGCCAGAGAGGCACCTGCCGACCAGAAGGCCACCTATTTTGCAGTAATGGCCGCATTCACCAACCTGGCCTTATCGGCATCCAACCTTTTAACCAGCTATTTTAACCAGATTTTTATCATTGAGCGCGGCGATTACAGAGAACTCGGAATGTTGATGATCACCGTCATGATAACTGGTCTGATGTTGCCGCTGCTCACCGTGCTGCTGGTTAATGTCTGGCAGCGAACAGTAAAGGAGAAAAATGAACGTGCGCCTTGAAGGCTTCCTTGATAATCTCCTGTTGCTGACAGAACCCACAACTACCATATGCAGACAGAAAAAATGTCAACGCTGTTTAATCTTACCGGCAACATACTCACTGATTTTCGATAAATTTTCTGTCTTATCCAAAAGAACCGAAACAGGTATCTCTGCCCTCGCGGCGCTCTTATGTCCCCCGGCTGAACCAAGCTTGCCGAACAGTCGCTTTGCTACCTTTCCCGCATCAAGCCGAAAACCAACATTCCTCATGATAATAATTAATTTCTTGCCATAAATTCCGGAGACGATGCACCAGGTAGCCTCCGCCATCTTCATAAAAAAATCGGCGAGAATCACCAGCGCATCGGCATCCTTTACCACACCCATATGGATATAGGCCGTATCACCGATAAATTGCAGTTCTTCGAAAGCCTTGCGAAATGCAGCCACGTTTTTCTTGTTGATTTCAGATGATTCAATTTTCTTAATAATATTGATATTGACGAGGGGATAAAGATACCGAAATGCTTTGACATCAGC
Source organism: Pseudomonadota bacterium (assembly GCA_018821785.1). Taxonomy (GTDB): domain Bacteria; phylum Desulfobacterota; class Desulfobulbia; order Desulfobulbales; family Desulfocapsaceae; genus Desulforhopalus_A. Next base: position 21,518 of record JAHJLI010000262.1, read on the forward strand.
GCAGGTTGACGTTCTGGTGAAGTTATCAGTGTCTGTTTTGATGCCGTAAAACAAAGCCGTGGCTAACTTTCTTGAAGGAGTAACGCCTGCTGCCTTGAGGTATTCCGTCATAATGGATGAAACGGCACCGTATTTCGCGCGTATATCTTTGAAAGGGACTTTCAGCAAACGATCGGGCGGATGATGATCGATGATAATACTAAAATCAATATTGTTTAAAGATTTATGGTGATGAGGCTGTGAGTCAACCATGGCCCACTTTGTCACCTCACTGGTGTTCACCTTTGTAATGTATGGCACGGTAATCTTCAAATCTCTGATCATAGTGAGATTATCCGAACGTTTGATGGCATTGACCCGGCAGACAATAGTCTTCTGGACCTTTCTCCATAACAGTCTTTTTAAAGCCAGAGCGCTGGCAATGGCGTCTGGATCGGCAACAATAGGGATACAGACGATATCATCGGTTGAAACAATCTCGAGAAGACTTTCATAACGGCCTTTATGGGTGGTTGTCGGGGCGAGAGGGCTCATAAGGTATTTTTTCAGGTAGCAATGCTCCTGTCTCTGCTGGCCTGCCAGCCGGGAAGTGCATAATAAGTTTATTCCATTATCTTAAGATTCTGCGGTCGACTCATCTGTTTGTCCGGATTCGAGATGCAACAACTGAGCGTCGATATCCACAAGTAATTTCTCATGGACAGGCTGACTGAGAATGCCGTTGCGAAAGGCCTCCATTACCGTAGGCTGCTCGTTCCTGGCGTCCACACACAATTCCCAGCCATCGCAACAGTGGAGACATCGTCAACCCATGGACCAGGATAGTCAAAATGCCATAGACTATCTAAATTTGAACTATTGTTTCTGTTCAGCCTGGTTTGTTCTGTTGAGCCTCTTGAATTATCGGAGCCTTATCATAGATCTTGTCCCGGAGGTCAATCATCTCTTTTTCCATCATCGAGAGTTGTTGCCTGGTGCTTTTGGGATTTCTCACAGCCTCCATATACTCAAAACGTTTGTCGTGCATCTCCTTGCGCAGTTCTACCGTATCATCCTGGAATTTCTGATTTTGCTCGCTGGTCCAGCCGTTTCGTCCAAAGCCGGCAGCGCCCGGATAATGATACAGACCTTTATTGAATCCGTAATCTTCCATCATTCCCGATCCCATACCACAACCGCCACCCATCATGCCATAGCCGCCTCCGCCCATCATCATGCCATGCCCGCCATACCCTGATCCACCTCCGTTACCACGGGCATTTGCATAACCACCTGAAGTCATCAATCCAATAGCCAAAACAGTCGCAATTAAAATCCGTTTCATGATTAGTCTCCTTTTTTTGTTTTTTATCTTATAACGATGTATCCCTCCAGCATTCACGGAATATGAATTCTGAACAGGTCACCATCGGTAAACCCTTCCTCCCACTCCCCTTATCAAAGCAATCTTTATACCTGAGTCAAAAAAATAACTCTATTTGCACCCATAATACTGATTTCATATGACATATATAAAAACAAAAACCTGCAGGACAGTCAGTAAGAGCAATGTGAAAAGGTTATATCTAACCGATGGTCATATATGATCTTTTCCTGATATCATGATTGTTAACGATAAGGAGTGAGAATACATGGTGTAGCTTCGCCAGGATGTGTTTCATGCCGAATATGAAGTCCTCCCACGCCGCACTGAACTCCCAGCCGTGATAATCACTCATATCGAACAGCACGCGCAATTTTCCATGCTGCCCGATGAGTCGTTCAAACTCGGGCACAAAGTGTTCATAATCCGCTTTTTCCAACTTGCCGCTGACATGAATGACCAGCACCTTGCCGCTGTTTTCTTCATTGACTTGAATAGGCATTCTTACTCCTTTTGAGTGTGTGGTTGCACGATCTCCCTAGCCTCGTTTCTCCTATGCTCAAGGTTCGCTTTATCCGCGTCAATATCGCAGGTGGGTGAGGAAGACATTTTAGTGATTATATTATGCGAAGCTGCATTCCATAAAGCGATGATAATCACTTCTGGATGCTGGAAGCTAAAGGCGAGGAATTTGGTCGATTGGCTCGTTCGGAGACTCGTGCAGGTATTTCCCCCTGCGGACAGCCGTCCAGACTGATTCACAAATAAATTTCATAAGTGCGCGTAAACGGATTGTTCAGCATATCAGCAAACCGGATGTCCAAGAGATCTTTATCAAGGAATCTATCCTGATTATCGCCGCTGGCAATCATTGGAATATATGTGATATCGGTGTGTTGACTGGTGAACAGAGTACCGAGCAGGAAAAAAAAGATGATAACACCTATATCTTGAACGTCTTGTCATGGTCAAAGGCCGGTTTATAGGGTCGTTGACTCCGAAGGTCATCATACTGGTCCACGAGCATGACGATCCTGCTCTCAATGGGGATTTCCTCTTCTTTAAGTCCCCCTGGGTAACCCCCACCATCCTACCGTTCATGATGAGTAAGGGCGAAGGAGGCAGCCATCTGGATACTGGGATAGGTTGAATCTGCGAGTCACTCATTCGGTTGATCCGTTCCTTTGTTTTTCAAAGTGAATGACTAATTCGCTCTCTCCGGTGCCAGGCTCACTTTTTATGTCGAACCCCAACTTCTTGCCGAGGGTGAGCATGCTTCTGTTATCAGTCATGACGATGCCGTAGACCGTTTGAAAGCCTTGTTGTTTGGCGATTGACAAACATTTTTCCAGCAGATATGAGCCAATGCCTTTTCCTTGCCAGGGATCGCCGACCAGGACGGCAAATTCACCCGTCTTGCCATCCGAATCTCCGATTATTCTGGCAGTACCCAGTAAGCCGTTGGTTTGGGAGTCTTCATCAATGGCAACCAAGGCGACTTCGCGATCGTAATCGATCTGGGTGAATCGGGCCAGCATCTCAGGCTGCAATTCCTTGAGTTGCCCAAAGAAACGATAATGAATCGACGCGGGTGAAAGCACCTTAAATAAAGCGGTAAAAAGTGGTGCGTCCTCAGGCTTGACCGGTCGGATAAAAATGCGGCGCCCGGTAGCATCTACCATGTGCGACTCCTCCTCTTCGGGATACGGCCCGATCACCAGATGCAGGGAGGACGGTACCGCAAGCGGTGAGATGAGTATCCGGGCATCGACTGCGACCGGTTTGCCATCCTTTATCAGAATGGGGTTCATGTCCAGCTCGGCAATTTCCGGAAAATCCATCAGGAGCTGGGACAGGCGGATTATCATTTCTTCGAGGAGTTCCAAGTCGGCGGCGTGGCGGTTTCGGTAGCCTTGCAACAGGGAAAATGCCTTGGTCTCCTGCATCAGGCGCAAGGCCAGCAGTCGGTTCATGGGCGGGAGCCCCAGAGACCTGTCTTTCAGCACCTCGGTGTAGATGCCTCCCATACCAAAGAGGATCACCGGCCCGAAATTGGCGTCCCGCTTGGCGCCCAGCAGAATCTCGTAATCGGGGTTGGCAAAATATGGCTGAATCATCACGCCCTCGATCCGGGCGTCGGGTTTGAATCGGCCGGCCGAGGAGATGATTTCGTTGTAGGCCTTACTTACATCCGCATCACAACGCAGGTCAAGACGGACACCACCTGCATCGGTTTTATGGGTGATATCCGGAGAGTGCAATTTCATGACCAGTGGATAGCCCATTTCCTCACCGATTCGCGAAGCCTGCGCCTCGGTCGTGGCGATTTCCGTCCTGATCATCGGCAGGCCGTAGGCCGCGAGAATATCTTGGGAATCCGATTCCGACAGAAATTCCTCCGGCGGTGCACCGGCGATAAGCTTACCGGCTTTTTCCTGATCGAAGTCCATGTCCCGAGTCAGCTTCGGCGGAATTTCCAGAAGCATTTCATTGCTTCGAGTATATTCAACCATATAGAGAAAAGCTCGAACCGCCCGTTCCGGCGTTTCATAAGTGGGGATCCCCGCACCATTCAAAATTTCCACGGCAGGTTCGATGATCTTTCCGCCCATCCAGCAGGCGAATACCGGATATCGCCGTTCTTGCAAGGCTGCTACCAGGGTCTCAGCTACGGCAATGGAGTCGGTCAGGGCCTGGGGTGAAAGAATAACCAGCACTCCGTCGAGATTTTTCGAGTTGAAGCAGACTTCGAGGGCGCGGCTATACCGCTCCGCCGAGGCATCTCCAAGGATGTCGATGGGGTTGCCTTTACTCCAGTAAGGCGGCAGGAACGCATCGAAAGCCTGCATGGTTTCAGAGTCAATCGGTGCAGGCTCATGTCCGTAGCGGGCGAGCGTGTCTACAGCCATCACGCCAGGCCCGCCGCCGTTGGTGAGGATCGCCAGTCGGCGACCTCTCGGTCGCGGTTGCTTGGCCATCAGCTCAGCGCAATCGAAGAGTTCTTCAATGGTCTCCACCCGTACGATACCGGCACGCTTGAAGGCAGCATCATAGACAACATCCTCTCCTGCCATTGCGCCGGTATGAGAGGCGGCGGCCTTTGCACCGGCGGGGCTTCTCCCGGATTTAAGGACGATAATCGGTTTGATCCGGGATACGGAACGCGCGGCACTCATGAATTTACGGAAATTCGTCAGACTTTCGATATACAACAGGATACTCTTCGCCGATGGATCATTGCCGAGATAATCGATGATGTCACCGAAATCGATATCCAGCATGGAACCGATGCTGACAAAATGGCTGAAGCCGATGCGCTCCTTCGCCGCCAGATCGAGAATCGCCGAACAAATGGCGCCGCTCTGGGATACAAAAGCCAGATTTCCGGCGACGGGCATCTCGGAGGCAAAGCTCGCGTTGAGGTGTACCCCGGGCCGGATAATGCCCATGCAATTCGGTCCGACGATACGAAGCTTCCCGGCAAAGGCGATCCGCTGGATCTTCTCCTCTATCTCCCGGCCCTGTTCGCCGATCTCCTTTCCCCCCGCTGAAATAATGATGGCGCCGCCAATCTTTTTTTCAACGCATTCGCTGACGATTTCGGCAACACTCTGAATCGGCGTGGCGATTATCGCCAGGTCGACTCCCATCTCAAGAGAGGAAACCGATGCGAAGCATTCCTGCCCGTTTATGGTCTTATGCTTGGGATTTACCGGCAGCAATGTTCCTGGAAATCCGCCATCCAGAAGATTTTTCATGAGCGCGTTGCCAATGCTTCCTGCCTTTGTGCTGGCACCCACTACTGCGACATGACGCGGGTTAAAAATGCGGTTCAGATTGTATTGGCTCATCTGGCTCCTCGTCTTATCCCCCTCGAGGGAGGACTTTACTTAGTACCCCCTTGTGGGAGGTTAGAGCAGTTTGCGGATGGACTTCAATTCCCGACGACGTTTGGCGCTTGTCTCAGGATATTCCATCTCCAGGTCTTTGAAGGTATCAAGGATAATTTGCGACACACTCAGCCGGGCATTCTTCTTGTCATCGGCCGGTACGACATACCAGGGTGCATACCACGTGCTGGTCGCATGCAGGCAGGCCTCATATGCCTCCATGTACTGCTTCCAGTAGGTCCTCTCGTGAATGTCGGCAAGGCTGAATTTCCAGTTCTTTTCGGGCTCATCGATGCGCGCCTGGAATCGCTTTCGTTGCTCATCTTTGGACAGATGGAGAAATATTTTGATGATCCGGGTGCCGTTGAGGTGGAGATGTTCCTCAAAGTTGACGATGGAGGAAAACCGCTCCTGCCAGATGGTTTTTTCATTCAGCAGCGCGTCCGGAAGCCCCTGTCCCTGGAGGATCTCCGGATGCACGCGGGCAATAAGCACCTCCTCATAGTAGGAACGGTTGAAGATGCCTATCCGCCCACGTTCCGGCAGACATTTGGTCGTGCGCCAGAGAAAATCATGCTCCAGCTCTTCGACGCTCGGCTGTTGGAAGCTGAATACCTGACAACCCTGGGGATTGACTCCGGACATGACATGCCGGATGGCACCGTCCTTGCCTGCGGCGTCCATTGCCTGAAAAATGACCAACACCGCATAACGATTGGAGGCATAGTGAAGACGCTGCAGCGTGCTCAGTTCCTCAATGTGCTTTTCCAGGATTTTGTGATACTTCTTTTTCGATTTGTAAAAGGGTTTCACTCTCGTCGGTCGTTTTTCGAGTTTGAGCTTTTCTCCGCGTCGTACCCGAAAATCTTTTATGGTAATCTTCATTATCACCTCTGATGTGGGAGGGGATTATAGCCTTTGGGTTGCGGGCGTTAGCCCGCTTTAGCAGGACTATCTTGATTAATTTAAGCTATTGTTTCTGCGCAGTCTTTTGAATTTGCGGAGCCTTATCATAGATCTTGTCCCGGAGGTCAATCATCTGTTTTTCCATCATCGAGAGTTGTTGCCTGGTGGTTTTGGGATTTCTCACAGCCTCCATATACTCAAAACGTTTGTCGTGCATCGCCTTACGCAGTTCTACAGTATCATCGAGGAATTTCTCATTTTGCTCGCTGGTCCAGCCGTTTCGTCCAAAACCGGCAGCGCCCGGATAATGATGCCCACCTTTATTGAATCCGTAATCTTCCATCATTCCCGATCCCATGCCATAACCGCCCATCATCATGCCATAGCCGCCTCCACCCATCATCATGCCATGACCGTCATACTCTGATCCACCTCCGTTACCACGGGCATTTGCATAACCACCTGCAGTCATCAATCCAATAGCCAAAACAGTCGCAATTAAAATCCTTTTCATGATTAATCTCCTTTATTTGTTTTTTGTCTTATAACGATTTATCCCTCCAGCATTCACGGAATATGAATTCTGAACAGGTCATCATCGGTAAATCCTTCCTCCTTTTATTAGAGCAATCTTTATACCTGAGTCATAAAATTAACTCTATTTGCACCTATGATACTGATTTCATATGGTATGGAAAAAATAAACACCTGCTGGACAGTCAGAAACAGCAATGTGAAAAAGGTCATATTTAACCGATGGTCATATATGATCTTTTCCTGGTACAGTGCTTTATTTTACGAATGCCCCTCGGGAGTCAACGCATCGACCCAGTAACCTCGGCGATTGTAGTGCAGATGCAGTCCATTCTCATACTCCCGTGTAAGCAGAGACTCCTCTGTGTATTCCGGTGACTGCCTGATGGATTCAAGGGCAAGATTAATAAAGACTTTTGACTCACTCCAGCTCACACGATCGATCGATTGCGGTGAAACCAATACCTTTTTTCCCGACCACCAGTTCCGCGTATCGATGACCAGATACCGAATCGCCCACGTCTCATCATCGATGATAAAATCCTCGACGTGACCAATTTCTCCATCGGAACTTTCCAGCCTGTAACCCTGAAGCGTTTTGGTATTGATGAGCATGGGGGTACTCCTTTTGTTCTTTGAGGTTCGTATTTTTTATGCACTTTTAGCTCTCAATCGCATTCAGCATATGCACATGATCCAGCTTTCAGTTTTTACTGTCGTGTATTTGGTGTATCGTCGCCAGGGGTGTACCTGCATATCAGTCGCAGCAGAAGCCCGTTTACACTTCACCCAACCACTTCCGCGCCTCAGCACCATCGACGTGATCAAAGTATCTGACAGTCGCTTTCGTGAAAGGCTTGCAGAATATCGCCATGCCATGCTGCCACCTCTCTTCTCCAACCATCGCCAGACGCTCGATGCTGCCGAAGTGTTTCATGCCGAATTTAAAATCCTCCCAGGCCGCACTCAACTCCCAGCCGTGAAAAGCGCTCATATCGAACAGCACACGCAATTTTCCGTGTTGTTCGATAAGTCGTTCGAACTCGGGTACTAAGTATTCATAATCCGCTTTTTCCAACTTGCCGCTGACGTGAATGGCGAGCACCTCACCACCGTTTACTTCTGTGACTTGAATAGCCATTTTAAACTCCTTTTGAGTGTGTGGTTGCATGATTTCCCCGACCTTTTTACCCCATTGCTCAAGGTTCGCTTCATCCGCGTCAATATCGCAGGTGGGAGAGGAAGACACTTTGGTGAACATATTGTGCGAAGCTACATTTCATAAAGCGATGATAGGTAATTCCGGATGCCCAAGAGATCTTTGCCAAGGGATCTATCCTGTGTATCGCCGCTCGCTGTCAACGGAATATCTGTAATATCTGTCTGTTGGCTGGTGGACAAGGTGCCGAGCATGAAAAAAAAGATGATAACACCTATATAGACAACAATGAGGATACTCCCTGCATCGCCCCGATATGCTTTACTTTCGGATGTTTCAAATTTGTATGCCTTTGATTTCATGTTTTCATTTTATAGATTATCTAATTTCTCATATTCCTTTTTTTCACACTCCGGACAGATGCCATGACTGAACTCAGCACTTGAATGCTCGGCAATATACATTTCAACCCCATGCCAGTATCCCCTGTCATCCCTGATCTGTTTACACCATGCGCATATCGGCAGCAGGCCGGTTAATTGTTTGACCTCGGCCAGGGCATCCTGAAGCGCTTTATTGTTCTTTTCGAGTTCTGAAGAAAACCGTCGCAATTCTTGTTCAGCCTGCTTGCGCTCGGCGATCTCCACCCGCAGCCGTTGCAAAGCATCCGCCAGTTCATCGGCCTGCCTTGCCGACTCAACCCGCAGACTGGTCTGCTGCATCTGGGTTGCATACCTGCGGAGGTGTGTGATCTGTCTCTCCACCAGAAGATTTTTGCTCTCGTATTCCGGTATCTCGCCATCTCTTTCGGCTCCATTACCATCATGAAAAGTTTCCACAAGGTTTTCCCGGTAAGCCGTTTCCATTGAGTGCACCTTGGCAACACCACCCCATCGGCTATAACAGACATAGGCCTGTTGCCAGTAGTTTTGGGCCATACGCTCACTTCCGAAACCCAGCCAAAAGTTGTACGCCCGTTCATTGGCCATGCCTTCCCACTGCAGAAAGCCGCCTTTCTGAGCTGCTTCCACAGCATTGTCATAGAGCTGCATGGCATCAACCGGTCTGCCATCGATCCTGGCCAGTTCTGCCGCAGCCAGCAGGTATTTATGCCCATAATTCTCGGGGCAGTTGTCAGCCCAGATACGCAGCCTGGCGATAGCCCCTTCAAGTTCAGTGCGCCAGGTTGTTTGCCGGTTCCCATCAGCTTTTGTATAGAGCGCTGTGAGAATCAAAAGGCGCGCGAAAACATGCTCGGGCCAGGGCAGGAGCCCCTGTGTTCCCACCGTGTACATGAGCGGTTCACTTTCGTCCGACACCACCAGGGCCCCTTCATAATCGCCGGACACCAGAAGGGAAAACGTTTTTAACACTTTGTAAATACATGTGACCTGGATATTCTGATGATCCTTGACCTGCTGCAGAAACGTTTCCTCCGACCAGGCGTCATTGGTGTTTACGGCGGGACGTTCGGCAGACAATACGCCAAACACCTGCAGCCCTGCCTCCAACAGGTCAATCGCCCATTGGTTGTGACGTGTCCGGCTGAATTCCAGGGAACGCTTTGTCTCCCGTATCAGGTCTGCCAGGGAGACACCCTGGTAGAACCGGCAGTACATGTTGTGCCCGAAGGCATACGCGGCGTATTGCAGATTGCCCGACAGCAACCCGATTTCGTAGGCATCTTTATAATCCTGGGTGCTGTATTTGAGATGTTTAAACCAGTGCCGTATCGAGCTGCCGATCATCAGATAAAAGACGCTCTGATCTGACGGGGACCGGAACATGGTGGTCATAAGACGAGTCGCCAGCTCCCCAAACTCCCTTGCCGCAACATAATCGTCATCGACCCATCCCAGCAGCCCACCGAAAGCCGTGTGGCTGTACCCAACCTCGTCAATGTTACCGTAACGCAGCGTCAGATTCACCACTTTGGGGACAAGCACGGCCCAGAGTCGCTGATGCGAGCGGTAGCAGGGTGGTCCCAAGGTGATAAGAATTTTCGAGGCCATGAGCATCTCGGGATCGCTCATCGGAGGCAGCCCGACCAGCGAGGAAATCGTGCGGCTTTCCAGCGCCTGCCGCACCAGTGCGATCTCGGCATTGCGCGCCTCTTCGTAGCCGTCAACAGGCAGGCTGATGCCGAGCGCCTCCAGTGCCAGTCGTCCCGCCGCAATAGCCTCACCATACCGCGCCAGTAAGGTATATTGAACGATACGAAGGGTGAGGGCGCCTGCCTGTTCGAGCGCTGATTCAGCATGCGCCACGGCCTGTTGAATACACTCTTCGGCCTCATCCTTGCTGCCCTCGAGGAATTCACATTCAGCCCGTCCTTTGAAAAGCTCCATGGCCGAATCGTGGTGATCGCGCCACAGGTGATCGGCAAAAACTGGGTTTTCTAGAAAACGATTTGCGGCTCGGTAAAACTGCAGCGCTGCAGAGAAGGCCACAGCGGCGTAGGCCTTACGCGCAGCAATGATATTCAATTGAAGGACTTTCAGTTGTTCTGCTGGTTCCTGGATCAGTGGGTACCCGGCATTCAGGTTGTTCACCACCTCGAACAAGCGCTTGTCGAGCTGTTCCACACCAAGACTGGCAAGCAGGAGCCTGCCGATCTTCAGCCGAATGGCTGGAAGCTCTGCAGGTGCTAGCAAACCATACGCTGCCTGCTGCACCCGGTCATGCAGGAATGTACCCGTCCGGGGGGAGGCAGGAGCCCCTGCAGAGGCGATCGAACTGCCACCGTCATAGGGCAGGAGCAGGCCCGTTGCCTGCTGGGAGAACAGCAGCGTCAGGCACTCCTCGAGAGTCCGGCCGCTGATCATGCTCAGGATATCCAGATCAAAGCTATTTCCCAGGCAGGCGGCCAAGGAGAAAAGATTGCGGCTATCGGTATCAAGAATCCCAAGTTTCAGGGCAAAGAGTTCGAGGACAGTGTCGGGCAGGGTCGCCCCGTCGATTATCCCATTGCGCCATTGCCAGCAGTTTCTGTCCTGGTCAAACCAGATCAGTTTGAATTCGTGGAGAAAATTGATAAGCGACCGGACAAAGAATGGATTGCCGCGGGTTTTTTCATAGATCATCAGTGCCAGTCCTGCACTCTCTTCAACCACCGGTATCAGGGTGTCGGTAACAATCTCCCTTACATCATCGAGGGCGATATTTTTCACCTGAAGGAGTTCAACAGGAACAGCATGACTTCGAAGATCATCTATCATAGACAGCAGCGGATGGCCGGGTTTCACTTCGTTATCGCGGTATGAGACGATTACAAGTAGATAGCGCAATGTAGACCCGATCTCCATCTGTTTGAGCAGTTCAAAGGATGAGGTTCCAGCCCATTGCCAGTCATCGATAAAGAGTGTCACGGGACGTTCGGGTTTGCAGATGACCTTGAGCAGGTTGCGAAAAACGCCGGCAAAGCGGTACCTGGCTTCCTGTGGACTGATGTTTTCCAGAGGTGGTTGAACTCCTAGAAGTGTCTCGAATTCCGGAACCGTATCAATCAGCACCTGACCAAGATTGCCGATGGCCGAAAGAATATCGACCTTGAAGTGTGAACGGTACTTCCCGGACAGTAACTCGCAGCAGAGTTCGGTCAGTGCCTGCCGAAAAGCGAAATAGGGGACATTATGCTGGTATTGATCAACCTTTCCCTGGATGAAAATACCGTTTCTTTTCAGTACCGGCATCCGCAGCTCATGCACCAAGGCCGTTTTTCCAACTCCGGAAGGACCCGGAACCAATAAAACTTCGCCATGACCGCTGCTGACCCGCTCAAATGATTCCAGCAATCGGTTTATATCACGGTCCCGACCATAGAGTTTGCTGGAAATCGTCAGGTGTTCCATAGTGTGCCTTTTGTCTTGAATATTGTTTAGATAAGATGCTGTGCCATACCGCCGAAAAGCTTCTCACCTTTAAAGTCACCTATCTAGAATCTCCCTCACCTTTATGAGAAGATCTTTCGACTGAAACGGTTTATGGATAAAGTCAAAACCGGTCTCCATTACTTCTTTGGCCTTGACAACATCCATTGTGTAACCGCTGGTTAAAAAAATTTTCATCCCAGGACTGATTTTTTTGATCGCCTCACTGACCTCTTTGCCGTTTTTCTTCGGCATTATCATATCAAGCAGGACGATATCAATCCGGTCACTGTTTTTCTTAAATTTTTCAATAGCCTCATCACCGTCCTCTGCCATTATTACCTCATAGCCAAAGGACTCCAGTGTTCTTCGTATGAATTTTCTGAGCGAGGCGTCGTCCTCAGCCACAAGGATAGTCTCATTTCCCCCTTTGATGGAAACAGCGGCCTTTTCCATTTTTGAAGCGGATACAGCTTCCCCACAAAGTGGCAGGAGTATCTTGAACACCGTACCATCCCCGGGTTCGCTGTAGACCTTGATGTATCCGTCATGCTGTTTAATGATGCCGAAGGAAATTGCCAAGCCAAGGCCTGTCCCTCGTCCAATCTCTTTGGTGGTAAAGAAAGGTTCGAAGATATTTTTCTGTGTCTCCTTATCCATACCCTGCCCGGTATCGGCGACAGTAATAAACGCATACGTCCCGGGCTTGCCATAGCCATAGGCTGCAGCATAGTTATCATCGACTTCCACAAGGCCTGTGCTTATCGTCAACCATCCACCCTCCGGCATGGCGTCCCTGGCATTTGCGGCAAGATTAATCAGAACCTGCTCTATCTGCCCAGCGTCAGCCGGCACTATCAAGGGCTGTTTTGTCAGGTTCAGAGTGAGATCAGTACTCTCTCGGACAATTTGTTTAAGCATTTTCTGCAGGTTTCGGAGAAGGTCGTTGAGATTAATGGGCACTACTGCAATAACCTGTTTTCTGCTGAAAATAAGCAATCTTGCAGTAAGATCCACGGCCCTTTTAGCGGCAGTGATCATCTCCTTCATATCTTCCCTTGCAGGACTCCCGGCCTCCAGATCATCCATGACAATTTCGCCATATCCCATGATCACACTCAGGATGTTATTGAAATCGTGGGCAATACCCCCTGCCAGGGTGCCTAACGCCTCCATCTTCTGAGAGTGATGGAGTTGGGCCACAAGATTTTTTTGTTCGGTAATATTGTCGAATACGACAATAAAGTGATGTTTTTCATAAGTGTAGGCGGAGACACTTCGCCATCCGCCCATGGACTCTGTATAAGTTTCAAACCGTTCCGGGATGCCGGTCGAAATCACCCTGCTGTACACACCCAACAACTCCGGGTTCGACTCATGAATAGTGGGGATTATCTCACTGATTTTCTTGCCTTTGACATCCTTCATGCCGGTCAGCTGTTCAAAGGCTTTATTGACCTCGAGATAGATAAAGTCGTACGGATTTCCATCTTGATACACCATTTTGCAATAGGCAACGCCTTCAAGCATATTGTCGAATAAATAGTGATATCGCTCTTCGATCAGCCGCAGCGCCGATTCTGCCTCAGCATGGGCGGCACGTTGCCTTAAAGTGGCGATGCCGTACGATAAATCTGCGGCCAGATCACTGAGCAGCTGCACTTCGTCTTCGGAAAATGGACATCGGTGTCTGGAATAAATGTTGAGAGAACCGAAGGCCTCGCCCCTCTCCAGAAGAGGGACACCGATCACTGCGGCATATCCCCTCTTGACGGCATTTTCACGCCAGGGTGCAAATGCGGGAATGTCGCTGATAGGCTGAAAAACTGCAGGTTTCCCCGTTCTGATTGCCGTACCGACAGGCCCCCGGCCTCGTTCCGTGTCCGTCCAGGTAATCTTGGCCGTATCGAGATAGCCTTCGTCACCACCTGCCTGGGCCACCGGTCGCACGGTTTTACCCTCATCCTGCTCCGCCATTCCAATCCAGACCAAGGCATGGCCGCAGTCTTCGACAATGATCCGGCAGACCTCATTGAGATACCCTACCTCGTCCTCGGCACGTAACATGGCCTTACTGCTATGACTGCGCGCCAGTAATGTCCTGTTCAGCCTCTGGATAGCCCCTTCTTTTCTTTTCCGATCGGAGACATCGCGAATATTGCATTGCGCCACCTTTGCCCGGTCAACCAGATATATGTCCGTCCAGATATCTTCCCCTGCCTTGGTTTTTGTCGGAACATCCTCATAGTTCAGAATGCCCTGCCTGTCCAGAGACTGCATCATCCCGGCAAAATCACTGGTGTCGAGCGCGACACCCATAGCCCTCAGACTTTTCCCGAGATACTCGACCTCGGAATACCCCAACATTGTCTCGGTCGCCAAATTGGCTTTAACGATATGCCCTTGCCCTTTTTCAAGAAGTACTATCCCGTCACTTGCGGTCTCAAAAATACGTCGATAGCGCTCTTCGGAATCTGCAAGCAAGTTTTCTAGTTGCCTTCGCTCGGTGATGTCCTCGATAGCCAGAAGAATGATCCGCTCCTCGCCCAACCTTCGCTTTATTTGCCGGGCATTGAGCAGCATGATGCGCCTGCCGATGGTGGCAAAATCGTGTTCCACCTCATAGTCATCAAAGCTGGTTTTTTGGGGTAGGATGGTTTCCAGCAGTTCCCTCAGTCTTGGGATGTCCCACTGTTTATTGCCCAGGTCATAGACAAGCTTCCCCACGGTCTCTTCAGGTTTTACCTTGAAAAAGTCATAGAATGAACGGCTGACGGTGATCACCCTGAGATCTTGATCCAAAGAAATCAAGGGTTCGCGCACGGTATTGATGACGCTGTCCGCGAATTCATGGGCTTCATCCGCGAATTTTTTAATAACCTCCAGTTCTTTTCGCGTCTTTTCAATGCCTGCTTCAGTCTCTTTGCGCTCGGTGATGTCCTCTATGGCCAGCAGGATGATCCGCTCCTCGCCCATCGCTCGCTTTATTTGCCTGGCATTGAGCAGCATGGTGCGTCTGCCGATGGTGGCAAAATCGTGTTTGACCTCATAGTCATCAAAGCTGGTCTTTTCGGGAATGATGGTTTCCAGCAGTTCCCTCAGACTGGGGATGTCCCACTGTTTATTGCCCAGGTCATAAATAAGCCGCCCCACAGTCTCTTCAGGTTTTACCTTGAAAAAATCATAGAATGAGCGGCTGACGGTGACCACTCTGAGATTTTGGTCCAGCACCAATAAGGGTTCACGCACAGTGTTGATAATGCTCTCGGCGTAATCTTCAGATCGTGTGATGTCTTCTCCGTTGATCATTATCTGCCTCTTTTTAGTTTTTCAGATCTGAGTCATGCAATCGCTATAACCGGAAGCTCAATGAAAAAGGTTGTCACGCTACCTTGAAGTTTTTGTTTTGATCAGCATAGCGGTACTCCTTCTGTTCTTTGAGGTTGATTTTTTTATGCGCTGTTGGTGCTCAATTGATAACGGGTTTGGAAACTCTGTCTCATGGTGGTCTGCACCGACCACACCGTATTCTCAATGGTAGCTTTGGTGTCATGGGTCAGATGAGGATTGACCTCCAGACTGACATTGCCGTCTTGGCCGTTGGTCTGAAATAAACCTATGCATTTATTCAGCCAAACACTAAATACATTACCTATCTCATTGTTTATTAGGAATTATTTCAAATTACTGAAAGGGCAAGGCAGGAGGTAACGGCCCCACACAAATGGTCATATTTGCGAAAGTGGTGATATGCGACCATTTGTGTCTGGCTGGATTTTAAAGATGTTACTGCTCCGCTTCAAATGCATTTTCGGTTCGCTCGGCTGCATGCGCTAGGCTTATCTCAGTTTTCTTGCAGAGCTCAATGGTGCTCTCGTTCTTCAAAAATACAATACCGAGAGGCGGTATAACTAAAGAAAGAGAATAGCATCTTCCATGACACGGCACAGTTGTTGCCTCGACACCTCCAAGATTCCCCTGTCCGCTCCCGCCGTATTCGCCTGCGTCGCTGTTGAGCATCTCCTTCCAGTATCCTGCGCTTGGGACACCCACTCGGTAGTTGTCTCGTGTAACCGGAGTAAAATTACAGATGACCAGTATGGAGTCGCCCGGGGTCTTTCCTTTTCTGAGAAAGCTGATGATACTTTTTTCCCAGTCGGTGCAGTCTACCCACTCAAAACCTGCGGGTTGACAGTCGAGTTCGTGCAGAGCAGGTTCTCCTCTGTAGAGAATGTGTAGCTGTTTCAACCAGCTTTGAACACCCTTATGCCCTGAAAATTGCAGGAGATGCCAGTCCAGACTGTCTTCATGTGCCCATTCCTTTCCCTGCCCGAACTCGCCTCCCATAAACAGGAGTTTCTTCCCTGGATGTGCGTACATATATCCGAGCAGAAGCCGCAGATTGGCAAATTTTTGCCAGTCGTCTCCCGGCATCTTGTTCAGCAGAGAACCCTTCCCATAGACCGCTTCGTCATGAGAAAGAGACAGCATGAAGTTTTCGGTGAATGCATAGAGGATACTGAAGATAAGCTGATTATGGTGATACTTTCTGAAAACCGGCTCTTTCGAAAAATACTCCAGGATATCGTGCATCCAGCCCATATTCCACTTCATGCCAAAACCAAGTCCCCCCGTATACACAGGTCTCGACACCATCGGCCAGGCCGTCGATTCCTCCGCTATGGTCTGGACATCGGGAAACTCCCGGTACACCTCCTCGTTCAGTTTCCTCAAAAAGGCAATCGCTTCAATATTTTCATTTCCCCCATAGACGTTCGGAATCCACTTCCCCTCCTCCCTGCCATAGTCGAGATAGAGCATCGAAGCCACCGCGTCAATCCTCAGCCCATCCGCATGGTATTTCTCAAGCCAGAATACGGCGCTGCTGCCGAGGAACGCCCGCACCTCATTCCGGCTGTAGTTGAAGATATAACTGTTCCAGTCAGGATGAAAACCTTTCTTCGGGTTCGCATGTTCATAGAGATGGGTTCCGTCAAAGAAGACCAGGCCGTGCAGGTCGTCGGGAAAACTGGCAGGGACCCAGTCGAGAAACACCCCGATGCCATACTGATGCAGACAGTCGATAAGAAACATGAAGTCCTGCGGTGTTCCATATCGGCTCGTAGGGGCAAAATACCCAATAGTCTGATACCCCCATGAGCCGTAAAACGGGTGCTCCGTGACCGGGGTAAATTCGACATGGGTAAACCCCATGTCTCGGACATATTCAGGGAGATATTCCGCCATTTCCCGATAGGTCAGCGGCCGGTTGTTTTCTTCTGGCACTCTTCTCCAAGAACCAGGATGTATTTCATACACCGCAATGGGAGAAGACAACGAGTTGTTTTGTCTACGGTTTTTCATCCAATCCGTGTCCTGCCAGTCATAATCCAGATCAGACACCACCGAGGCGGTCTTCGGGGCAACCTGCCAGAGAAAAGCAAAGGGGTCGCCCTTATCGGCCTGATAGCATTCATACCGTGAGCTAATATGATACTTGTAAAGGACGTCTTTGCCGATTTCAGGGATAAAGCCCTCCCATATTCCTGTGTCATCCGCTCTGATCTTCAAGGGGTGAGATGCCGTATCCCATTCATTGAAATCGCCGGTGACGGATACCTCTGCCGCATTTGGAGCCCAGACCGCAAAGTGGATGCCTTTTTGACCAGCCACCGTCATCCTGTGCGAGCCCAGCTTTTCATACAGTCTGAAGTGATTTCCCTCTTTAAATAAATAGATATCTTGATCTGTCAATGTGCTGACATCATGTAGAATTCTTGGATGGTTTGACATTATTTCCCCTTTGTGTTCAATGCTTCGAAATCGGAGATGGAGTGTAGAACAGTTCCTCGTCGATGCCACTCTGGCGCAAACGATGGAACGTTCGGTTGAGATCCTCCAGCAATTCATCTTCTCGGCGGAAAAGAATACATCTTAAAGGATGGGGCAATGGTGATCCTTAGTCAATCTGCCCTAAACAGGACCAATACTGTCAAAGAAGATGATAATAAAAACAGGTGTAAATTCTCACAATCAAATCCAGTAATTATCTCAACAACCAATACCAGCCAATAAACAAACAAGACAGCCGGTTGGATCACTTCAACCGGCTGTTGTTGTGTGTAGACAGCAGTCTACCGCACCGAGTTATCCCTTGGC